>PNNC01000163.1 GCA_013824015.1 Polaromonas sp.
ATCGAGGTCAAGGAAATCAAGTTCCGGCCCGGTACCGACGATGGTGACTACAACATCAAATTGCGCAACATCAAGCGCTTTTTGGAAGAGGGCGACAAATGCAAGATCACCTTGCGTTTTCGCGGTCGCGAGATCACGCACCAGGAACTGGGCCTGGCCCTGCTGGCGCGTATCCGTGACGAACTGGCTGATTTGATTGTGGTGGAGCAGTTTCCCAAGCTCGAAGGCCGGCAGATGGTCATGATGATCGCGCCGGGCAAGAAGAAGGTGGCTGCCAAGCCTGCAGCGGCGCCCGCGGAAGCGGCACCGGCTGCATCGACCAACGCCTGAAGGCGCTGTCGCAAGAAGGAATTCGAGCCTGCAGGTGTGGTTACCGGCAGGTTCTTCAGGGGGATGCGAAAACATCTCCCGCGAAGGCAGGTCACACTGCTTTCCAAAGGTGGCGACGTCAAACTCGCCACGACAAGTGGAAGAGCTAAAAACTCGCCACACAAGTGGCTCGGGGCCATCAAGTCTGCGGAAGGTTCGCAGCGCCTCACGAGCACAAATGAAAAGGAGCATTCAATGCCCAAAATGAAGACCAAAAGCGGCGCCAAAAAGCGTTTCCGCGTTCGTCCTGGTGGCACCGTCAAGCGCGGCCAAGCCTTCAAGCGTCACATCCTGACCAAGAAGACCACCAAAAACAAACGTCACCTGCGTGGTGCAGTTGCTGTTCATGAGACCAACATGGGTCACATGGCGCAAATGCTGCCGGGCATGGGCATTTAATTAACGACGAACAAGGAGTACTCACATGCCTCGCGTCAAACGTGGTGTAACGGCTCGCGCCCGCCACAAAAAAGTTCTCGCCCTTGCAAAAGGTTTCCGCGGTCGCCGCGGCAATGTCTTCAGGATCGCCAAAGAAGCGGTGATGAAGGCCGGGCAATATGCCTACCGTGACCGCCGCACCAAAAAGCGTGTGTTCCGCCGCCTCTGGATCGCGCGTATCAACGCCGCCAGCCGTTCGTTCGGCATGACCTACAGCCAGTTCGCCAACGGCCTGAAAAAAGCCGGTATCGAGATCGACCGCAAGGTGCTCTCGGACATGGCCATTCATGACAGCGCCGCTTTCGGTGCGATCGTGGATCAGGTCAAAGCCAAGCTGGCTGCTTGATTTTGAGGGGTGGCCAGCTATTGATTTGATAGCTGGCTACGCACAAAAGACAAGGGCTGGAGCTTGAAAAGGCTCTGGCCCTTTTTCTTTGACCGGGCTGCGCGTCAAAGCCGCAGGCCGGTGGATCCGCTACTGACAAGAAATTTATGAACGAACTCGATGCCCTGGTGGATTCAGCAAAAGCCGGTTTTGCGCAAGCCGTCACCCCGGCCGACCTGGAAAACGCGAAGGCCCAGTTCCTGGGCAAGGCCGGGCGCATCACCGAGTTGATGAAAGGCCTGGCGGCCCTGCCGGTGGAGGAGAAGAAATCCCGCGGCGCCGCCATCAACCTGGCCAAGCAGGCCATCGAGGCCGCGCTGACCGCGCGCCGGCAGGCGCTGGCCGACGCTGAACTCGAGCTGCAGCTCAAGGCCGAGGCGCTCGACGTGAGCCTGCCAGGCCGCCAGCGCCCCCAGGGCGCCCTGCATCCGGTCTCGCTGACGCTGGAACGCATCGAGGCGATTTTCGGCTCCATGGGTTTTGATGTCGCACAAGGCCCCGAGATCGAGACCGACTGGTTCAACTTCACCGCGCTGAACACGCCCGAGGACCATCCGGCGCGTTCCATGCACGACACCTTTTATGTCGAGGGCGGCACCGAGACCGCCCCCAACCTGCTGCGCACCCACACCAGCCCGATGCAGATCCGCTACGCGGTGCAGCATGTCAAGAAGCATCGCGCGCTGATGGATGCGGGTGGTGTCATGCCCGAGATTCGCGTGATCGCGCCGGGCCGTACCTACCGCGTTGACAGCGACGCCACCCATTCCCCGATGTTCCACCAGTGCGAAGGCCTGTGGATAGGCGAGAACGTGAGTTTCAAGGACCTGAAGGTGGTGTTCACCGACTTCTGCCGGACGTTTTTCGAAAGCGACGACCTGGTGCTGCGCTTCCGCCCCAGCTTTTTCCCCTTCACCGAGCCCAGCGCCGAGATCGACATCCAGTTCCAGACCGGTCCGCTGGCCGGCCGCTGGCTGGAAGTGGCTGGCTCCGGCCAGGTGCACCCGAACGTGGTGCGCAACATGGGCCTGGACCCCGAACACTACATCGGCTTTGCTTTCGGCATGGGGCCGGACCGGCTGACCATGCTGCGGTACGGCGTCAACGACTTGCGGCTGTTCTTCGACGGCGACCTGCGTTTTCTGTCGCAGTTCCAGTAACCCACCAGGCTTGATCCCAACATGCAATTTCCCGAATCCTGGTTGCGCGAATTCTGCAACCCGCCGCTGAGCACCGAGGCCCTGGCCGAGACCCTGACCATGGCCGGCCTGGAGGTCGAAGAACTCAGGCCGGTGGCACCGCCCTTCACAAAAATTGTCGTCGGCGAAATCCGTGAGGCGGTGCAACACCCCGACGCCGACCGCTTGCGTGTCTGCCAGGTGGATGTGGGGCAGGGCGCCCTGCTCAACATCGTCTGCGGCGCACCGAATGCACGTGTCGGCATCAAGGTGCCCTGTGCGCTGGTCGGGGCCGAATTGCCTCCGGGCGACGATGGCAAGCCTTTCCTGATCAAGGTCGGCAAGCTGCGTGGCGTGGAAAGCCAGGGCATGTTGTGTTCGGCCCGCGAGCTCAAGCTGTCCGAAGACCATGGTGGCCTGCTGGAGCTCGCCACTGACGCGCCGGTTGGCGAGGACATCCGTGTTCACCTGAATCTCGATGACACCTTGTTCACGCTGAAGCTCACGCCGAATCTGGCGCATTGCCTGAGCGTGTACGGCGTCGCCCGCGAAGTCGCCGCCCTGACCGGTGCGCCCCTGAAAGCGCCGGCCTTCCCGCCGGCCGCGGTGTCGGGCACAGACAAGCTTCCCGTGAGCATCAGCGCGCCGGATCTGTGCGGCCGGTTTTCCGGACGCATCGTGCGCAAGGTCAACACGCGAGCCACCACGCCGTCCTGGATGGTGGATCGCCTGGCGCGTTGCGGTCAGCGCAGCGTCACCGCGCTGGTGGATATTTCGAACTATGTGATGTTTGAACTCGGTCGGCCCTCGCATATTTTCGACCTCGACAAGATTCACGGCGGCCTCGATGTGCGCTGGGGCAAGGCCGGCGAGTCGCTCAAGCTGCTCAACGGCAACACCGTGACGGTCGATGAAAAAGTGGGCGTGATTGCCGATGCCAGCCAGGTCGAATCATTGGCCGGCATCATGGGCGGCGACGCGACCGCTGTATCGGATGCGACGGAAAACATCTATGTCGAGGCGGCCTTCTGGTGGCCCAAGGCGATTGCCGGGCGTTCGCGCCGCTACAACTTCTCGACCGATGCCGGCCATCGCTTCGAGCGCGGTGTGGATCCCGGCCAGACGGTCGAACATATCGAACGCATCACGCAGCTGATTCTTGAAATTTGTGGCACGGCGGATACCGCGTGTGGACCGATCGACGATGTGCGCGTCAACCTGCCTGAGGCGGCTCCCGTCACCTTGCGGGTGGCGCGAGCCGTCAAGGTCATCGGCATGCCCTTGACCCAGGCGCAGTGCGCCGATGCGCTGCGGCGCCTGGGCCTGCCGGTGACGGAGGGCGAAGGCACGCTGACGGTCACGCCGCCGAGCTACCGCTTCGACCTGCAGATTGAGGAAGACCTGATCGAGGAAGTGGTGCGTCTGGTCGGCTACCAGCAGTTGCCGGCAACACCGCCGCTGGCGCCCATCACCGCGCGCATTCGTCCGGAGTCGCAGCGCAGCGCGTTTGCCGTGCGCCGCGCGCTCGCCGGCCTGGGTTACCAGGAAACCATCAATTTCAGTTTTGTCGAGGAGCGCTGGGAGCACGAACTCGCCGGCAACCCCAACCCGATCAGGCTGTTGAACCCGATTGCCAGCCAGATGAGCGTGATGCGCTCGTCGCTGATCGGATCGCTGCTGCAGGTGCTCAAATTCAACCTGGACCGCAAGGCCGCGCGTATCAATGTGTTTGAACTGGGGCGGGTGTTTTTGCGCGACCCGTCCAGCCGCAACACCGACACCACGGTGGCCGGTTTCGACCAGCCGATGCGGGTGGCCGGCCTGGCCTACGGCCCGCGCGAGGGCCTGCAGTGGAGCCTGACCGACAAGGGCGTGGATTTTTTCGACCTCAAGGGTGATGTGGAGTCCCTGCTGGCGCCGCTGCAGCCGGTGTTCACGCCAGCCAGCCATCCCGCCATGCATCCCGGGCGCTGCGCCAGCGTGAGCATCGCCGGACGGGGCATTGGGTTCATCGGCGAGTTGCATCCGCAATGGCGCCAGGCCTATGAGCTGGCGCAGGCGCCGATGCTGTTCGAACTCGACCTGGACGCACTGTTGCAGCGGCCTGTGCCGGTGTTCCAGCCGGTGAGCAAGCTGCAGCCGGTGGAGCGCGATATCGCGGTGATTGTGGCCGAGGCGGTGACACACGCATCCCTGATGGCAGCCATCCACGGCGCCGATACCGGCGGTCTGCTGAAGTCCGCCACGCTGTTCGATGTGTACCGTCCACAACACGGCAATACGGCGATGCAGCTTGGCGAAAAAAGCCTGGCGGTGCGCTTGGTGCTGGGCGGCGGCGACGCTACACTGACCGACGAACAAATCGAAGCGGTCACCCAGGCCGTGCTGGCCAGTCTCCAGACCCGGGTGCAGGCACGTTTGCGTGCCTGAGGTTTTCAACAACAACAGTTATCAGCGAGGAGTGCAGCGTGGAATTTTCCGTTGAAAGTCTTGAAAGTCCTGCACTCACCAAAGCCCATCTCGCTGAATTGCTGTTTGAGCAGATCGGATTGAACAAGCGCGAGTCCAAGGACATGATCGACGCGTTTTTCGACCTGATTTCCGACAGCCTGGTCGACGGCAACGATGTGAAGATTTCCGGGTTCGGCAATTTTCAGATCCGCACCAAGGCACCGCGCCCCGGACGCAACCCCCGCACCGGTGAATCGATTCCCATCCAGGCGCGCCGTGTCGTGACCTTCCATGCCAGCCACAAGCTCAAGGAGCATATTCAGGGCCAGCCCGCCGGTGCCGGCGACGCCGCCCTGATGGTGCCGGGCGAGTAAGCGGCCTGGCTTGCCTGGCGGGCCGCAAGCGGCTGCTGCCTGGAATTGCCTTGTATCTCGGGACGAACCCGGATGTGACCTAAACAACACATCTCAAAGAACTGTTTGTAACTATTTGCACTAAGTTTGGACTTAGAGTAAATTTGTAGCTTTATCGCTTAGCGCATTGATTTAATTGGAGAAAACTCTCCCTCCCATTCCCGCCAAACGTTATTTCACCATCGGTGAAGTCAGCGATTTGTGTGGTGTCAAACCTCACGTGCTCCGTTATTGGGAGCAAGAGTTCACGCAGTTGCGCCCGATGAAGAGGCGTGGCAACCGCCGCTACTACCAGCACCACGAGGTGCTGATGATCCGCAGGATCCGTGATTTGCTCTACGACCAGGGCTTCACGATCAGCGGCGCGCGCAACAAATTGCAGGAAATCGTACAGACCGAACGTGACAAGCGCCGCAACGGCGAAGTCATGCTTGAAGGTGTGGATGTGATGGAGGGCGGCGACTCCATCCTGGATGACTTCGGTGACTCGGCGGATTTCGAGGACAGTGCGATGGACAGCGTTCTGGACATCGCGCATTTGCCCGACAGCAGCGCCGCGCAGCAGCGGCTGCAACTGGTGCGCCGCGAATTGTTTGAAATCCGCGATCTGCTGAGTTCCACCTACTGAAGGCCTCGCGAAGCACGTTATAATTGAAGGCTGGAGACGGTGTGTGGCGCAGCCTGGTAGCGCACTTGCATGGGGTGCAAGGGGTCGAAGGTTCGAATCCTTTCACACCGACCATTTCGCATACAAAAAAAGCCGGTCAGCATGTGCTGACCGGCTTTTTTCATGGGCGCGCTGCGGGATCTTGCCTTCGATTCATGCAGCGGCAGCCAGCTGGGAGGCTTGGCTGGCTGGTGCTGCATCGCTGTTCAACTCACCGCCCAGCGCTTCGAGAATGTCCGGAATCATGGCCGACAACTCGCCGGTCAGGATGGCTGCATCGGTGTCGAAACCGTCGTCGTCCTTGCCCCTGTCGCCGACGCCGTCAAGTACCACGTCGAGCAGCTTGAGTTTTTTGATCTGTCCGGCATCGCTCAGCACAAAAGACACCCGATCATTCCACGTCATCGCCAGTTGTGTCGGCACTTTGCCAGCTGCGATATGTTCTGCCACTTCGTCTATTTCCAGCGTGTGGCGTGAATAACGTACCGTCGATTTTTCGTCATCGGGCATTTTGAGTTCGCAATCGCGGTCCACCGTGAAGCCGACCGGGGCTTCGCGGCTGGACAGCCAGTGCGACATGCACGCGGCAGCGGACTGGCTGGTTTGCACCGGCTGCGCCTTCAGGCCTGCGGCACCGGGAATGCTGCTCAGGGCTTCAACCAGAAAGCTCACCACCTTGTCGGCGCCTGTCAGGCTGCCGGAATCCACCACGATAAATTTGTTGACGGGATCCAGCCACAAGGTGGTGGACGATTGTTTGGTGAAGGCGCGCGGCATCAGGTCCACCAGGACTTCTTCCTTGAACTCCTTCTTGATTTTTGCGCCCACCCGTTCGCGACCGGTTTCCTGTTTGTATTTCTCGATGCGCTCCTCGAGCGCCGCCTTGATGGCCGACGCCGGCACCGGACGCCTTTCGGTGCACAGCCGAACAATGATCTGGCGGTTGATGTTTTCCACCAGCGCGGTGCTCTTGTTGCCCCGGGGCGCGACCCAGCCACTCGATTCGGCCTGGGTGGCGGCGCAGGGCAGAAAACGTGTGGCCTGGAGGGCCTCCTCGAGCGCTTCGAGGGGCGGGACAACAAAGTCATCGGCAATGCGGAAAAAAGACGCGCTTTTGAACATGAAATTCCGGGGAGTGTGAAAGAGGGGGCTGAAAAGATGCGGCTGCGCCAGGCGCAGTCGGCAGGGAAGTTTAAGGCACGCCTGGCGCGTGTGACGCCCTAGGTGATGTCGAGCACATGCATGCCGTAACTGCCCTTGCGCCGGTCGGCGAAATAACACTCCAGCGTGGTCTTCACGGTCTTGAAGGCGATCTCTTCCCACGGGATCTCCGCCTCGGTGAACAGGCGGGCTTCGATGGTTTCATGCCCGGGCTTGAACTGGTCGCTCAGCAGCCTGGCGCGGTAAAACAGGTGAACCTGGCCAACGCGCTCGACGTTGAGCAGGCTGAACAACGGCTCCATTTCAAACTGCGCACCGGCTTCTTCATCGGTTTCCCGGGCAGCCCCCTGGGCCGTGGTTTCGTTCAGCTCCATGAAGCCGGCTGGCAGCGTCCACTTGCCCCAGCGCGGTTCGATATTGCGTTTGCACAGCAGCACCCGGTCGTTCCAGTGGGGCACGGTGCCGACCACGTTGAGCGGGTTCTCGTAGTGGATGGTGCCGCAGGCCGGGCAGACGGCCCGCTCTTTCACGTCCCCGTCGTCGGGGACCCGATACACCACGGCGTTGCCGCAGTTTTTGCAATGTTTGATCGGACTGCGGTACATGCTGGCAAGTGTAAATTGAACTGGGGAAGCGCTGAACAAGCCCCCTGCGGCGTGCGATCAGCCGGACTCGGGCGGTCTGCTGCGTTGAATTTCTTGCCAATAGCCAGCTATTGCCTGCGAAATCCGCCTTGCACCCCATCCCGATCCGGCTGCCGCCCATCCGCAAGGACTTATTCAGCACTTCCCAAAAAAAGGGCTCCTTTCGGAGCCCTTTGCACCAGGAGGCCCGGATCAGGCCTTGGTGGTCTTGCTGTGTTTTTCGATCAGGCTGCGTGCGGTGTCCAGCAGTTTCTTGCCGTCGAAGCCGCGCTTGTTCATGTCTTCCACCCACTCGACTTCCACCGTGCGCGACTTGCGGCGGAATTCCTGCGCTTCCACCGGGCTGACGGTATAAATCGTGTTGCCGCGGTCACTGGCGCTCTTGCGGCCGTTGGCGTCGTTGCCCTGCTGAACCTTGCCGAGCCAGGCAGACGTTGCCATGCCGGAGTTGTTGTCGATGACTTTTTTCAGGTCGGGCGCGAGGGAGTTGTATTTGGCCTTGTTCATCGCCATGACAAAC
This sequence comes from Polaromonas sp., assembly GCA_013824015.1. Classification (GTDB taxonomy): domain Bacteria; phylum Pseudomonadota; class Gammaproteobacteria; order Burkholderiales; family Burkholderiaceae_C; genus Polaromonas. The sequence goes on from PNNC01000163.1 coordinate 8,227, forward strand.
GTCGTGGTGTACAGGCTGCCGCCCGCGGGATCAAATTCGGCATGGAACTTGGTGAGCTCATTGACCTTCACCGAAGGCACCACTTCCCAGGGAATCACGCAGCCTGTGATGGTGCCTTTGCTCAGCGCATCGGTGATGGCGGGCAGCGGCATGCCGACCGGCGTGGCGCCGAGGATACCCATCAGCTTGGTCACCTGGCGTGTCGGTGCGCGCATCTTCTGGCCACGCATGTCGGCGATCGAGCGCACGGGCTTGTCCATCGTGTGAATGACCCCGGGGCCGTGAACATGAAGGGCCAGCACCTGTGTTTCCTTGAACTCGTCCGGCGCCATGGTCTGCACATATTCCCAGTAGGCCTTGGAGGTTGCCTCGGCATTGGACATCATGAAGGGCAGTTCAAACGCCTCGACACGCGGGAAACGGTTGGCTGTGTTGCCCGGCAAGGTCCACACCACGTCAACCACACCGTCCCTGGCCTGGTCGTACAGCTGGGCCGGCGTGCCGCCGAGTTGCATGGCCGGGTAGGCCTCGAATTTGATGCGACCGCCGGATTCCTTCTCGACCTTGTCCATCCAGGGCTTGTGCATCCCCAGCCAGACGTTGGAGGCAGGCGCCATGAAGGTGTGGAACTTCAGGGTGACGGCCTGTTGCGCCAGGCCCGACAGGGCAGGGGCGCCCAGGGCGGCGGCCGCGCCGGTTTTGAGAAGTGTGCGTCGCTGAATCATGAAAGGGTCTCCGATAAATGTTTCTTGAAGGTAATGGAAGAAGGACAGCTTGAGAACCCGTGCTTGCCCTGATGAAGAGGCGTCAAGCCGCTACTTTACAAGCCCGGGTGCTGCGCACGGCGTCACCCGGGCCCGCTTCACGCCACCTTGACGGTCAGGGTGCCCAGGCCCTTGACTTCACCGACCATGGTGTCGCCCGAGACCACGGCGGCCACGCCTTCAGGGGTGCCTGTGTAGATCAGGTCGCCGGGCTGCAGTTCCCAGGCCACGGACAGGTGCTCGATGGTTTCTGCCAAGTTCCAGATCAGCTTGCTGACGGAGCTGCGCTGGCGGTCCTTGCCGTTGACCTGCAGCCAGATCTCGGCGTTGGCGACATCACCCGCCTGGTCGGCCGGTGTGATCGGGCCGATCGGCGCCGAATGGTCGTAGGCCTTGCCGATGCACCAGGGGCGGCCCTGTTTTTTCATCTCGCCCTGCAGGTCGCGCCGCGTCATGTCCAGACCGACGGCGTAACCGAAGATGTGCTTGAGTGCGTCGGCGGCCTTGATGTTCTTGCCGCCGGTGCCGATGGCTGCCACCAGTTCAATTTCGTGGTGCAGGTTGCTGGTGAGGGACGGGTAGGGGATCACACCGGTCTGCCCCGCTTCGACGACCACCACCGCATCTGCCGGCTTGAGAAAGAAAAATGGCGGCTCGCGGCCGGTGAAACCCATTTCCTTGGCGTGTTCCTCGTAGTTGCGGCCCACGCAATAAACGCGGTGTACCGGGAAACGGTCCTGGGTACCCATCACGGGTACCGACACCAGCGGCGGCGGGGGAAATACAAAGCTCATGACAACCTCTCTTCTCTGTGTATGCCCAGGGCCTGATGCACCGGACGGTCTGAAAAACTGAACAGCACGCAGCCGGACGCCGAGCGCAGGCTGGCCGTGTGCCAGGATGGAATCACAAAATGGTCACGCGGGCCGAATTCGAACACCTGCTGCACGTCGCCATGAGCGACGGTCACGCTGCCATGGCCCTCGACCACGCTGAAGACTGCGCCGTCGGTCTGGCGCCAGGCCTTGCCCTCAAAACCGGCGGGCAGGCGCTGCATGAAGGTGGCCATGGTCGGCATCGGCGAGCCGCCGGTGGCCGGGTTCACATAACGCAGCTTCACGCCGTCCCAGTCGTCCACCGGCGCCTGGCGCTCCAGCGTATGCAGCGCCTCGCGGGTGCGTGCGTAGGGGTAGCTGAAGATGGGGGAGGTCTGGCCGAAAGGCGCGTCGTAACGCACCGGCAACATGTTGGCGCCGTAGCGCTGGTAACTGGTGCCTTCGGCTTTGCTTACCGGCTGTGAGCGTTCGCTGTGGTTTTCCGCGAAACCCGCATCAAAAAACCGCAGCATGGGGATGTCCAGCCCATCGAGCCAGACCACCGGCTCGGCATGGTCCAGCGCGGCTTCGTGGCCGTGGTCGTGCCAGGTCCAGCTCGGTGTGATGATGAAGTCGCCCGGCGCCATGGTCGTGCGTTCGCCGTCGACGGCGGTGTAGGCGCCTTGGCCCTCGACCACAAAACGCAGCGCGCTCTGGGTGTGGCGGTGGCTGGGCGCGACCTCGCCCGGAAGAATCAGTTGCAGGCCGGCATACAGCGACTGGGTGATCGCCGATTGTCCCGGCAGGCCCGGGTTTTCCAGGATCAATACACGGCGCACCGCCTCCTCGGCGGTGATCAGCCGGCCGGCCTCCATCAGCCAGGGGCGCACCCGGTCATAGGCCCAGAACGCCGGCACGCAGGGCGTGGACGGCTGTTGCGGCACCAGGGCGTGCAGCACTTCCCACAAGGGCGTCAGGTGCTGGGCGCGGATGGCGTCATAAAACGCCTTGCGCGCACTGCCGGGAGGTGGGGTCATGTCCATCAACGTCTCCGTGTTTCAGCGGTCGAAGAAAACGCCGTCCTGCGACAGTTGCTGCTGCAGCAAGGCGACGTCGATATCGGGGAAGGCCTGGCCACTTGCCAGCAGGGCCGCGGCGGTGCCCGCTGCCTGGCCCATCACAAAACAGCCGCCGCTGGCGCGTGCGGCCGACTGGCCTTCGTGGGTCATGGACGCACAGCGCCCCGCGACCAGCAGGTTGGGTACCACCTTGTTGGTCAGCATGCGCCAGGGCAGGTCGTTGTAGGCGCGTTGTTCATCGCGCGGGAAGCCCCAGCTGATGGCGCCGTCGACATGCATTTCCATCGGCCAGGCATTGATGCCGATGCTGTCGTCAAAACGTGCGGACGACAGGATGTCCTCGCCGGTGAGGGCATAGTGACCGAGGATGCGCCGCGTCTCGCGGATGCCGACCTGCGGCGCGATATCAACGATCGCGGATTGCTCGAAGCCGGGCACCTCGTTTTTCAGGAAGCGGAAGTACTCCGTGATCTGGCGACGGCCTTCGAGTTCGCCCTCGCTGAGTTGGCGTGCATCGGTGGCGTCCATGGCCATGCCAGCGGCGTTGCGGATCTGCGTGACATTGGCGCGCCATTCAGCCGGATTCTTGTTGGGTCGCAGGATCGCGCCCTTGCGCGGAAACCGGTAACGACCCGGCTGGCGCAACTCGCTGTCGTCCATGAGTTGGTTGATCGCACTGAACTCGCCCACCGCAGCCAGCGCGCGCGGTGCGTCGACATGGCCGACGCGGAACATGGTGGTGGGAAACAGGGCACTGCCGTGGCCGTCACCCAGCTCAAAAGGCACACCGGCGAAATGCGCCACGTCGGCGTCGCCGGAACAGTCGATAAAACATGGCGCGCGAATCGCCTGGCGGCCGGACTTGGTCTCCACCACCAGCGCGGCGATGGACGGACCGTCCGTCACCACGGCCGCCGCCCAGGCATGAAACAGCAACTGCACGCCAGCCGACAGCAGCAACTGGTCGGCAGCGCACTTGTAGGCCGACACATCGTAGGAGCGCACGCGGATGCGCCCCAGCATGCCGTCCTGGGGCTGGTTCAATCCGCCCAGGACCTCAATACGTTCCAGCAGGTCGTCGACCACGCCGTGCACCACTTGCTGCATCGCGCCGTTCTTGCGGCCATACAGCCCCGCGAAATTGGTGACGCCACCCGCCGTGCCCATGCCGCCCAGAAAACCGTAACGCTCCACCAGCAGCGTGCGCGCGCCGCGCCGCGCCGCACTGACACTGGCTGCCAGCCCGGCCGGCCCGCCGCCAATCACGACAACATCGAACTCGCCATACACAGGGAGCGCGCGTGCGGGCTCGGTAACAGTGTTCGTATTGATGGAGGAGGGCATGGGGATTTACAGACCGCGCGACAGCATGAATGTCTTATTCGATTTTGATGCCGCGCATCGTGATGATGCCGCCCATGATGGCGGTTTCATTGCGGATGCGGCTGGTCAGGCCCTCGGGCGAGGTACCCACGGCCTGCCAGCCCTGGTTGAACAGTTTCTGGCGCGTGTCGTTGTCGCGGATGATGCGCGGCACTTCCTGGGCCAGGCGGGTCTGCGCCGCCTTGGACAAGCGGGCCGGGCCTACCAGCGCGGTCCAGACCTCGAGGTTGAAGTTGCGCACTTCGGCATCGGACAACGGGGGGATTTCAGTGGCCAGGGCGCTGCGTCCGCTGGTCAGGCCGATGGCCTTGAGCTTGCCTGCCTTGATCTGCGGCAAGGCGATGCCCGGTGGCACCAGCGCCATCTGGATCTGGCCACCCAGCAGCGCGGTGACGACTTGCGGGTTGCCCTGGTAAGGCACGTGCACGGCAGCGAGGTTGCCGGCGGTGGACTTGAGCAGCTCCATGCCCAGGTGGCCGACCGAGCCGTTGCCGACCGAGCCGTAGTTCCACTTGTCGCCGCCATTGCGGGCAGCCAGGAAAAAATCACGGCCGGACGGCTGGTTCATCGGTGCGACCAGCACCAGCGGTGCCGTGGTCAGCAGCGAGATCGGTGTGAAATCTTTGGCCGGGTCATACGGCAGTTTGCTGTACAGCATCTTGGCCGAGGTCAGGTTGCCGTTGATCACGACGGCCAGCGTGTGGTCGTCCGTCGCCTTGGCCGCCAGATCGGCTGCAATGTTGCCCGATGCACCGGGCCGGTTTTCAACAATGACCGGCTGGCCGAGGGCGCGCGACAGCGGCTCGGCCAGCGTACGTGCGGCCATGTCCGGCGTGGAACCGCCGGGGAAACCCACCAGCAGCTTCACCGGACGCGTCGGCCAGGCGGCGGTTGCGGCGGCGGCCTCTTTGGTCGCCGGTTTTTTCGGGGTGTTCTGGGCTGCAGCCATCATCGGCAGAGCGAGTGCTGCTATCAAAAGCGTAGTGCGTTTGGACAAATTCATGCGATCCTCCAGTTTTGAAAGGGCTCTATTTGAACAGCTTTGCTGGCTCGATCCCGTCGTACATCCACTGCAAACCTGCAAAACCGGCGCTTTCTTTTCCGCTCTGAAACAACTGGTTACGCAACTCGCGCTGCACGCCGGCTGCATGGTAAATATCGCCATAAAAGCGTGCGGTCAATTGCACCCGTCCGGTGCGCAGGTAACGCGCCTGCTGGTATTTCTGGAAGGCCTGGGCGACATCCCCGTGTGTGGACCGCAGCGCCTCGCGCAACACCACCGCATCCTCGATCGCCTGGCCCGCGCCTTGCGCCAGGTACTGCAGCATGGGGTGGGCTGCGTCGCCCAGCAGCGTGACACGCCGGTCGGTCCAGTTCTTCACCGGCTCCCGGTCGCACAACACCCACATCTTCCAGGTCTCGATTTTCCCGAGCAGTTCCTGCACCTGCGGGCAGGCCTGGGCGAAACGTTCATTGAGTTCACCCGTGTCGCCGAAGGTGTTCCAGCCCTCGTCGTATTTGTTGCTGTGGAACACCGCCACCAGGTTGAACAGCTCGCCGCGGCGCAGCGGGTAGTGCACCAGGTGGGTTTTCTCGCCGCCCCAGAGCAGGACGTCGTCGCTCCACAAATGTGCCGGCACGTCTTCCCGTTTGAGCACGGCGCGGTAGGCGATGTGGCCGGACACCCGGGGCTTGCCGTCGCCCACCACGGCTTCGCGCACCTTGCTCCAGATGCCGTCGGCGCCGATCAGCGCCGCGCCCTCTATCACTTCACCGCCGCTCAAATGGACCCGCACGCCGCTGCCGGATTGATCGAAGGATTCGAGCTTCGCGCTGGTGCGCAGTGTCACGTTCTCCTGCGCCGCACACGCCTCCAGGAACACCTGGTGCAAGTCGGCGCGGTAAATCACGCCATACGGGAAGCCATAGGTCGCGCGCGCCATGTCGCCGAGCGGCACGCGGACAATTTTTTCACCGGTGCAGACATCGTTCATGCCCAGGCCGGGCGGGAAGAAGGACACCTTGCTGACCACGTCGGTCAGGCCCAGCCAGGCGAACATGCGGAAGATGTTGGGACCGAGCTGGATCCCGGCGCCGATTTCTCCGAAGCTGGCCGCCTGCTCCAGCACCGTTACCGGGTGGCCGTCGCGCGCGAGCACCAGCGCGGTGGCCAGGCCGCCAATGCCGCCGCCGGCGATGAGGATGGGAAGAGGGGATGTCACGAAGGTGCGCTGCGGGTAGGTTGGACTTGATGATAAGTATACTTATCATTAGCCTGTACGGTAGATACCCTAGCGTTAAACTCCGGCCATGGCTAAAAGTTTCAATTTCGGCGAAGCGCCCGGGCATCAGATCCGGCGTGCCCATCAGTTGTCGATTGCGCTGTTCATGGAGGAAACCGCCGGCTTTGACGTCACGCCGGTGCAGTTCGCGATCCTGAACGCCCTGATGGACGATCCCGGGGAGGACCAGATCACGCTGGCGGGCCGGGTGGCTTTTGACGCCGCCACTTCAGGTTCGGTGATCGGGCGACTCGAAGCCAAGGGCTGGGTGCGGCGTGAGGCCGACCCCGCCGACAGGCGCCGCAAGCTGCTGTGGGTCACACCGGAAGGCCAGCAGGTCGCGCTACAGATGAAACGGGCTGTCAGCCGGGTGCAGACGCGGCTGCTGGGCCCGCTCAGCGCGGCCGAGCGCCAGCAGTTCGGGACGCTGCTGGGCAAGCTGATTGCCGGTCATGAAAACATGGCCTGAGCCAGGCCCGGCCGCTTCAGCCGCCTGATTTGGCCAGCAGCGTGAAGTGCTCCACCACCGGCGGCGCGGCAAAAAACGGCCCGACGATGGCGCGCCACTGCGCAAACGCGGGCGACTCGCGAAAACCGACGGTATGGTCCTCCAGCTTTTCCCAGAAAATCTGCAGGATGTAGCGTTCCGGGTTCTCGATACCCTTGTTGACCTTGAATCCCTGAAACCCCCTGGCGCCACTGATCACGGTGCTGAGGCCGCGCTGGATGGCCTCATCAAAAGCGGCTTGCTGGCCGGGAGCAATGCGGATGTCGGCGAGTTCGAGAATCATGGGTGTCCTTTGCTGGAAAAAAAGCCATCAATACTGGCTGGCCGGTAACTCTACCGTCAAACCGTCCAGCGCTGCACTCAGGATGATCTGGCAACTGAGCCGGCTGGCCGGTGTGGCGGGGGTCGCGGTGAAGGCCAGCATGGCGAGCTCCTCGCCGTCGGCGGCCGGCAGCAAGGCCGCAAACCGCGGGTCCACCATCACATGGCAGGTCGCGCAGGTCAGCATGCCGCCGCAATCGGCAGCGATGCCGCTGATGCCGGCGGCCACCGCCACCTCCATCACACTTTGGCCAATTTTGCCCTCAGCCCTTGTCGGCTCTGAGTCTGCAGCTATGAAATTAATAGTAATCATGACAATCCCGGTGCTCAGATGCGACTGAAATATTCGCGGCGCTGCCAGTCCTCGCGGTCCACCGCCTGCTCGTGGCGCGTGATCTCCGACTGCTTGATGCGCGTGAAGTAGGTGATGAAGCTGCTGCCGAAAGCCTCGGCCAGCACCGTGTCCGCGTGCAAGGCGTCCAGCGCCTCGCCCAGGCTGGTGGGTATCTTGACGGCGGCTTCGCCATAGGGCGCATCGGTGGCAGCCGGCGCCTTCAGTTGACGCCTGATGCCGTCCAGCCCGGCATGGATTTGTGAGGCCAGGTAGAGGTAGGGATTGGCCGCCGGCTCGCCGATGCGGTTTTCGATGCGTGTTGCGCCATCGCCCGGCTGGCCAACCACCCGCAGCATGGCGCCGCGGTTGTCGCGTCCCCACAGCACCGACTGGGGCGCCAGCGCATTCGGGCGGAAACGGCCGAAGCCGTTGATGGTCGGGGTACAGAACACCGTCATGCCGCGTGCATGGTCCAGCAGGCCGGCGAGGTAATGTTCGCCCACTTCGGACAGCGTGTACTGCGCGTCGGTGGATTGCGTGCCCGGCGCCGATGCCTCGCGCTGGAACAGGTTGGCGCCGGTTTGCAGGTCCACCAGCGACTGGTGCAAATGCCAGCCACTCGACATGATGTTCGGAAACGGCGGGCGGCACATGAAGGTGGCGTGATAGCCGGCGCGGCGCAGCGCCTGCTTCACGGCGCTGCGAAACAGCACCATGTTGTCGGCGGCGGTCAGCGCGTCGGTGGCATCGAACACCGCTTCGACCTGACTGGGGCCGAGTTCGATTTCCAGCGACTGCAGCGGCAGGCCCAGCGCCTGCGCCGTGTGCTGGACGATGCGCAGCGGCTCCTCGGCCATGTCGAACCACTGCTCGGACAGCAGGTTGTAGCCGGGGTGGATCATCGTCACCCGGGGCGGCGGGCCCGGCCAGGCGGCCTGCTCGGGGTCGAGCTGATCGGTGGAAGCATCGCCGGTGATGCGGTAAATGTGAAATTCGATCTCCAGCCCGCACTTCATGCCGTAACCGGCATCAGCCAGCTGCGCCAGTGCGCGCTGCAGGATGCGCCGCGTGTCGAGCTCGACCGCGCTGCCATCCTGCATGAAGGGCTGGCCCCGGACCCAGCCGGTGGCCGGGGTCCAGGGCAATTGTTTGAAGCTCGCCGGGTCGGCCAGCAGCAGCAGGTTGCTCGCAAACTCGAAGCCCGGCAGCTCGGCCGCACCGCCGGCCTCGAACACCTTGAAGGCGGTCCGGTCCGAGCTGTCCTTGAGCAGCAGCGTGCTGACCAGGCCGACGCCGTCCCGCATGGCTTTGGCCGCGGCGGCCGCGACCAGGGTCTTGCCACGCAGCGTGCCGTGCAGGTCGCACCAGGCAAAACGCACCAGCTCGATGCCGCCGGCGCTGATCAGTGCCTGGGTCTGTTCGAGCGCTTGCTGCCGCCTGGCATCGTGGATGCCGCAGTGTTCGGCGAAACTGCTCATTCCTGCACCGTTCGGGCCGAGCTTGTAGAAGCCGTGGCAGGCACTTCGACAGGCTCAGTGCGAACGGAGGGTGCCCACGGCGCATTCGCTTGTTTGGCGCGCGCCTGTTGCTGCCACCAGCTGGACCACTCGCCCGCGGGTGCGATGCCGTCCACCGTGTCGGGGCCGCGCATCAGGCCGGCCTGGCTGGCATCGGCGATGCCGGGTGCGACGCCGCCCTGCTTGACGGTTTCGATCGCCTTGATCAGCACGCGCCGGTTGGCCATGATGACCTTGTCCGAGCTGCCCAGGTGTTCACGCGTGCGGTCCTGGATCGCGCCCATGCTTTCGACCGCCCACTGGTCATGCACATTGATGTCTTCCTCGCCCATGCCCAGGTAGGTCTGGGTGCGCTGCTCTTCGGCGTTGAAGCCCCAGTTGTTGTGGCGGCCGGCGTTCGGGATGTAGTCCGGCAGCGAGATGAACTGCTGGCGCTGCGCGCGCATGCTTTCCTTGTCCAGCGGCCCGGCAAAACTGGTGAAAAAGGAATACCAGTAGGTGTGGGTGTCGTCCACCGGCACGTGCATCTGGGTGATGGTCATGGTCTCTGACAGCGGGATCACAAAGGTCGCCGGAAAAATCGCGTTGGTCACGCGCACATGCGTGAGCTTGTCATTCATCGGACGCAACGTGGTCAGCTGCATGCCCCAGGGCCTGGTATCAACGCTGATCTCGGGCTGGGCAAACTCGCGCATGATGCGTGTCATCGGCCACTGCTCGCCGTCGATGGCGCCCGCGCTGGCGCTGCGGAACTGCTTGCCCGCCGCGTTGTCGCCGATCTCTTCGAGCGCCTCATCCTGCAGGAAGCGGTGCAGAAAGGACGGGTGCGCCGGATCGATGCCGACCTCGAAAGCCTGCAGCCAGTTGGCGTTCCACAGGCCCTTGAAGGCAAAGGTGTGGGTTGCCGGCGCGCTGAAGCAGTCAAACGCCGGCAGCGGCGGCGGTATCGAGCCTTCGGGGCCCAGCCAGGCGAAGATCACGCCGCTTTTTTCCAGCACCGGGTAGCTGCGCTGCTTCACGCGGTCGCACAGCTTGCTGCCGGCCGGTTCTGCCGGGGTTTCCAGGCACTGGCCCTTCACATCGAACTTCCAGCCGTGGAAGGGACAGCGCAGGCCGTCGCCCTCGGCGCGGCCGAAAGACAGGTCGGCGCCGCGGTGCGGACAGTCGCGATCCAGCAGGCCATAACTGCCTTTGTCATCGCGGAACAGCACAAAATCCTGGCCCATCAGGCGCACCGCCTTGACCGGGCGTTTGTCCATGCGCGGGTCCAGTGCCGGGTTGAATTCATCGACCAGCGCGGCCGGTTGCCAATAGCTGCGCAGCAGGGCGCCGCAGGGCGTGCCGGGCCCGACGCGGGTGATCAACTCGTTCTGTTCTGCATTCATGGGATGGCCTTCTTAAAACGGTATACCGAAATTAAAATTCAGTGTACAGTTCGCGCCATGAACTTGCAAGAGACGGTGCTGATCCAGTTGCGCGACCTGATCCTGCGCGGGGAATTCGAACCGGGCCAGCGGCTGGCCGAGCAGCAGCTCGCCGAACGGCTGGGCGCCTCGCGCACGCCGGTGCGCGCCGCGCTGGTCACGCTGGAGCAGGAGGGCCTGGTCGAAGCCAACGACACCGGCAAGTTTCTGGTGCGCCAGTTCACGCCGCGTGAAGTGGCCGACGCGATTGCCGTGCGCGGCCACCTCGAAGGCATGGCCGCGCGCCTGGTGGCCGAACACGGTGTTTCGCGCCAGCTGCAGGCCGAACTGCAGGCCTGCCTCGACGAAGGCGACCTGGCGCTGGCCGCCAACCCGCTGAGTTATGAAAGTTATGCGGCCTACGCCGTGGTCAACGACCGCTTCCACGCGCTGGTGCTCGAGGCCTGCGGCAACCGCGCGCTGCAGCGCGCGGTGGCGCTCAACGACAAGCTGCCGTTTGCGCCAGCCTCGGCGATGCTGCCGATGCAGGGCACGGTGACGCTGGACCGCGACTGGATGCTGTACGCGCATCGCCAGCACCACATGTTGTTCGCAGCGCTCAAGGCCGGCGAAGGCGCGCGCGCGCAGGCGCTGGCGATTGAACACACCGAAGTCGCGCAGATGAACATGCGCATGGCGCTGGAGCGCCGGGCCGAGACCGAGCAGGTGTTGCCGGCCATCCGCCTGGTGGTGGGGCGTTGATCCGGGACGCCGTCAGCTTCACGGGCGCCGGTGTCCGCCGCGGTTTTTTCAACGCGCAGGTGATGGCGCCGGGCATCACGCTGTATGCGATGGTGTTCGGCGTGCTGGCCAGCGAACGCGGCATGAGCTGGCTGCAGGCCATGCTGATGAGCGCGGCGGTGTATTCAGGCAGCGCGCAACTGGCGGCGTTGCAGGGCTGGACGGCGACGGCCGCCATCACGCCCGTCATCGTCACCATCCTGGTCATGAACGCGCGTTATGTGTTGTATGGCGCGGCGCTCCAGCCCTGGCTGGCCGGCCTGCCGCGGCATCAGAGCTGGGGTTCGCTGTTTTTCCTCGGCGATGGGAACTGGGCCATGGCCATGCGCGAGTACGAAGCCGGTTACCGCGACGCCGGTTATGTGCTCGGCTCGGGCGTGGCCATGTTTGTGCCCTGGATCGGCGGCACGCTGCTCGGCCACCTGCTGGCGGGAAGCGTGCCGAATCCGGCGGCTTTCGGCCTGGACTTCATGCTGGTGGCGTTTGCCGCGGCCATCGGCATGGTGTTGTGGCGCGGCAAGTCCGACCTCTGGCCGGTCGCCGCCGCCGGGCTGGTGGCGCTGGTGCTGCACCGGTTGCTGCCGGGCGCCTGGTACATCGTCGGCGCGGGCATTGCCGGCGGGCTGATGGGAGCGTGGCGCCATGGGCGTTGAATCGACATTCATGCTGGCGCTGCTGGGCATGGCGCTGGCGTCCTTTGCCTGTCGCATCAGCGGTTTTTTGCTGATGGGTTATGTGCGCATCACGCCGCGTGTCGAGGCGGCGCTCAAGGCGATCCCGATCTCGGTGATGGTCGGTATAGTCACGCCGGCCGCCACGGCGGGCAAGCTGCCCGAGCTGCTGGGCCTGCTGGCGGTGGGGCTGGCGATGAAGCTGGTGCGCAATGACCTGGCGGCTGCAGTCGCGGGTGCGGCGACGGTGGCGGTGGCGCGCTGGGCCATGGGCTGAACGGCCACTCTGTTTGTCATGGCGGCCTTGAACCGCAATCCATGCTCGCAAACCAGCGGCCGTGGTTCATGCCGCATGGATGCCGGATCAGGTCCGGCATGACAAATCCTGGGAAGGCTGGCTTTACTCTTTGGCCACCCGCAGCACCAGCTTGCCGAAGTTCTCGCCGTTGAACAGCTTGAGCAGGGTCTCGGGGAAATTTTCGAGTCCGTCCACCACGTCTTCCTTGCTTTTCATGGTGCCGTCCTTCAGGTAGCCAGCCATCTCGGCAATCGCCAGCGGGTAGCGATCGGCGTAGTCGAACACCACAATGCCTTCCATGCGCGCGCGGTTCACCAGCAGCGACAGGTAGTTGGCCGGGCCCTTGACGGGTGTCGTGTTGTTGTACTGGCTGATCGCGCCGCAAATGATGATGCGGGCGCCGCGCGTGATGCGTGTCAGCACCGCGTCGAGAATGTCGCCGCCGACGTTGTCGAAGTAGATATCCACGCCTTTCGGGCAGTGTTCCTTGAGTCCGGCCTTGACGTCGCCGGCCTTGTAGTCGATGCAGGCATCGAAGCCCAGTTCCTTCACCACCCAGTCGCATTTGGCCTTGCCGCCGGCAATGCCGACGACGCGGCAGCCCTTGAGCTTGGCGATCTGGCCGACGGTCTGGCCGACCGCACCCGCTGCACCGGACACCACCACCGTTTCGCCGGCTTTCGGCTGACCGACGTCCATCAGGCCGAAGTAGCCGGTCATGCCGGGCATGCCCAGCACATTGAGCCACGAGGTCAGGCCCAAACGCGCGTCGATCTTGAACATGCCGCTGCGCTTGATCTGCGCTTCGGGGATCAGGCAGTATTCCTGCACGTCCAGCCCGGCATTGACATAGTCACCCACGGCAAAGGCCGGGTTGTTGGAGGCGATCACCTGGCCGACACCGCCGGCGCGCATCACCGCGCCGATCTCGACCGGCGGGATGTAGCTCTTGCCCTCGTTCATCCAGCCGCGCATGGCCGGATCCAGCGACAGGCACAGGGTCTTGACCAGCACGCCGCCGGGGCCGGGTTCGGCGACCGGCTCGGTGGTGAATTTCCAGTTGTCACGTGTCGGCAGGCCGACCGGGCGGCTGGCCAGGCGGACCTGGTGGTTGCTCAGGGAAGTGATGGTGCTCATGGGGTGTCTCCGGAAGTGTCTGGCGGGGCAAAACGCAATCGTAGTGGCGGCCCGCCGGCGCGTCAGTCGCGCACGCGATTCGGTTTATGCTTTGAGGATGAAACTCTACAACTACTTCCGCTCTTCCGCGTCCTACCGCGTGCGTATTGCGCTGCAGCTCAAGGGCCTGCCCTACGATTACCTTGCCGTGCATATTGCCAAGGGCGATCACCGCAAAGAGGCTTACTCGGCTGTGTCCGCCGACATGCTGGTGCCCATGCTGGAAACCGATGACGGCGAGCGCCTGTCGCAGTCCATGGCCATCATCGAGTACATCGACGAAACCCACCCGGCCGTGCCGCTGCTGCCGGCCGATGCGCTGGGCCGTGCCAGAGTGCGCGCGCTGGCGCAGTCGATTGCCTGCGAGATCCATCCGCTGAACAACCTGCGTGTGCTCAAGTACCTGGTGCGCGAGCTCAAGGTCGATGAAGACGCCAAAAACACCTGGTACCGCCATTGGGTGCGGGAGGGCCTGGAAGCCTTCGAGCGGCAACTGAATCAGCTGCCGCCCTCGACCTACTGTTATGGCGAGACGCCGACGCTGGCCGACTGCTGCCTGGTGCCGCAAATCTTCAACGCCAAACGCTTCAATGTGAACTTCGACGGCCTGCCGCGCACCATGGCCGCTTACGAGGCCTGCATGGCGCTGGAAGCCTTCCAGAAAGCCCAGCCTTCGGCCTGCCCGGACAACGAGCCTTGAACCTGCTTGATCCTGACTGGCTGATCCCCGACTGGCCCGCGCCGCCCGGCGTGCGCGCCGTGTTCACGACGCGGCAGGGCGGGGTTTCCGGTGTGCCTTTTGACAGCATGAACCTGGGCGACCATGTCGGCGACCTGCCCGATAGCGTGTCTATCAATCGGGCGCGCCTGGCGGGAGCGACGCAGGCGGCGCCGGTGTTCCTCAAGCAGGTTCATGGCACGGACGTGCTTTTGTTGCAGGGCGGCGAACCGCCCGGGCTGGGTGCCGACGCGGCCGTCACCTCGCAGCGCGGCATCGCATGCACCATCATGGTGGCTGACTGCCTGCCGGTGTTGCTGACCGACACGCAAGGCTCGGCCGTGGCCGCCGCCCATGCCGGCTGGCGCGGTCTGGCCGGGCAGCAGAGGCGCGGTGTGCTGGAGCAGCTTTGTGAGTGTTTTTGGGCGCCAGCCCATTCCAAACAAGGGCTGACAGCTATCAATACCATAGCATGGCTGGGGCCGTGTATCGGACCAGGGGCTTTCGAAGTGGGCGACGAGGTGAGGGCGGTGTTTGTGGACAGCCATCCCGGCGCCGCCGCCTGTTTCACCCCGGCAGCCCCGGGCAAGTACTTCGCCGACCTCGCCGGCCTGGCGCGCCTGCGGCTTCAGGCGCTGGGCATCACGCGGATTTTTGGCAATGACGGCAGCGCAGCCTGGTGTACCGTGGGCAATGCCTCACGGTTCTTTTCGCACCGGCGCGATGCCGGTGTCAGCGGCAACGGCTTGGGCACCACCGGCCGCATGGCGGCCTGCATCTGGCTCGAGTGACGAAGGCATCAAGGTCGTTGCTTGCGCGGCCTCGGCCGCTTCGCGGGCCTTGATGGCCTTGCGCCGCGACGGCGCACCCATCAGGTAAACCACCAATGCCACAGGACCCACGCCATAGAGTACAAAGGTCACCAGGGCACCGAGCAGCGTCCCGGTCGGGTGGGTGGCTTCAGCGACGCTCATCATGAGCACCACATACATCCAGGCAATGACAATCAAATACATAAATCTTTGCGCTGCCTCATGAGTTGGGAAAGAAATTCCACGATACTAGAGTTGAGCTGCCGCGGCTATCAACGCTCGACACAGACGGCCTTTCAAGAGCCTGCAGATATCCCCGGAGACACGCATGAATTCTGACGCAAACCTGGCGCAAGCGGCCCAACAGATGCAAGAGACCTTTGCACAGGGGCTGAAACAGGTCATGGGTGTGATGGCGGGCGGCGGCCTCGGCATGCCGGCCGGTTTTGCGCAAATCGGCATGGCAGGTCCGCAAGCCGCGCTGCCGCCGCTGCAGATCGACCCGCTCAAGCTGCTCGAGATCCAGAAAAAATACCTCGAAGACATCAGCACGCTCTGGAACAGCGGCCTGCAGGCCGGCGCCGCCGGCAGCACGGACCGGCGCTTCGCCGCAGAAGCCTGGCACCAGAACCCGGTCGCGCAATTTGCCGCCTCCGCCTACCTGCTCAATGCCCGCACCCTGATGGGCCTGGCCGACGCGATCGAGGGTGACGAAAAGACCAAAGCCCGCGTGCGCTTCGCCGTCGAGCAGGCCATGGCCGCCGCCGCCCCCAGCAACTTCCTGGCGCTCAATGCCGAGGCCCAGAAAAAGGCCATCGACACCCAGGGCCAGAGCATTGCGCAGGGCCTGGCCAATTTGCTGAACGACATGAAGCAGGGCCATGTGTCCATGACCGATGAAAGCGTTTTCGAGGTTGGCAAAAACGTCGCCACCACCGAAGGCGCGGTGGTGTTTGAAAACGAATTTTTCCAGCTGATCGAGTACAAGCCGCTGACCGCCAAGGTGTATGAGCGGCCGTTTCTGCTGGTGCCGCCCTGTATCAACAAGTTCTACATCCTGGATTTGCAGCCTGACAACTCGCTGATCCGTTACGCGGTGGCCCAGGGCCACCGCACCTTTGTGGTGAGCTGGCGCAATCCCGACGAGTCCATGGCCGACAAGACCTGGGACGACTACATCGAAAACGCCGCGATCAAGGCGATTGAAGTCACGCGCGAGATCACCGGCGCCAAAACCATCAACGCCCTTGGTTTCTGCGTGGGTGGCACCATCCTTGGCACCGCGCTGGCCGTGCTGGCCGCGCGCGGCGACAAGCCGGTGGCCAGCGCGACCTTTCTGACCTCGCTGCTCGATTTCAGTGACACCGGCATCCTCGACATCTTCATCGACGAGCAGTCGGTCAAGTACCGCGAAATGCAGATGGGCAAGGGCGGCCTGCTCAAGGGCCAGGACCTGGCGTCCACCTTCAGTTTTTTGCGGCCCAACGACCTGGTCTGGAACTACGTGGTCGGCAACTACCTCAAGGGTGAAACCCCGCCGCCTTTCGACCTGCTGTACTGGAACAGCGATTCGACCAACCTGCCGGGCCCGTTTTACGCCTGGTACCTGCGCAACACCTATTTCGAGAACAACCTCGCCAAGCCCGGCAAACTCACCGTCTGCGGCCAGAAGGTCGATCTCGGCAAGCTCGACATGCCGACC
This sequence comes from Polaromonas sp., assembly GCA_013824015.1. Lineage (GTDB taxonomy): Bacteria > Pseudomonadota > Gammaproteobacteria > Burkholderiales > Burkholderiaceae_C > Polaromonas. The sequence goes on from PNNC01000163.1 coordinate 24,811, forward strand.
TATATCTACGGCTCGCGTGAAGACCACATCGTGCCAGTCGGCGGCGCCTACGCCTCGACCCAGGTGCTGCCCGGCAAAAAACGGTTTGTGATGGGCGCTTCCGGCCACATCGCGGGCGTGATCAACCCGCCTGCCAAGAAAAAACGCAGCTACTGGACCAATGACAAGCTGCCCCAGGGCAAGTTTCCCGCCACGCAGGCGGAGTGGATGCAGGGCGCGACCGAACACCCCGGCAGCTGGTGGACCGACTGGTCGGACTGGCTCAAAGGCCATGCCGGCAAGCAGGTCGCCGCACCCAAAACTTATGGCAGCCGCAGCTACAAGGTCATCGAGCCGGCGCCGGGGCGCTACGTCAAGGCCAGGGCCTGAGAAAGAAGTTGTCATCCCGGGCTTGACCCGGGATCCCTGTACCGGCTGAAGCAGCGCGCCGGCATGGATTGCGGGTCAAACCCGCAATGACGCAGAGCTGGATTTAATCGGAGAAGCACCATGGAAGACATCGTCATCGTTTCAGCAGCCCGCACCGCCGTCGGCAAGTTCGGCGGCAGCCTGGCCAAAGTCCCCGCGACCGAACTCGGCGCCGCCGTCATCAAGGCCGTGGCCGAGCGCGCAGGCGTGTCGCCGGACCTGCTCGGTGAAGTCATCATGGGCCAGGTGCTGGCGGCCGGCGTGGGACAGAATCCGGCGCGCCAGAGCGTGGTCAAGGCCGGCTTTCCGCACGGCGTGCCCGGCCTGACCATCAACGCCGTCTGCGGCTCGGGCCTCAAGGCCGTGATGCTGGCCGCCCAATCGGTGGCCACCGGTGACAGCGAGATCGTGATTGCCGGCGGCCAGGAGAACATGAGCGCCGCACCGCACGTGCTCAACGGTTCGCGTGACGGCCAGCGCATGGGTGACTGGAAGATGGTCGACACCATGATCGTCGATGGCCTGTGGGACGTCTACAACCAGTACCACATGGGCATCACCGCCGAAAACGTCGCCAAGAAATACAGCATCAGCCGCGACATGCAGGACGCGCTGGCCCTGGCCAGCCAGACCAAGGCCATGGCCGCGCAGGACGCCGGCAAGTTCAGGGACGAGATCATTCCTTTCTCGATTCCGCAGAAGAAGGGTGACCCGCTGGTGTTTTCCGCCGACGAGTTCATCAACCGCAAGACCAGCGCCGAAGGCCTGGCCGGCCTGCGCCCCGCGTTTGACAAGGCCGGCGGCGTGACGGCCGGCAATGCCTCCGGCATCAACGACGGCGCTGCCGCGGTGATGGTCATGACCGCCAAAAAAGCTGCGGCCCTCGGCTTGACGCCGCTGGCGCGCATTGCCAGCTACGCCACCACCGGCCTGGACCCGGCCTACATGGGCATGGGCCCGGTGCCCGCATCGACCAAGGCGCTGGCCCGCGCCGGCTGGAAGGCGCAGGACCTGGACCTGCTCGAGATCAACGAAGCTTTTGCCGCGCAGGCCTGCGCCGTCAACAAGGAAATGGGCTGGGACACCAGCAAGGTCAACGTCAACGGCGGGGCGATTGCGATCGGCCACCCGATAGGCGCGTCCGGCTGCCGCATCCTGGTTACGCTGATCCACGAGATGGTGCGCCGCGATGCCAAAAAAGGCATTGCCAGCCTGTGTATCGGCGGCGGCATGGGGGTTGCCCTCACACTGGAACGATAAATTTGGGGTAAAACAGGCCTCAGCCCCTGTCCAGCAAGCGCAGGCAGCTATTTATTTGATAGCACAGCGGTTTCCGGCATGGCACGGCTTTTGCAAACACATCGACATCACATCGACAACTAAAACTCAAGGAGCAAACACATGGCCAAACGAATTGCATACGTGACAGGCGGCATGGGCGGCATCGGCACCGCGATCTGCCAGCGCCTGCACAAGGACGGTTTCACCGTGGTCGCCGGTTGCGGCCCGACGCGTGACTTCACCAAATGGCTGGACGAGCAGAAGGCGCTGGGCTACACCTTCTACGCTTCCGTCGGCAATGTCGGCGACTGGGATTCCACCGTCGCCGCCTTCGACAAGGTCAAGGCCGAACACGGCCCGGTCAGCGTGCTGGTCAACAACGCCGGCATCACGCGCGACGGCCAGTTCCGCAAGATGAGCAAGGCCGACTGGGACGCTGTCATCTCCACCAACCTCGACAGCATGTTCAACGTCACCAAGCAGGTGATCGAAGGCATGATCGAAGGCGGCTACGGGCGCATCGTCAACATCTCGTCGGTCAACGGCCAGAAGGGCCAGTTCGGCCAGGTCAACTACTCGACCGCCAAGGCCGGCCTGCACGGCTTCACCATGGCATTGGCGCAAGAGGTCGCGTCCAAGGGCGTCACTGTCAACACCGTGAGCCCTGGCTATATCGGCACCGACATGGTCAAAGCCATACGCCCCGACGTGCTCGAAAAAATCGTCGCCGGCGTGCCCGCCAAACGCCTGGGCACCCCGGAAGAGATCGCCTCCATCATTTCGTGGATCGCCTCCGACGAAGGCGGCTACGCGACCGGTGCGGACTTCTCGCTCAATGGCGGTTTGCACATGGGTTGATGCGTGAGCATCGGCTTCCAAAAGGAAACCCGCTTCGGCGGGTTTTTTTGTCACCTGAGAAACTCTCATGAAGAGCGAGCAAATGCTTAAAGACTCCAACCTGCAATCGAAAAGCGTACCGCCCCCAATACCAGCGTTCTCTTGGATGGGAAGCATGAGCCCGCTGTTGCTTGTGCCGGTAGCGGTAGTGGTAGTCGTGGCCCTCTTCGCTTCGGACGGTGTTCTAGATCAATGGCCGCTGGCCAGAACCTTTACCAATTGGATGCAGCTCAAGCTGCCTTTCATCAATCGTCATGCCAGCTCAACCAGCTACCCGCAAGTCGCGCTGCTGGTGAACTGCCTGACGGTGGCGCTGATCCCGGTGCTCAGCTTGGTCTGGTTGACCCAAAGTTTTGTCAATTACCCGAGGTTGCTTGCTAGAAATCGCGCGATCAAGCAGCTGGGCTTGATGAAGCATCTATTGATTATTTTTATTGCAGTTCCGTTTTTTGCTGCAGCTCTTTACTTTATGGTTGCGTTGCCAGGGGATCCCTCTTGGGCCAAAGGATTCACGACGGAGAGCCGTGGAGGACTTGCCTTTCTGTGCTCAATCATGCTTTACATCTGCAGCATGGCCGTTGGTGCCTGGCCACTAATGGTTCGTCTTTTCATTGATTTGCATATAAAAAAGGGGGTTGAAATAAACCTCGACTATTCGAATTGACACGAGAGGGCAACTAGCGGGGTTCATGGCGGTTAGCCGATGGCACCAAGTAGCGGCTGATCACAACGGGACTTTCAAGGTGGCAACTGCCAGAGAAATCCACTTCACCAGGTTTTTTGTTTTCTGTTTTTATAATGAAATCGGGCTGGAAAGCCTTCAACACCCATTCGTTCTGCGGCAGGCGCCTGTTTCGGCAAGTGCTCACGCAGGGTCCCTCCACCGTCTCACTGAAGGAACCCCCTCCCGCATGCCGCACAGCGTCTCCCTCATCAGCACGATTGCCGCCGGTCTGGGCCTGGCCCTGATCTTCGGCTTTATGGCCGCACGCATGAAGCTGCCCTCGCTGGTGGGCTATTTGCTGGCCGGGGTGGTGATCGGCCCCTTCACGCCCGGCTTTGTCGCTGATGCCGCGATTGCCAGCCAGCTCGCCGAGATCGGTGTGATGCTGCTGATGTTTGGCGTGGGCCTGCATTTTTCCCTGGACGACCTGCTGGCGGTGCGCAAGATCGCCGTTCCCGGCGCCGTCGTGCAGATGACGGTCGCCACGGCGCTCGGCATGGGCCTGGCGCACTGGTGGGGCTGGAACCTGGGCGGCGCGCTGGTGTTCGGCCTGTCGTTGTCGGTCGCCAGCACCGTGGTGCTGCTGCGCGCGCTGGAAACCCGCGGCGTGCTCGACTCGGCCAATGGCCGCATCGCCGTCGGCTGGCTGGTGGTGGAAGACCTGGCCATGGTGCTGGTGCTGGTGCTGTTGCCGCCGCTGGGCGAGTGGCTGTCGGGTCGCGGCTCTGCCGATGTCGATTCCTTGTGGAAGACGCTGGGCATGACCTTGCTGCAGGTGGGCGGCTTTGTGGCGCTGATGCTGGTGGTCGGGCGGCGCTTTTTCCCCTGGGTGCTGTGGCAGGTGCAGCGCACCGGCTCGCGCGAGCTGTTCACGCTGTGCGTGGTCGCCGCCGCGGTCGGCATCGCCTTCGGCGCCACGGCGCTGTTCGGTGTGTCGTTTGCACTGGGCGCCTTTTTTGCCGGCATGGTGATGCGCGAGTCCGAGTTCAGCCACCGCGCGGCGCAGGAATCGCTGCCGCTGCGCGACGCCTTTGCCGTGCTGTTTTTTGTCTCGGTCGGCATGTTGTTCGACCCCTGGGTCATCGTCGAGCGGCCGCTGCAGGTGCTGGCGGTGGTCGCCATCATCGTGGTCGGCAAGTCGCTGGCTGCGGCGGCGCTGGTGCTGGCCTTTCGTTACCCGCTCAACACCGCGCTGACAGTCTCTGCCAGCCTGGCGCAGATTGGCGAGTTCTCCTTCATCCTGGTCGCCATGGGCGTGTCGCTGAACCTGCTGCCGCCCGAGGGCCAGAGTCTGGTGCTGGCCGGTGCACTGATCTCGATCGCTCTGAACCAGCTCGTGTTCAAGGCGGTCGAGCCGCTGCAGCAATGGATTCTTGCCAGGTCGCCGCTGGCCCGCAAGCTCGAGTCGCGTGACGACCCGATGGCCGAACTGCCCGCCAGCACTGAAGAAAAATACCTGTCGCGCCAGGTCGTGCTGGTCGGCTACGGCCGGGTCGGGCGGCGTATCGCTGACGCACTGATGGCGCAGCACCTGCCCTTTGTGGTGGTCGAGCAAAACCGCGAAGTGGTTGAAAGGCTGCGCACGGAAGGCCTGATGGCCGTCTCGGGCGACGCGGCCGAGCCGGTGGTGCTGGTGCAGGCCCACATCGCCAACGCCCGCATGCTGGTGATCGCCACGGCCGACACCCTGAACGTGCGGCAGATGATTGGCACCGCCCGCACGCTGAACCCCGACATCGAAATTGTGGTCCGCACCCACAACGAGGCCGAAGCCAAACTGCTGGAGAGCGAAAACGCCGGCAAGATCTTCCTGGGCGAGGAAGAGCTGGCGCAGTCGATGATGCGGTATGTGCTGGAGCGATCAGTGGCAGTGCCTGCGCACGGGTGAGGCGCACTACACTTCCCGGGACGACCACATGGCGCTGCCCCCAGGGCCGATGACGGCCTTCAGCCGTGGTTGAGGAGTCTTCATGCAGTTTCTGCAATCGCTTCCCGTGTCGGCGCAGACCATAGGCCTGCTGCTGCTGTCGAATGTTTTCATGACTTTTGCGTGGTACGGCCACCTGAAAAACCTGGCGACCTCGCCCTGGTACATCGCCGCCCTGATCAGCTGGGGCATCGCCCTGTTCGAGTACCTGCTGCAGGTACCCGGCAATCGCATCGGCTTCACGCTGTACAGCGTCGGCCAGCTCAAGATCATGCAGGAGGTCATCACGCTGACGGTATTTGTGCCGTTCGCGGTGTTCTACCTCAACGAGCCGCTCAAGCTCGATTATCTCTGGGCTGCCTTGTGCATGGTCGGCGCGGTGTATTTCATCTTCCGTTCGTCCTGAAGCCTGCTTTCTGCGGTTCAGGTCAACCACGGCCGCGGCTATCCACCTGTCTGCGCAGGTGGGGACAGGCGCCAGAAGCGCAGCCTGCGGTGAGCGGCGGCCTGCAAGGTGCAGGGAACGACACGCAGTGCGCTACGGTGTGGCCATATCCACCCGGTTAAACTCCCGGAAGTCATAAAAATGTCATTGATTTGACACAAATCTCCAGGAGTTGAAGATGCTGTTTGGCAAGCTGCTGCCGCGTGAAGGCAATTTTTTTGAGCTGTTCAACCAGCATGCCGACCGCATTGTCGAAGCCGCCCGCGCTTTCGCCAATCTGGTTGCCAACTACAGCGACATCGAAAAACGGGAAAGCTACAACCGCGAGGTCGACAACGCCGAGCGCGCTGCGGACCGGATCACCCACGAGGTGAACCGCATGCTGCACAAGACCTTCATCACCCCGATCGACCGCGAACAGATCCATTCGCTGATCAACACCATGGACGACGTGGCCGACCTGATCCAGGATTCGGCGGAAACCATGGCCTTGTACGACGTGCATCACATGACCGAGGAAATTGTCCGCCTGACCGACCTCAGCGTCAGGTGCTGCGAGCGCCTGAAGGATGCGGTGGCGCTGATCGACAAGCTCAGCGATGCGGCCACGGCCGAAGCGGCGCTCAAGACCTGCGAGGAGATCGACAAGCTCGAGTCCGACGCCGACCGCGTGATGCGTTCGGCCATGAGCAAGCTGTTCCGTGAAGAGCCCGATGTGCGCGAGGTCATCAAGCTCAAGGCGATCTATGAACTGCTCGAGACCATCACCGACAAGTGCGAGGATGTGGCCAACGTGATTGAGGGCATCGTCCTCGAAAACTCCTGAGCGGGCGGGACCATGGAAACCGTCCAAACTGCCTTGTGGGTCGTGGCGCTGCTGGTGTTTCTGGCGATTGCCTTTGACTTCATGAACGGCTTCCACGATGCGGCCAATTCGATCGCCACCGTGGTCTCGACCGGCGTGCTCAAACCCGGCCAGGCCGTGTTGTTTGCCGCGTTCTTCAACTTCGTCGCCATATTCGTGTTCCACCTGAGTGTGGCTGCCACCGTGGGCAAGGGCATCGTGCAGCCGGGCATCGTCGACACCCACGTGGTGTTCGGCGCGTTGATCGGCGCCATCACCTGGAACCTGGTGACCTGGTACTACGGCATTCCGAGCAGCTCGTCCCATGCGCTGATCGGCGGCATCGTCGGTGCGGTGATGGCCAAGTCCGGCGCCGGCGCGCTGGTGGCCGGCGGCATCCTGAAAACCGTGGCCTTTATTTTTGTCTCGCCGCTGCTGGGCTTTCTGCTCGGCTCGTTGATGATGGTGGTGGTGGCCTGGGGCTTTCGCCGGGCCACACCATCGCGCGTGGACCGATGGTTCCGGCGCATGCAGCTGGTGTCCGCCGGCGCCTACAGCCTGGGCCACGGTGGCAACGACGCCCAGAAAACCATCGGCATCATCTGGATGCTGCTGATTGCGACGGGGTACGCCTCGGCCAGCGACGCGTCGCCGCCGACCTGGACCATCGTGAGTTGTTATGTGGCGATTGCCGTGGGCACGATGTTCGGCGGCTGGCGCATCGTCAAGACCATGGGCCAGAAAATCACCAAGCTCAAACCGGTGGGCGGCTTCTGCGCCGAAACCGGCGGTGCGCTGACGCTGTTCCTGGCGACCGGACTCGGGATCCCGGTGTCAACCACCCACACCATCACCGGCGCGATTGTCGGCGTCGGCTCCACCCAGCGCGCCTCCGCCGTCCGCTGGGGAGTGGCCGGCAACATCGTCTGGGCCTGGATCTTCACCATCCCGGCTTCGGCTTTTGTGGCGGCGATTGCCTACTGGGTCAGCTTGCAGCTGTTTTGAGTGCCTTCGGGGGCATCCTTCGACCCTTCGCCAGGCTCAGGAATAACGGAATTCGGTGAGCGAACGTGGGGGCCCTATTTGGGCTGGGAGATCTTCCGCGCTTCTTCCACCTGGTATTCGAAGTAGCGCTGAAAGCTGAACACGATGCTGGACATCAGGGCGATGGTGCCGAACAGCAGCGCAAACACAATCGCGCCCATGGTCAGCCAGTTGGTCCGGCCTGGTGCCGCATCCGGCGCCGCCCCGGGGTTGTGCCTGGCATTCCACTTTTCGGGCGCCATCAGGCCGTAATAAATCGCCGTCAGCGCCGTGCCGGCCAGTGTGAAACCCAGCAGCGGAATCAGCGCCCATGCGAGCTGGTCGTCCTGACCATACAAACGCACCCGCTCTATGCCCCACCAGCCCAGCGCGGCGGCGATGGGGTGGAGCCAGGCCAGCATGTCGCCGACACCGTACAGGTAGAGGCGATGGATGCCCAATTGGCCGCCGGCCAGGGCCAGCCAGGCGGCCAGGGTCTTGTTTTTGGTTTTCATGAATTCCGTCAGGGTGTGGGGGAGGGCGGGGCCTGGGTGAAGCCCGTTGGCGGCAAGGTGTCGCCGGCACCCAGTGTTTTTTGCATGATCACGATATCACGCCAGGCGCCGAACTTCCATCCGCAGGACTCGACGATGCCGACTTGCGTGAAGCCGAGCGAGCGATGCAGCCCGACCGATCCGGCGTTGGCCGAGTCGCCGATGACCGCCATGATCTTGCGTATGCCTGCGCTTTCGCAGCGTGCCAGCAGTTCCGACAGCAAGGCCCGGCCCAGGCCCTTGCCGCTCTGGTCGGCCGCCAGGTAGATCGAGTCTTCCACCGAGTAGCGGTAGGCCGGCCGGGGCTTGAACCAGTTGCCATAGGCAAAGCCGAGCACCTGGCCGTTTTCCTCGGCGACCAGGTAGGGCAGGCCTTTGGACAGGACATCGGCGCGGCGGGTGGTCATGTCGGCAGTGCTTGGCGGCTCGGTTTCGAAGGTGCCGGTGCCGTGCAGCACATGATGGGCATAGATGGCGGTGATGGCCGGAAGGTCTTCCTCACGGCTGGGTCGTATCAGGGGCATGGCGGGACTCGAAAAGAAGGCCGGTGGCCGGGTTGACGGGAAATGGCGGGGCGCGGGTTATAATCTGCGGCTTTGCAGCATTTCGCTGGCCGGGTGCCATGTCGTGTGTCTCAATCGCTGCAGGAACATTTTGGGGTGATATTTTTCACCCCGCCACCCGAAGGATAAATCATGGTCGTCATTCGACTCTCGCGCGGCGGTTCTAAACACCGTCCTTTTTTCAACATTGTTGTGGCTGACAAGCGCGTCCGCCGCGATGGCCGTTTCATCGAGCGCATCGGGTTTTACAACCCGATTGCCAAAGGTGGCGAAGAAGGCCTGCGCATCCAGCAGGACCGCCTGACCCACTGGCTCGGCGTGGGCGCACAAGCGTCCCCCACCGTGGAACGCCTGGTCAAGCAGGGCGCTGCCGCTGCCGCCAAGACGGCCTGATCCATGTTGCCCGGCCTTGAGCCGTCTGGC
>PNNC01000084.1 GCA_013824015.1 Polaromonas sp.
CACTTCGTAGGTGCGCTGGGCGCCGCGCCTGTCCTGCAGGAAACTGTCGGCTTCATCGAGCAGCAGCACGGCTTTCTCGGCCTCCGCCTCGGCAAACATCGCCGCCATGTTCTGCTCGGTCTCACCGACGTACTTGCTCATCAGGTCACTGGCCTGCTTGATGATCAGCGGCCGTTCGAGTTCTTTGGCGATGTGTTCGGCCAGCGCGGTCTTGCCGGTGCCGGGCGCGCCGTAAAAACACAGGCTGCCGTGGCCGCGGCTTTTGAGCGCCTGGACGATACGCCGCACATCAAAACGCGACTCAACGTTGAGCATGGACAGGTCGTAGGTGGTGACGCTGCGCCGCCCCGCGGCATCGGCCTTGTTGCCCAGCGCAAGGTCGGCATTTTTCAGCTGGCGCTCGATCAGCGACTCCATCAGCGCCGTGTGCCCGCCGCCGAGGATGGCCTGCATGCCCGCGCCATCAGTGTGCTTGCCGGGTTCGCTGGCCAGCTTGGCAAAACGCACCGCCGTGCGGATCTGCGCCGGTGTCAGGCCCTTGCGCGCCGTCAGGCGGGCGACAAAACCATCGCTGACAGCCACACCTTCCAGGGTCTTGCGCACCAGGCCCTCGCGCGCGCCCGGCGGTGGGGACTTGAGCTCCAGGTGGTAGGCGAAACGCCGCCGGAAGGCCGGGTCGATCTGTTCAATCCGGTTGGTCACCCACAAGGTCGGCACGGTGTTCGATTCGAGGATCTGGTTGACCCAGGCCTTGCCGCTGACCGAGCCGGTGGCCGGCGCCACCAGCTGCTCGGAGCGCGCCATCAACTGGGCGGCCTCACTGGAGATCGCCGGAAACACGTCCTCCACCTCGTCAAACAGCAGCGCGGCATGGGCGCTGCCCTTGAGAAACACCTGGGCGATCTGCAGCGAGCGGTAGCGGTCGCGTCCGCTCAGCGAGTTGCCGTCGCGGTCGGCATACTCCACCTCGAACAGGTCCAGTCCGGCGGCCTGCGCCACCACCTTGGCCAGCTCGGTCTTGCCGGTGCCGGGCGGTCCGTACAGCAGCACATTGACGCCCAGCTCCTTGCCGGCCACCGCATTGCGCAGCAAGGACACCATCACCTGCGCGTCTTCATGGGCGAAGGAAAAGTCGGCCAGCCCCAGGCTGCTGCGATCCACCGGCCGCGTGAACACGGCCATCAGTTCGGTCTGGTCGCGGTACTCACGCATCAGCACCGGCGGCAATTTCTCGCTGACCTTCATGAGGTCGGCCAGGTCGGTGATGTTGTGCTCGGAGATCAGGTTCTCCACCATGCCGATACGCTCCAGCCGCGAGCCGGCGCGCAGCGCCTCGGCCACCTCGTTGGCCTTGACCCCCGCGACCTCGGCAATCGCGGCATGGGCTTCGGGGGCGTTGTTGACCTTGAACTCGACCAGCAGCGAGCGCAGGTCGCGCTGGTAACGCGCCAGCGTGCCGTACAGCAGCAGCGCGCGTTCGGCCTGGTTGAGCTGCAGCAGGTTGGCCAGCGCATCGATGTTTTTTTCAACCAGCGTGGATTGTTTTTTGAGGGCGTGGGTCAGCCAGTCCCCGGTGGCGCTCAGCACCGACAGCAGGTCCTTGGGCTGGTCCTTGGCATGTTCGTCGAGGTAAAAAAACAGCGTGCCCTCTTCGTAGGGGCCGCGCCAGGCACCATGCCGCGTCAGAAAGGCGGCGTCACTGAGGGCCTCATGCCCGCGCCAGAATTCGTTGTCGCGGCAGCGGCGTCCCAGGAATTCGCGCAGGCGTTGCAGCGCAGGCAGCGGCCACACCAGGTGCCGCCCGGACAGCGACAGCAGGCTGTTGAGGTCGCGCCGCACATTGAACTTGGCGCCCTGGCGCGCCGCCAGTGTCAGCACAAAATGGGAGCACATCAGGTCCAGCACCGGCGCGTCCTTGAGGCCGGGAGACAGCAGCAGCTGACCGTGCTTGTCGGCACCCAAACGCTTGTTCATCGATGGACCTCCAGCCTGGAAGGAAAAACTATCTGCGCCGTCAGGGCACAGATGCCATATGCCCAACCATAACGCAGCTTGCGGCCTGATGGAAGACACCGCGCAAAAGCCCCCGTGTGGATTGCGCCACAAAAGCCGCCACAATCGGTGCTCCCGCAAAAATGCCGTGACAGCCCCACCCGCCAGGAGCACCATGCTTGGATTTGCCGATATTGAAGCCGCCGCCCGCAGGCTGCAGGGCCAGTTGCTCGATACCCCTTGTGTCGCGTCGAAAACGCTGTCGCAGATCACCGGCGCGGACGTGTTCCTCAAGTTCGAGAACCTGCAGTACACCGCTTCCTTCAAGGAGCGCGGCGCCTGCAACAAGCTGGTGCAACTGACGGCGCAGGAGCAGCGCCGCGGCGTGATTGCCATGAGCGCCGGCAACCATGCCCAGGGCGTGGCCTACCATGCGCAGCGTCTCGGCCTGCGCGCGGTGATCGTGATGCCGCGCTTCACGCCCGGCGTCAAGATTGACCGCACCCGCGGCTTCGGCGCGGAAGTGGTGCTGCACGGCGACACGCTGGAGGAATCACGCAGCCACGCGCTGGAGCTGGCGCAGCGTGAAGGCCTGGTGTTTGTCCACCCCTACGACGATGAAGCCATCGTGGCCGGCCAGGGAACGGTGGGCCTGGAGATGCTGCGGGCCGTGCCCGAACTTGACACCCTGGTCGTCGCGGTCGGCGGTGGCGGCCTGATCGCCGGCATGGCCACGGCAGCCAGGGCGATCAAGCCCGGCATCGAAATCATCGGGGTGCAGACCTCGCGCTTCCCGGCGATGGTCAACGCCATCAAGGGCACGCAGCATCCGCAGGGCGGCAGCACCATCGCCGAAGGCATTGCGGTCGGCACGCCCGGGCTGATTCCGCAGGCCATCATCGCGCGCCTGGTGGACGACCTGGTGCTGGTGGATGAGGGCGACATCGAGCAGGCCATGGTGATGCTGCTGGAAATCGAAAAAACCCTGGTGGAAGGCGCCGGCGCCGCCGGTCTGGCCGCGCTGCTCAAGTACCCGCAACGTTTCCAGGGCAAAAAAGTCGGCCTGGTGCTGTGCGGCGGCAACATCGATCCCTTGCTGCTGGCGGCCATCATCGAGCGGGGCATGGTGCGCGCCGGCCGGCTGGCGCGCATCCGTGTCAGCGCGCGCGACGTGCCGGGCTCTCTGGCCAAGATCACCGCCACGGTGGCCGGCGCCGGCGCCAACATCGACGAGGTCCACCACCAGCGCGCGTTCACCATGCTGTCGGCGCAGAATGTGGACATCGAGCTGGTGATCCAGACGCGTGGCCGTGAACATATTGCGCAGGTGCTGGTCGTCCTGAAAGCAGCCGGTTTTGAAGCTGAGGAACAGTCTTGAATACGGAAACACTGCAAGCCGCCCTGCCGGAATACTTCGCACCCTGGGTGCAGGCGCTGGGCCTGCGGGTAGAGGCCTTCGACGACCGGGGCGTCACCCTGCGCCTGCCGCAAAACCCGGCGCTGTCACGTGTCGGCGACATGCTTTGCGGCCAGGCCATGATGGCCGCCGCCGACACCGCCATGGTGCTGGCCCTGATCCATCATTTCGGGGAATTTCGGCCCTGCACCACCGTGCAGATGAACAGCAGCTTCCTCAAGCCGCTGTCGAAACAGGATGCGCTGATCGAGGCGCGCGTGATACGCGCCGGCAAGTCGCTGGCCTTTGGCGAGATCGACATCCGCGGCGCGGACGATGGCAAAAGTGTCAGCCGCGCGACCACGACCTACGCGCTGCTCTGAACGCTACTTCAGGTGCTTGCTCATTCTGGCCGCAAACAGCTGCGGGATGCTGACGCTGCGACGGCCGGGCAGCAACTCGAAACCATCACCGGCGCGAACACGGCCCGGGCTCAGCACCGACAGGTAAAAGCCGCAAAAGCCGCTGTGCGCCATCATTCGCGAAGCGCGTGCAAAGCCCATCGCGGCATTGAACTTGTGACACGGTTCGCGCGGAATGCGCACCTGAAGCTCGCAATCCGGGAACTTCAGTACATCGCCGGCCCACACCCCGCTTTCGAGCAGGCCTTGCAGGGTCAGGTTTTCACCGAGGCTGCCCCAGGGCAGGCTGTCATCGATCAGGCCCAGGCCCTGTTCGCGCCGCGCGGCCTGCCAGAACGGGTAGTGTTCCGCCGGATACGCATACACGGCTTTTTCCAGCCCGCCGTGGATGGACAGGTCGGCCTGTTCATCGCCCATCAGGCCCAGGGGAAGCACCGGCACGGCACCGGTCACCGGGCGTTTGACCATGCCGGTCAGCACGTTGCGCCCGCCCATCGGAACACGGCGGGCGGCGCCCACCTGGACCGACAGCAGGCGCCGCGCCGTGCCGGTGTCCGCTAGTTCCATCCGATCACTTCGAAACCCCGCTCGGCCAGACAGCGCTGCACGAAGTTGCGGTAGGTGCTGCTGGGCCGGTCATTGCGGAAGGCGCCCTGGACCGCACCGGCTGAACCGCCCACCGCCGCGCCGGCGGCGCCCGCGCGGACCACGCCTTCGCTGCCCCGGCCGGTGATCAGCGCGCCGACCGCCGAAGCCACCGCCCCGGTGGCCGCACCGACGCCGGCGCCGCGGGCGACGGCATTGCTTTTTTCATCGGGTGTCAGCCCGGCCGATGCCGCCCGGGCCATGCAGGCATCGGCCTCGGCACGGCCCTGGGCATCACCAACACGGTTCAGGGTGGCATTGGGGTACAGCACGGGCCGCGCCGAGGGGCTGTGGCTGCCGGTGCTGGCGCAAGCGGCCAGCCCGCCCAGCAGCAGGGCAGCAAGGCAGGCACGGCCTGGGGGGGCGAAGGAATTCATGGCAGGCTCCGGAACGGGATGGTGGCGCAAGGGCCGGGGCGGGGCTGCCCCGGCGCCGATAACCCGCATGTTAGCGGTCGGCCTGCCAGAGGCGGCGTGTGAAAAGGTAAAATAGCGGGGTTGTCCCGTTTTCAGGAATTCCCCACCATGTCCAGCCCAGAACAAACCACCAACGCCGCCCACAGCAGCCCGACCCACGCCCAGGAACAGGATGCCGTCGAGGCCATCGTCCCGATGATGCCCCTGGTGTTGCCTGTGGCCGGTGCGGTCCTGATGTTCTTGCTGGCGTTTATCGCCATCTACATGGCCTGATTCCAGCGGGCAGCGGGACAAGCGCAGTCCCCCGCCCACTAGCGCCACGCGGCTTCACTCAGGAAGCAGCACCTTCACGAGGTGCAGCGACTTGCTGGCGATCCGGCGCGCGGCTGACCATCAGTATTCCCACGATAAACGCAATCAGGTGGCCTTCGGGAAAGGTCCGGAAGTGGCCGCTGAACAGGCTGGTCGCGCACCAGGCCAGCAGACAGCCCGCCGCCATTTTCCCGTAAAGGCTTCCGCTCCTGAGGCAGTAGCTCAGGATCACGCCCATCATGGCCAGGAAGGCCGCCAGCCCGATCAGCCCGTTTTCTGTCGCGATGAACAGGTACTGGTTGTGCGGGTCGTCAAACGGAATGGCGCGCCAGCCGGTGTATTTTTCGGCCGCAATGGCACTGAAACTCTGTTTGAAACTGCCGGTGCCCACGCCCAGCAACGGTCTTTCGCGAATCATGCCCAGGGTGGTCTGGGCCATCAGCATTCTGCGTCCCAGCGAGGTTTCCTCTGACACCGTGGAAAAGTTCCGTGCCTCCATGAAGCCGGTGGTCACCCGTTGATGGACCGAGGTGGACAGATTGAAGGCCAGAAGGCCCATCACCAGCGCCGCCAGGGCCCCGATCAGGACGCCCTTGAAGCCCCGCCACATGGCAAAACACCAGACCACCAGCACCAGGAAAACCACATAACCGCTTCGGCCCGGCGTCACCAGCGCGATGTTGGCCACAAACGCGACCGCCAGCGCCGCAAACCCGACGCGCCAGCCCCGGTTTGTCCGCTGCGCAGCCAGCCACAGCGCCACAAAAGTCGCCAGGGCAAAGGCCATGCTCTGGGTGGCATAGGACCGGAACACATTGTCCGGCGTCAGCGGCGCGCCCGATCTCACGATCAGCTTGAGCACTTCCCCCGAGGCGACGGTCTGCTGGGCCACCAGTGTCTTCAGCCCGAAAGACACCAGCAAGCCCGCCGCACACGTGGCCAGAAAGGCGATCAGAAACCGGCGTTTGGGCGCTTCGTCGGAAAACACCAGTGCCAGCGGGAGGATGTACACAATCTTCCGCTCTGAAAAGATGCTGGCCCAGCCCGACGCCACGGGTGCTTGGGTATAACTCAGGCCGACCACCTGCCAGCCGATGTAGATGGCGATGGCGATGGCCACGCCCACCGGGAAGTTCCGGGTATCCAGATGCCGGCGATGGCTGGACAGGCACACCCAGACAAACAGCAGCAGGAAAAGCAGGAAGCCGAAATTCGCCAGCGCCGTGGAGAACAGGTTGGCGCAGACGGCAAATATCGCCGTGTTCTGGGTCCAGGTGATCAGGGCAGAGGGCGGCGCGGCGGGCAGGTGGGAGGTGGCGGTCATCGGGAAGGGTTCCAGTTGGTGGCGGCTCGCCTAGTCATGCCGGCGGCGGCGCCAGAGCTTTTTCCAGCGGAACTGCAGCGCCTGAAACCACAGCGGGTGCGACTTGTCCAGTGCCGATGAAAATTTGCCGTTGTGGCTGCCTTGCTCGACCACCGGCGGCTCCAGCCAGAACATCGGGGTGGCCAGCGTCCGGTCAATGTGTTCGAAGGTGTGGTCGATCGGCAGTGTGATGCCGTTGGCCTCTATCCAGTCCAGCCGCCGCTGAACGGTGGCCCGGGAGACGATGTAGGAGTCCGCAAACTTGCCCTGGTTGCGCGGGTACAGCCACTGACCGGCGCGGATCTGTTCGTGCGGAACGTAGTAGTGGCCGCCGCAACCCAGAAACGTCACATGCGGATCGCCGAGGGCCAGCTCTTCCTGCATCAGGCCGTTCAGGGCCGGCCAGAACTGCGCGGAAAAAATCACGTCGTCTTCGAGGATCAGGGCCCGCGACAGACCGCGCTCCAGAATCAGCCGGTGCGCCTGCCAGTGTTTGAGTGCGCAGGACTGCTGCGCCGGCGACAGCTTGTCACCGCGAAACAGCCGCTGCCGCAGGTCCTCGGGAATGGCGGGGATGTCGAAGTCGAGCACAAACTCATACGGCAGGCCCAGGCCCGCCATCTGGGCCTCGATAAAACGCCGCCGCTCGACGAAGCTGCCCGCATGGATCACAAAAATGGCGTCCAGTCCCGCGGGCAGGGCCTGCGGGGCGACCGATGGGGCGGTGGGGGGCAGGGACATGGAAGCTGGACGGGAACGTGCGGTACCGGGACGGCGGCAGATCACCGGATTCTAGGCGACCCCGCCGCCGGCGCCGGGCCAGGCCCGGCTGCGGGCCAGGCCGCCTGATTTCCGGCAAGCCGGTCAGCACTGCCGGAACCGCAGCATAGGCAATGCATAACCTCATGCAGGTTTTGCATATGTTTTGCCTGTACCCGCGCGGTAACTTCCGACTATGTTCTTAAAATGAATTTTCCAGGCGGCCCGCGGAGCGCCGGACAGCGAGTCTCCACCCGCGATTTGAAGCAGGATCCAGCGCCATTCCGACAGGCGCCCCGATGCGGCAGTGCTGCACCGGGCGTCTGTCGAAATCACGCTTTTTAACTTTGGAGCTCCCGATGAACCACCCCGCCATGCAAGGGCTGAACCTGAACACGCCCAGCTACGTCAAACACGCCCGGCTGATCGCCTGGGTCGCCGACATGGCCGCGCTGTGCAAACCCGACAACATTTACTGGTGCGACGGCAGCGACGCCGAATACCAGCGCCTGTGCCAGCAACTGGTCGACGCGGGGACCTTCAAAAAGCTCAACGAAGCCAAACGCCCGAACAGCTTCCTGGCCAATTCCGACCCGAGCGATGTGGCCCGCGTGGAGGACCGCACCTTCATCTGCTCCCAGAAAAAGGAAGACGCCGGCCCCACCAACAACTGGATGGCCCCGGCCGAGATGCGCGCCACGCTGCAGCCGCTGTTTGACGGCTGCATGAAGGGCCGCACCATGTATGTGGTGCCGTTTTCGATGGGCCCGCTGGGCTCACCGATCGCCCACATCGGCATCGAGCTGTCCGACAGCGCCTACGTGGGCGTCAACATGAAAATCATGACCCGCATGGGCCGGGCCGTGTTCGATGTGCTGGGCGACGACGGCGAGTTCGTCCCCTGCGTGCACACGGTGGGCGCGCCGCTGGCCGAAGGCCAGAAGGACGTCACCTGGCCCTGCAACAAGACCAAGTACATCGTGCATTACCCCGAGACGCGCGAGATCTGGTCCTACGGCTCGGGCTACGGCGGCAACGCCTTGCTCGGCAAGAAATGTTTCGCGCTGCGCATTGCCTCCAACATGGGCCGCGACGAGGGCTGGCTGGCCGAACACATGCTGATCCTGGGTGTCACCTCGCCCGAGGGCAAAAAATACCATGTGGCTGCCGCCTTCCCCTCGGCCTGCGGCAAGACCAACTTCTCGATGCTGGTGCCACCGGCCGGCTTTGAGGGCTGGAAGGTCACCACCATCGGCGACGACATCGCCTGGATCAAGCCCGGCAAGGACGGCCGCCTGTACGCCATCAATCCGGAAGCTGGCTACTTCGGCGTGGCGCCGGGCACCAACATGCTGACCAACCCGAACTGCCTGCGCAGCCTGGACCACGACGTGATCTTCACCAACGTCGGCCTGACCGACGACGGCGACGTCTGGTGGGAAGGCATGGAGCAGGACACGCCAGGCAAGGCGCTGCCGGCGCACCTGATCGACTGGCAGGGCAAGGACTGGACACCGCAGATCGCGAAGGAAACCGGCGCCAAGGCGGCGCATCCGAATTCGCGCTTCACGGTCGCCGCCACCAACAACCCGGCCCTCGATCCGGCCTGGGACGACCCAGCCGGTGTGCCGATCGACGCCTTCATCTTCGGCGGCCGCCGTTCCAACACCGTGCCGCTGGTCACCGAAGGCCGCAACTGGGTCGAGGGTGTTTACGCCGCCGCAACCATGGGTTCGGAAACCACCGCGGCCATCACCGGCCAGGTCGGCGTGGTGCGGCGCGACCCGTTTGCCATGATCGCCTTTGCCGGCTACAACATGTCCGACTACTTCCAGCACTGGCTCAACGTCGGCAAGAAGCTCGAGGCCTCCGGCGCGAAGCTGCCGAAGATCTTCACCGCCAACTGGTTCCGCAAGGGCGAGGACGGCAAGTTCGTCTGGCCCGGCTACGGCGAGAACATGCGCGTGCTCAAGTGGATGATTGACCGCATCGAGGGCAAGGGCCAGGGCGTGGACCACTTCACCGGCGTCAGCCCGCGTTATGAAGACATCAACTGGACCGGCCTGGACTTCAGCGCCGAGCAGTTCCAGTCCGTCACCAGCATGGACAAGTCGGCCTGGCTCAAGGAGCTCGAATTGCATGCCGACCTGTTCAGGCAGCTCGAACATCACCTGCCGAAAGAGCTGGAGGAGACCAAAGCTGCGATCGAGCAGCGCCTGGCGGCCTGACCGGCCGCGGCGCTTTGGCCGCAGTGGACCCTGGCGCATGACCTGCGCCTGCGGTCCTGTTGTCCCCGGCCATCGCCGGGACGCAAAAAAGCCACCGATCCGGTGGCTTTTTTCATGCCCGCCGCAGCGGACTCAGGCTGGCTCAGACGTAGTAGCGGTGGTAGGCACGCAGCTCGGGACCGCCGAGGCGGACGGCGCGGGCGGTCAGGCCGGCGGCGGGTGCCACAGCGTCAGGCGTGGCAGCGGCGGCAGCAACAGCAGGCGCTTCATCGGCGGCCACTTCCTGACGGGCCATCGCCACACGCAGGTCAGACATCACGCGCGGATCGGTTTTGGCGGCTTCCCACATGCGGATGTCGGCGCGGGCCTGGGCCAGGGTCTGCGACCAGGCGTCCAGGGCGGCCACGGTGCGGGCGGCGAGGTTGCGCGCCGTGCCGGCAAACAGGGCCAGGCCGGTAAAAGCGACGGCCCACAGCGCCATCCAGATCACCAGCATGTGGCCTTCGGCGACGCTGTCCGTCACCTGGTAGGCGACGACCATGATGGATGCGACGATGGCCGACAGCAGCAGCGTGGCCAGGCCACGGGTGCCGGAGAATCCCTGACGCAGCTGGCCGGCAGCGTGTATGGCCGACTCAACCCGGGCGGCGCCGGTGTGCTCTGTGGAGTACTGGGTGTTGACGAAGCTGGTCATGATGGTTTCCCTTGATGAGTGCCAGCACCGGTATTGGTTTGGGCACAGACGAATATTAGGGTTACCACTGATGTTACTCAACTTTATCTTTATGATGTTTATCATTCACGACAGTGATAATTAGCCTTTCTCCGCAGGACACCTGATGAGCCAGCCCAACTTCCGCACCCTGGACCTGAACCTGCTGCGCGTGTTTGACGAGGTCATGGCCGAGCGCAGCCTGACCCGGGCCGCGCGCAACCTGTCGCTGACCCAGCCGGCGGTCAGCAATGCGCTGCGCCGCCTGCGCGATACCCTGGGCGACGAGCTGGTGCAGCGCAGCGGCCATGGCATGGCCCCAACGCCGCGGGCGCTGGCGATCTGGCCGGCGGTGCGGGATTCGCTGCAGCAATTGCAGGAATCGCTGGCACCCAACGAATTCGAGCCGGCCACGGCCAACACCACCTTTGTGCTGGCGATGGCCGACGCCACCGCGGCGGAACTGATCCCGGGGCTGGTGGACACGCTGGAGCTCGAAGCCCCCGGCGTGTCGGTGCGGGTGGTGCCGCTGACCACGCGCGACCCGCGGCGCCTGCTGGACGAGGAAAACTGCGACCTCGCGGTCGGTTATTTCCCCTCGGTGCTGGCCGACCTGACGGCCCGCGCGCAAAGCGGCGAGCCGACACCTTTCATGCACAAGCGCCTGTACGACGGGGAATATGTGTGTGTGATGCGCAGCGGCCACCCGCTGGCCAGCGGGCCCTTCACGCTGAACCGCTTTTGTGCGGCACGCCACATGCTGGTGAGTTTTTCGGGCCGGCCCTACGGCTTTATCGACGAATCGCTGGCCTCGCTGGGCCGCGAACGGCAGGTGGTGCTGACCGTCAACCAGTTTTTCACGGCCGGCCGGGTGGTGGCCAATTCCAACCTGCTGACGGTGCTGCCGCGCCATTTTGTGCGGGTGACCGGGATTGCCGACCAGCTGGTGCTCCGGCCGCTGCCGTTTGACGTCTCGCCGGTGCACGTCGATGCGGTGTGGCACCGGCGCTCCCAGCAGCGCAGCGCCCACATCTGGCTGCGTCAGGCGCTGGAGCGGGCGGCCGACAAGGCGTTTTCGGCCTGAGCCGGCACGGCAGCTGGCGGGCGTCGCGCGCGCAGCCCGGGGCATGTTTTTTGCTGCTGCCTGCGTACCGCCGTACCAGGACACTGCCATGCCGCACCTTCACCCCACCAGCCAGCCCCTTTCCGCCGTCGCGCGTCCAGCGCGCCGGTCCGCGCTCAAACTGCTGGCCGCAGGCGCGTCCGCCATCGCCCTTCCGGCCCTGGCGGCCTGGCCCGACAAACCGATCCGCATCATCGTGACCTTTCCGGCGGGTGGCGCCAGCGACATCGTGGCCCGGGTCATGGCCGAACAACTGGCCAAAAAGCTGAGCCAGGCCGTGGTGGTGGACAACCGTCCCGGCGCCGGCGGCAGTGTCGGCGGCTTGCTGGTCGCCCAGGCGGCGCCCGACGGCCACACGCTGATGCTGAGCAATTCGACACCCATTTCCATCGGGCCGTTTGCGCTGGAAAAGCAGCCCTACGACCCGGTTCAGGGCTTCAGCCACATCGCGCTGATTGGCAACGCGCCCTGCGTGGTGATGGCCAACCCGGCGGCACCGATCAAGACCATGCCCGACCTGGAAGCCCAGGCGCGCAAGCTGGGCCGCCTGGACTTCGGCTCGGGCGGGCCGGCGTCGATCGGGCATATTTATGGGGAGTTGATGAAAAAAACCATGGGCGTGAACCTGGTGCACATTCCCTATCGCGGTGGCGCGCCCATGACCACCGACCTGATCGCCGGCGTGATTCCGGTGGGCATCGATGTGCTGACGGCATTTGTGCCGTATTTCAGGAGCGGCCAGCTGGTGCCGCTGGCCGTCACCTCGGCCAGCCGCTCGCCGCTGGTGCCGGACGTGCCCAGCGTTGTCGAATTCGGCTACCGCAAGCTGGTGCTGGACAACTTCTTCGGCCTCAGCGGGCCGGCCGGCATGCCAGCCGACGTGGTGGCGCGGCTCAACGCGGCCTGCAACGAAATCCTCGCGGGCAGCGAGGTCAAAAAACGCATGCTGGATCTGGGCATCACCCCGCAAGCGACCAGCCCGGCGGCTTTCACGACCTTTGTCAGGGACCAGGTCGCGGTGCTGGCACCGGCGGTCAGGGGCGCCGCCGTCAAACTGTGAGGCGCTTCAGCGAACCACGCTGAGGTAGGCGAAGGCGGCGCGGCGCAGTTCGCGCGCCTGGCGCGGGTTGCGGCCGGCGCGGTCACCGGCGCGTTCCATCAGCTGGCGCGCCACGCCGGGTGTGGCGGTCGCACTGCGGCGGGCGGCCAGAAAACGAAGCAGGGGAGCAAAAAAGCGGGTCATGTCGAAGTCACCACCAGGGTGAAAAGTTGCGATGACTTCAGGTTAAGGGTTTTCCCTAGGTTTGCAAGACGGTGCAGGCCCGCTTTCCATGCGTAAGCGGCATGGCTTGGCCCGTCGCGGACATGGGTCGGCGGCGCAGCGGCCCGCCCGACGCCGCGCGATCCCGCACAATCGGCGGGTGAACATCCAGCTCCTGTCCGACCTGCACCTTGAGTCCAACCCGCATTTCAGGGCGCAACCCACACCCGGCGCCGACCTGCTGGTGCTGGCGGGCGACATCGGCTCCTACCAGCCAGGCTCGCTGCTGCCGGGCAGCGACTTCGGGCTGGCGCGGTTTTCGCCACTGCCGCCGGCCCAGGGCGGGGCCGGCTGGCCGACGCCGGTGCTGTTTATTCCCGGCAACCACGAGTACGACGGCCTGGATTTCGAGGCCACCCACGCGCGGCTTCGGGAAACCTGCGAACGCCTGGGGCTGGTCTGGCTGGAGCAGCAAAGTCTGGTGCTGCAGGGCGTGCGGTTTATCGGCAGCACGCTGTGGGCCGACTTCGACGCAGTGGGTGCGGCCGCGGCGGCGGCCGGCGACATGACACTGGGTCAGCAACTCAAAAGCCGCGAAAAGGCCTTCCGCGCCGCCAACTTCTACCTCAGCAAGAACCACAGCTTCCAGAACGGCCAGC
Organism: Polaromonas sp.; assembly: GCA_013824015.1. Classification (GTDB taxonomy): domain Bacteria; phylum Pseudomonadota; class Gammaproteobacteria; order Burkholderiales; family Burkholderiaceae_C; genus Polaromonas. Next base: position 13,289 of record PNNC01000084.1, read on the forward strand.
CGGTGCTGGCCGAGGCGCTGCGCGAACGCGGGCTGGCCAGCCAGGCCTGGCTGCGGCAGGCGCTGGCGCAGCCTTTCGACGGCCCAACGGTGGTGATCACTCACTTTGCGCCCAGCTTGCTAAGCGCCGACCCGCGTTACGGCCTGGCGCCCGGCACCGCGGGTTTTTGCAACGCCCTCGATGACTTGCTGGGCCAGGCGCAACTGTGGCTGCACGGACACCTGCATTGCCCCAGCGACTATGTGAAAAACGGCTGCCGCGTGGTGGCCAACCCGCTCGGTTACGCGCGCAAGGGCGAGCAGGACGCTTTCAAGCCCGATTTTCTGATCGAAATCGGGCATCAACCCATGTCGGACGGTCGTCAGCAGCTATTAAATCAATAGCAGCCGCGAAGCCGCCCGTCAACGCGCGTTCAGCCCCTCAAAACAGGTCTGCAGCACCAGCGCGATGACTTCTTCATCGCTGTGCTGGCCGCCGGCCTTGAGAAATTCCAGCACCGGGTCGCAGGCACGCGCGTACAGCGTGTACAGCACCAGCACCGGCGGCAGGCTTTTGTTGATCGAACCGTCGGCCTGGGCTTTTTCGATCCAGCCGCCGAGCTGGTCGCTGACCTGCATCAGTCCGTCGAGATAGGCCTTGTTGCCCACCAGCGTGGTGCGCAGGCTGGAGTTGTGGTGCGGCAGCGACGGCATCTCGCCGGCCAGTTGCAGGGTCAGCATCCAGCGCACCATGGCCTTGAGCTGGTCCAGCGGACGGGCATGGTCCGGCAAGCCGGCCAGAAAGGCCTGGGCGCGCTGCATCACACGCACCATGGCGGCAGCGGCCAGGTCTTCCTTGCTGGGGAAGTGTTTGTAGAGGCTGGCCTTGGCGATACCGACCTCGGCCGCCACCTGATCCACCGTCATCAGGTCAAAGCCCTTTTCCGCCAGCAGGCGGTTGACCGCCTGGATGATGGCGTCCTCGCGCACGGCCAGCATCTGGGCCTTGAAGGAAACTTTGGCCGGCGGGATGACGGCGGCGGGGGCGGCAAGGGTGCGGGTGCTCATGCCCCGATTTTAGCCACAGCCGTCTCAAAATAAAGTTGTTGATTATTTTGGAACCCACAAGTCACAACAATACCGAACAGTAATGCACGCTTTGTTCCAAAACGGCAGCCCTGTCGTTTTGTCTTTGCCTGTATCTTGTGTCGAGGCAGCAAGTCGCCTGGCCGCTGCCGAACGCGCCGGAGGAAAATCATGCAAACCACCTGGACCTCCACCTTCGCCTGGTTGCTGGCAGCCAGTGCGGCCTTCGCGCTCGCCTGGGCCTCACCCAGCGAAAGCAGCGTCATGGGCCAGTTGCCGGCCTTCATGGCGCGCACCCTGGACCGCCAGCCAGTCCAGGTGCCGGCCGGCCTTCCGGCCGAACGCACGCTGGCCCTGATCACCTTCCGCAGCAGCCAGAAGGAACACGTCGACGGCTGGGTCACCGGGCTGAACCTGCGGCAGGACAGCTCCATCGCCTGGTTGCGCATGCCGGTGCTCAACGACCCGGGCAGCGTCGCCGCGCGCAGTGCCATCGAAAACAAGCTGCTGAGCCGCTACCCGGCCGACGAGCGCGCCCGCATGCTGCCGGTCTTTACCAACCGCGATGATTTTGCGCGGTCGGCAGGGCTGAACGGCACCGACCAGGCCTACGCGGTGGTGGTGAACCGGCGCGGCGAGGTGCTGGCCCGGGCCGGCGGCGTGTTTGATGCCGACAAGGCGCAGAACCTGCGGGAAACACTGCGGCAAGCCGGCCTCTAGCCGGCATCCGTCGGCGCCGGCACGGCGCCGAGGCTGAAGTAAAACGCCGCGCCCTGGCCGGGCGCCGACTCGCCCCAGACCCGTCCGCCGTGGCGCATCACGATGCGCTGCACCGTGGCCAGGCCGATGCCGGTGCCCTCGAACTCGGTCACCGTGTGCAGGCGCTGGAAAGCACCAAACAGCTTTTCCGCATACGCCATGTCGAAACCCGCGCCATTGTCACGCACCACATACACCGCCGGCGCGCCCTCCTGCGCCAGCGGCGCCCGCCCGAAACTGATGCGGGCCTGCGGCTGGCGCTTGCTGAACTTCCAGGCGTTGCCCAGCAGGTTGTCCAGCACCTGCTGCAACAGCCGCGCATCCCCCTGCACCCACAGCTGCGGCTCGATCTCCACCTCGACCAACCGGCCCGGGTCGCGCTCGCGGTAGCTGCCCACCAGCCGGTCCGCCAGCACACTCAGGTTGACGCTGTCCATGCGCAGGCTGGTGCGCGACACCTGGGCCAGCGACAACAGGGCGTCGATCAGCTCGCCCATCTGCGCGATGCCGGCGCGGATGCGGTTCAGGTAATGGCTGGCGCGTGCGCCGGGCAGGTCGCCGGCGCTGATGTCACGCGCCAGCAGGCCGCTGAAGCCGTCGATCGCCGACAGCGGCGTGCGCAGGTCATGCGAGACCGAGTAGGAGAAGGCTTCAAGCTCGCGGTTGGCCGTCTCCAGCTGCGCCGTGCGCTGCCGCACACGTTCCTCCAGTTCCGCATTGAGCCGCAGGATTTCCTGCTGGGCCTGCTTGCGCTCGAGCCGCGCGCGGATGTTGCCGATGCCAAACGCCAGGTTGTCCACCAGCTCCTGCAACAGCGTGAGTTCCTCGGCGGCCAGCTTCTCGACCGAGGCGGAATACAGGCCGAGCAGGCCAAAGGTGCGGTGGGCATCACGCAGCGGCAGGAACACGGCGCTGCGGTAACCCTGCTGCAGGGCCTTTTCGCTCCAGAAGAACTGGTTGTCGCCGCGCGTGATGTCCTCGCTGAGGCGGGCCTCGCCGCTGCGTATGGTCTGGCCTGCCGGACCGCGGCCGGTTTCGTGCGCCGGGTCCCAGCTCAGCGCGATGGAAGACAGGTAGCCGCCTTCCTGCCCGGCATGGGCCATCGGCACAATCGTGCGCGCCGCGTCGTCCTGCGCATAACCGACCCAGGCCATGCGGTAGCCGCCAACGTCCACCGCGACCCGGCAGACCTGCATCAGCAGCGCGGTTTCATCATCGATCCGGGTCAGCGCTTCATTGCAGCGGCTGAGCATTTGCAGCGCCCGGTGGGTGCGCCGCAGCTCGAGGTCGGCCAGCTGGCGGTCGGTGATGTCGGTGAACACCACCAGCCCGCCCACGAGCTGGCCCGAACCGTCGCGCAAGGGACGGATGTTGTTGCGCAGCACCCGGTCCCGGACACCGGGCCGGCGCAGGAACACATCCCAGTTGTCGATGGCTTCGCCCCGCACGGCGCGGCTCAGCGGCCGGTCCTGCGGCGGGCAGATGGTCTTGCCGTCGGCCAGCACCACCTCGTGGTCGGCGCGCCATTCAGCCAGCGACAGCCCGGCTTCGTTGACCGGAAAGGTCTTGCGCGCCGCGGCATTGAACAGCAGGAAGCGGCCGTGCACATCGATCGCCAGCACGCCCTCGCTCATGTTGTTGATGATCAGGTCCAGCAGCCGGTGTTCCTTGCCGATGTGCGCCAGCGCCGCGTCGAGTTCACCGCGGCGCAACTGCAGCGAGTCGGCCATGCGGTTGAAGGTGCGGGCCAGGTGGCCGAGTTCGCCCCGGTAGGCCGGCCCGACCTCGACCCGCGCCGCCAGGTTGCCCATGGCCAGTTCGTTGGCTTCGCGCAGGATGGCGTGGGCCGGCCGGATGATCAGGCGCTGGCCGATCCACCAGGCGCAGGCCATGCCGAACACCGCGGTAAAAAGCAGCAGCGCCAGATCGGCCAGAAACGCCTGCCGCGATGCCGCCACCACGCGTGCGCGCGGCTCGCTGAGCGCCACAAACAAGGCCTCCTGCGCGGCGCCGGGCACCGGGGCATAGGCGTACAGGCGCGGCTCGCCGTCAGCGTCCGGCGCCTGCCCCACACCCGCCTGCGCTGCGGACCTGAAGGCGCGGATCGCGGGGTCGGTCTGCAGGCTGCCCAGCCGCTCCAGGTCGGGCGGGTGCACCGCCAGCACGACGCCGCGGCGGTCCAGCAGCACCGCGCGGGTCCCGACCGGCAAGGCGGCCATCGACAACACCGCGCCAAAGGCCTGCAGATCCACCAGGGTGAACACCACCGCCCTCAGCACGTCCCCGGCGTCATACACCGGCAACGCAAAACCAAGCCCCGCTTTGCCGCTGCCGCGCCCGCTGCCGTGGCCGCCGATCACCAACTGGCGGCTGGCCAGCGCACCGGCGATCAGCTCGGCATGGCCGGCGCGGCTGCCGGCTTCGGCGGCTTGCGAGTGGCAAAGCAGCACGCCATCCGGGCCCACCACCCCGAGCTCGGCATAGGCCGGCTGCTGCGCCTGCAGGCGGCGCAGGTAGTCGGCGCAGCCGCTGCGCTGGCCCGCACGAATCAGCGGGGACAGCGCCATATCGCCGAGCATCTGCCGGGCGGCATCGACCAGCGGCTGCTGGTTCGCAGCCAGCAACAGGGTCTGCGATTGCAGCCGGGCCTGCGCCTGCAGCACCGCATCCTGCCGGTTGCTGGACGCCATCCAGGCGAGCAGGCCGAGCACCGGCAACAGGGCCATGGCGGCCAACAGTGCAAGACGGGAGCGCAAGCCCCAGGAACTCAGCATGCCATTTGCCTTGTCAATTTTTTGCGGGGACAGCGCGGCCGGCAGGCGGCGCATGTCGCCTGATCGTAGTCTGTTGCAGCGGGCTTGAACAGCGCAGGACGGCGGCACCGCCGGCCTCCTACAGCACGCGGCCGAATGCACTGACAGCGCCGCTGCCGGGTTGTGGCGATAGTCAGGGACAACGGCTGTCCCGCCGGTTGCAAGGAAACCTCATGACCCGATCCCCACCCGTCCCCTCCCCCGACCGCTCAGCGGCCGAAACGCCCGGAAGCAGTGAGGGCATGCCGCAGAAAACCCCGGTGGATGGCCGCGCCCGGCCCGGTCAGGCCAGCACGCCGGCCGATGCATCGGATGAAGCCAGCCTGGCCCTGCCGCACGAGCGCGACCAGTCGGTCGGCATGACCGACGATGCGCCCGATCCGCAGGTCGAGCAGGCCAGCAAGGACCTGGGCCGCGGTCTCAAGGACACCGGCAAGGGCCCGGCCATGGACGCGGCCTACAACAAGCTCAAAAGCCCCTGAGGCCAGGCCTGATTTGCTCCTGATTTGATAGCTGGTCATGCCCACTGGACATGGGCTGAGGGCCGATTTTTCTTGAAAACCGGTGGGCGCGCCAGTCAGGGAACCGGGATGCGCGGCGAACGTGCCGGTTCGCCGGCGCCCATGCGTTCGCTCATCCAGCGCATCAGGTCCAGCCACATCTGGCGCATCTCGGCATCCAGCGGTGTGCGCGTCGAATTCGGCAGTTCGATGGTGACCACCGGCACACCCTTGTGCACGCCGCCGTAATTGCCCAGTGAGCCCGGAAAAATGCCGACCTGGTCGAGGTAGAGCCGGCCCAGCCGGGTCGGCGGCACCGACGGGCCATCGAAGTCCAGCACCCCATACGGTGCGTGGATGCTGACGATCAGGTTGGGCTTGAAGCGCTGCATCTCGCTGTGCAGGAAAGCCGACTCCGGCTCCGACAGCGGTTTGGGGCCGGGCCAGCGGCGCGGGTCCTTGCGGGTGCGTTTTTCCCAGTAAACCTTGGCATCGCGCTCCCAGTGGGGCGTCGGGAAATTGCGGTTCAGGTCCACGCCGTTGGCGTTGACACGGCGCGGCGGCGTGGACAGCAGGCCGTCCGGATTGAGCGCCGGCACAAAGCGCCAGTGGATCGCCTGCGACCACGGCGCCGGCGTCTGCTCGGCCAGCTGTATCCAGTGCAGCGCGACCGCTGCCGACGACAGTTCATCCCCATGAATCGCACCCAGCACCAACACCCGCAGACGCGCATCGTCGGGCTGGATGTCGCGTTTCCACAGGGTCTGGCCGCGCACCGAGCGGGCGCTGGTGGCCTCGAGACGGGCCGCCTCGCACAGGCCGCGCTTGACGTTGGGCAGCTTGCGCACAAACTCGTCGCAGGGACCCGCGGCCTGGACCGGAGCGCTCAGCAGCAGGGACGCCAGCAGCGCCGCAAACAGGGAAAGAGACATCTGGAAATTCTACGCGCCGCATCCCGCGGCGCGGCGCCTGCCGCAGCAGCCCCGGGGGCTTGGGGTAAATTAGCCGCATGTCTTCCCCCGTTCGCCCCCGCCAGGCCGGCCGCCCGAGTTTTTCGCCGCCCGAGTTCCGCGCCTCGCTGGCGATGTTTGCCACCGGCGTGACGATTGTCACGGCGCGCACTGGCGATGGCGAGCTGATCGGGCTGACCGCCAACTCCTTCAACTCCGTCTCGCTCGATCCGCCGCTGGTGCTCTGGAGCCTGGCGCGCGCGGCCGGCTCCCTGCCCGCGCTGAGCACCGGTTCCCACTACGCCATCAACATCCTCGCGGCCGACCAGAAAGAGCTGGCCGAACGTTTTGCCGCCAGACGCGAAGGCCGCTGGGCCGGTGTCGCCTGGACCGAGGGCGTCGGCGGCGCACCGCTGCTGACCGGCGCGGCCGCCGTCTTCGAGTGTTTCAACCGCAGCCGTTATGAAGAAGGCGACCACGTGATTTTTGTCGGCGAGGTCGAACGCTGCAGCCACCGCGCCGGCGCCGCGCCGCTGCTGTTTCACGGCGGGCGTTTTTACACCGAGCATCCGCTGTAGTCGCCACCGGGCGCTCAGGCGACGCGCCGTCCCAGCCGCACGGTGGTGACGCCGGGGCGCAGTTGCCGCACCGAGGGCATCACCAGCACGCAGTTGTCGTAGGGCGTGTACACCGGCTCACCGGCGTCGTGCGCAATCAGCGTGCCGGCACGCGTGATGGTCTCGCCGCCATGAAAGTCCTGTACAAAAGTGAAGTCGGTCGAGCGCGCCACCACCCGGTCTGTCACCAGAACGGGCGCCGGCGGCAGCGCCTCGGGCAGCAGCCAGCCGGACGGCACATCGCCGCGGTCCATGGCCTGCGCAGCCACCAGAAAACGCATCAACACATTGCGCGCGGCCTCCAGCGAGGCATGCGCCCAGTGCTGGCCGGCTTCCAGCAGCAGCGCCACGCGCTCGCCTGCCGGGTCGGCAAACGGCCCGTAGTCGCGCATGCGCACGCCGTCCGCATGGCCTTCATCAACAATCACCTGGCTCGCCGTGCCCAGGCTTTGCGCAAAGGCGATGTTGCGCGGCAGGGTGCCGGTGACCAGCAGCGGCTCGCAGGGTTCGTGCATCGAATGCAGGTCCAGCAAATGGCTGGCGCGGTCAACCAGCGGCCGGATCTCTCTCGCGCGCTGCAGCTCGATGCTGCGGTCCGGGCCGTCCAGACACTGCACCGACCAGACACGGTTGAAGTCTTCGTCGACATAACGCGAGGCATCGGGCCGGCCCGGGTCGAACAGGCGGAAGGCCGCCATGTTGCAGAACACGGCGGTGATGCGCCCCCGGCGCGGCAGCAGGCCGCTGCGCAGGAAGGCATCGAGCGCCAGCGCGCCCGAGTACTCATTGCCATGTACCAGCGCCGTGAGCAGCAGCTCGGGACCCGGCTGCTGCGAAGCGCGTTCCTGAACCCAGGCCGGGCCGGTGTCGCCGCCGGCCCAGTCGCCCAGCCTGGGCGCTGCCAGTTGCACAGGGTGTGCGCGTCGGCCCACCCCGCTCACGACGCCTTGCCGGTCGCCACGGCCTTGTTGACCACGGCCCGCACGCGCTGGGTTTCGGCCTTCACAAAGCCGGCCAGCGCCTGCGGCGTGCCACCGTCGTTGGAGATGCCGGCCTTCTGCAGCTTCTGCCAGACCGCCTGGTCGCGCAGGATTTCGTTGAGCTCCTTGTTGAGCCGCGCGATCATGGGCGCCGGCAGTCGGGCCGGGCCAAACAGCCCGAACCACACATTCATGTCGTAGCCGGTCAGGCGCGGAATTTCCGACAACGCCGGGATCTGCGGCGCGGCGCGCGAGCGGGCCGGCGTGGTCACGCCCAGCGCCACCATCTTGCCGGCCTCGATGTGCGGCAGCGCCGAGGACAGCACAAAAACGCCGTACTCCACATTGCCGCCCAGCACGTCCTGCACCATCTGCGCCGCGCCGCGGTAGGGCACATGGCTGAAGCTGCTGCCGGACAGCAGGTTGATCAGTTCGCCCGACACGTGCAGCGGCGTGCCTATGCCAGAGGAGGCGAAGTTGAGCTTGTTGGGTTCGCGCCGGGAACGGGCCAGCGCCTCGTCCATGGTCTTGACGCCGCTTTTGGGGCCGGCCACAAACACCATGGGCGTGATGCCAATCATGCCGATGGGCGCCAGGTCGGTTTCGCCGTTGTAACGGATGGCGGAGTTGAACAGTTTGGCAATCGAGACTTCGCTGCCCGAGCCCAGCAGCAGCGTGTAGCCGTCCGGCGCGGCGCTGACCACCTTTTGGGCACCGATGGTGCCGCCGGCACCGCCGACGTTTTCAACCACCACCGGTGTGCCCAGGCGTTTGGACAGCGGCTCGGCCACGATGCGCGCCACCAGATCAACACTGCCGCCGGCCGGGTAACCGACCACCAGCGTGACCGGTTTGCCGGCCGGCCAGGGCTGCTGCGCCCAGGCCGTGGCAGCGGAGAAGGCAAGCAGGCCGGTGGCCAGGCACAGCGCGCGGCGGCGGAAAGAAAAACCTTGATTCATGACGGGCTCCTTGTTGCGGTGAAGCCAGTCTAGGAAGCCGCTGGCGGGCGGCCATGCGCATCACGCATGGCCGCATGCGAGCTGATTCAGGCCGCGCTGGCGGCCCAGATACGCTGGATCTGGTCGCTGCGCGGGCTGCGCGAGCGGTACAGGCGGATTTCAAAACGCACGGCAGCGCCCTGGCTGTCGGCTTCCACCAGCCGGCCTGAACGCAGGTCGCCCTGAACCAAGCCGCGCGGCAACCAGGCCAGGCCGGTGCCCTGCAGCGCCTGCTCGTGCAGGGACTCGGCAAAGTCCGATTCGGTCACGCTGTGCAGGTGCAACTCCCGCGGCTGGCGGCTCAGTCCGTCCTGGAGGATCTGGCTCAGCGCCAGCGTCGGTGCATAACCGAGCGCCGGCACCGGTTTGCGCGCACTGCCCGGCAGCGCGTGTTGCGGCCGGCCATCAGCGCGCGGCGCGCTGACCGCCACCAGTTCGTCGGTGCCCAGCGTGATGCCTTCAAACGCCTGCTCGTCCAGCAGCAGCGGCAGGCGGGGGTGGGTGAAGGACAGCAGGAAATCCGCCGCGCCCTGCTCCAGCGCAGTCGCACCTTCGTGGATGGAGCCGGTGAGGATACGCAGGCGAAACTCGCCGGCGCCGCGCTTGACGCGGGCTAGCCAGGCCGGCACGGCGGTGCGCGAGAGTGTGCGTCCGGTGGCCAGCGTGACCCAGTCCAGACCGCCCTGGGCGTTGCGGATGCGCGCGCGCACATCATGGAGCCCGGCGACCGCACGGCGCGCCACCGGCAGCAGCTCTTCACCGGCGGCCGTCAGGCTCAGCGGCATGCCCGCGCGATTGACCAGCGCACCACCGGCCCAGAGCTCAAGCGCGCGGATGCGCCGCGAGAACTGCGGCTGCGTCACATGGCGCAGCTCGGCCGCCCGCGAGAAGCTACGCTCGCGCGCCAGCGCAACAAAATCTTCCAGCCACTTGTGATCCACGCGATGCCCCTGGGGAAATGATCCTCATGGTAAGCGGGTAACGTGCCAGGGTGTCTGGCGCCGCCTGCGGCTACCATGCAGGCCCATGACTACCCGCAAAACCCAACTCGATACCCTGGCCATCTCCCTGCTGCTGGCCTGTTGCCTGTTCTGGGGCTTCCAGCAAGTGCTGGTCAAGGCCACGCTGACCGAGGTGGCGCCGGCGTTCCAGGCGGCGATCCGGTTTGCCGGCGCCACGGTGCTGCTGTTGCTGTGGTGCGCCTGGCGCGGCATCCGGCTGTTCACGGCCGACGGCTCGCTGCGCGCCGGGCTGCTGGCGGGCAGCCTGTTCGCGGCAGAGTTTGCCTTCCTCTACCTCGGCCTGCAGTACACCAGCGCCTCGCGCCTGACCGTGTTTCTCTACACCTCGCCGTTCTGGGTCGCGGCGCTGCTGCCGATCTGGGTCTCCTCCGAAAAGCTGCGGCCGGTGCAGTGGGCCGGCCTGGCCTGCGCTTTTGCCGCCGTGGCGTTTGCGCTGCGCGAGGGTTTCAGTGCGGGCGGCGCCTCCACCTGGGTCGGCGATCTGATGGCGCTGGCGGCCGGCATGTTGTGGGGCCTGACCACGGTGGTGATCCGCGCCTCCTCGCTGGCGCGCGTGTCGCCGGAAAAGCTGCTGCTGTACCAGATCGCCGTCAGCACCGTCGCCCTGCCGCTGATCTCGCTGGCGCTGGGCGAACGCTGGTCGTGGAGCTTCAGCGCGTTTGCCGCGACCTCGCTGCTGCTGCAGACGGTGGTCGGGGCGTTTGCCAGCTACCTCGCCTGGATGTGGATGCTGGGCCGCTACCCGGCGACCAAAATTTCCGTCTTTGTTTTCCTGACGCCGCTGTTTGCGCTGTTGTTTGGTGTGGTGTGGCTGGGCGAAGCCGCCACACCCAGCCTGCTGGCGGCACTGGTGCTGGTGGCGCTGGGCATCGTGCTGGTCAACCGCAAGCCGGCTGCCGCCTGAGGTATTGGCGCCGCGCCGGACTCAGGGCCGGCTGACCATGTGCAGCACCAGGTCGGCGCGGCGGCCGTGGCCCTGGGTGAGCACCGGGTAAATCCTGTCGTTGATGAACAGCAGCTTGCCGCCGTGCTCGATACGCGCCGCGACGGCGTAACGCATGCGCGGGTCGATCCGGGCGGCATCCACCGCCAGCTCGAACGGCAGGGGCACCTGGCTGCGGGTCTTGAAACGCTGCTCGGCCAGCACCACCGCCGCTGCGTCGGCGCGCGAGACATCGCGCAACTGCACGATCACGTCGCTGTCGGGTGGCAGCGCCACACGCTGCAGGTAACTGATGCTTCCCGTGATGCGCAGGCCGGTCACCGCCGGCGCTGCCGGGCCCGGGGCTTGTGAAGCCGGCCCGGAGGCGCATCCCGCCAGCAGGACCAGCAGCCCGAGTGCGGCTGTCGCGATGATCCGCCGTTTCATGCCGTGCTCCTGGCCAGGTGCCTGTGTGAGAACTCCAGATACCACGCCAGGCAGCCGGGGTTGGCCATGGCGTCCCGGTTGACGACTTTTTCCAGAGGCTGGCCCAGCAGCAGCTTCTTGATCGGCAACTCCTGCTTCTTGCCCGACAGCGTGCGCGGGATCTCCGGCACCTGGACAATCTCGTTGGGCAGAAACCGCGGCGACAGCGCGGTGCGGATCGCGTTGTTGAGTTTTTCCTTCATCGCGTCGTCGAGCGCCAGGCCCTCGCGCAACACCACGAACAGCGGCATGTAACTCTCGCGGCCCAGGTACTCCAGGTCCACCACCATGGAATCGATCACCTCGGGCAGGGCCTCGACCGCGCTGTAGAGCTCACTGGTGCCCATGCGCAGGCCGTGGCGGTTGATGGTGGCATCGGAGCGGCCATAAATGATGCAGCTGCCGGAGGGCGTGATTTTCAGCCAGTCGCCATGGCGCCAGACGTTCGGGTACATGTCGAAGTAACTCGACAGGTAGCGCTTGTTGCCCTCGTCGCCCCAGAAGTACAGCGGCATGGACGGGATCGGCTGGCTGCAGACCAGCTCGCCCACTTCACCGATCACCGGTTCACCGGCCTCGTTCCAGGCCTCGACCGCGCAGCCGAGCAGGCGGCACTGCATCTCGCCGGGCACCTGCGGCAGCTCGCGGTTGCCGCCGATGAACGCCCCGGCGAAATCCGTCCCGCCGGAGATGTTGCACCACCAGATGTCTGGCGTGCCCACTTTCTCAAACTGCGCGGTTCCCCAGCGCTGCGCGTCTTCGGACAGCGGAGAACCTGTGCTGCCCAGCGCCCTCACGCGGGACAGGTCACCACAGAGCGACAGGTCCACGCCGGCCTTCATGCAGTTGGCAAAAAAAGCGGCACCGGCGCCGAAAAAAGTCACGCCGAGCTGCGCGCCGAAACGCCACAGCGTGGTCCAGTCGGGCTGCTCCTTGCTGCCGCCCGGGTTGCCGTCGTAGATGCAGCAGGTGCTGCCATTGAGCAGGCCGCTCATCTGGGCGTTCCACATGACCCAGCCGGTCGAGCTGTACCAGTGGAAACGCTCGCCCCAGGAATTCGCGTGGTAGCTGCAGCCGACGTCGTTGTGCAGGGTCTTGAGCGCCAGCGCCACGACGACGGTGCCACCGTGGCCGTGCACGATGGGTTTGGGCAGGCCGGTGGTGCCGCTGGAATAGACAATCCACAGCGGGTGGTCAAACGGCAGCCAGATCGGCTGAAAAGCCGCCGTTTCAGCATCATTTCGGCCCGTAGCCCATGTCAACGGGACACTGTTCGCTATGGTTTTTGTAGCATCCAGGTTGCCATGCACGATCACGTGCTGCACGCTGGGCAGCGCGGCCCGCAGCTCGTCCAGCACCGCCGTGCGGTCGAAGTCGCGCCCGCCGTAAGTCACGCCGTCGCAGGCGATCAGTACCTTGGGTGTGATCTGCCGGAAGCGGTCCAGCACGGCGTGGGTGCCCATGTCGGGCGCGCAAATGCTCCAGACGCCGCCGATGCTGACCACCGCGAGGAAGGCCACCATGGCTTCGGGAATGTTGGGCAGGTAGGCCGCCACCCGGTCGCCCGGCGCCACGCCCTGCGCCTTCAGGTGCAGCGCCAGCGACGCGACCTGCCGGCGCAACTCGGGCCAGCTCAGTTCGCGCGGCGGCACGCCGGCCGCCAGGCTTTTTTCGTTGTGGCTGATCAGTGCCGGAAAGCCCGCGGCATGGGCGGCATCCACATGCCGGAACACCTGGCGCGCGTAGTTGAACTGCGCGCCCGGAAACCAGGACGCCCCCGGCATGCGCCTGGCCGCCAGCACGGCCCGGTGCGGCGTCGGCGACTGCAGGTCGAAGTAGTCCCAGATGCTTTGCCAGAAGGCATCCAGATCCGTGACCGACCAGCGCCACAACGCGTCATAGGAGGCAAAGCTCAGGCCACGGGTCTGTTTCAGCCAGTCCTGGTACAGGCGGATCTGGGGCACGAAGGGGGTTGCGTTACTTGCCATGGGTGACAGGTTAGCGCGCTCCGCCCGCCGTCCCCGCGTTAAATCGTCAGGGTTTGTACGAATGTGCAATTTTCTTGTACAACCGTCCAATACCGGCATGGTTGCGATTGTCAAACCCGACCCCGCCGTGCGTACCCGCCCCGCCCGCCAGGCAGAGCCGCGGCCGGACCGCAAGCAGGCGATCCTGCTGGCGGCCGAGAAGCTGTTTGCCAAACACGGCTACCACGCGGTCAGCATCCGCCAGATCGCCGATGAGGCGGCGGTGCCACTGGCCCTCGTCGGTTATTACTACGGCCAGAAACATGAGCTGTTCCAGGCCATCTTCGCGCACTGGAACCGCACCATTGAAGAGCGCCTGGCGGCGCTGCAGGCGGTCTCGCACGACCCGCAGGATCCCGACACCTTGCGCCGCATCATCGAGGCGTTCACGCTCCCGGTGCTCAGGCTGCGTGCCAGCGCCGAGGGCGAGTACTACGCGCTGCTGGTGGCGCGCGAACTCTACAACTCGCCGGAAGAAGCCGCACCCGTGCTGCGGGCCTATTTCGATCCGATGGCCCACGCTTTTATCGACGCGCTGCATCAGGCCTTGCCGCACGCCACGCGCGCCCAGGTGGCCTGGTGCTACCAGTTCGGCCTGGGGGCGCTGCTGCACCACCTGCGGGACACCCGCGTCGAACGGCTCTCGCTCGGCCAGAACCAGCCCTTCGATCCGGCCGCCGGCGAGCTGCTGGTCACCTTCATCGCCGGCGGCATCCGCGCGGCCTTGCCGCCGCCCGGCCCATCCGAAGGGCCCCAGGCTCACGCGTGACGACGCGCGTGTGATCACCAGCGGCGGCGGGAGGCCTCTTTTTCAAGCCCTGTTCGCCACCAGCCCCTACCCAGCCTGTCGATAACGCTCCTTTATTCATAGCAACTCATGCACGCACTGAACCACACCCATGACGCCGGCGCCCGCAGCTGGCTGGCGTCGGCGCAAGCGGCCGGCACCGACTTCCCTTTGCAGAACCTGCCCTTTTCGGTGTTTCGCCGCCAGGGCAGCAGCGAGGCCTTGCGCGGCGGTGTGGCCATCGGCGACCAGCTGATCTGCCTGGCCGCGCTGGCGCGTTCCGGTGCGCTGCAGGGCCTGGCGGCGCAGGCCGCCTCGGCATGCGCTCAGGCCACGCTGAATGACTTTTTTGCGATGGGTCCCGCCGCCTGGCAAGCCTTGCGCCACGCGCTTTTTGCGGCGCTCAAGCAAGGCGCCAGCGGCCCCGCCGTGGACGCCGTGCGCGCGGCGCTGATCCCGCTGGCAGGCATTGAGCACACGGTGCCCACGCGCATCGGCGACTACACCGACTTCTACACGTCGATCCACCATGCGCGCAACGTCGGCGCCATCACGCGCCCGGACGCGCCCCTGACGCCGAACTTCCAGTGGATCCCGATCGCCTACCACGGCCGCAGCTCCAGCATTGGCGTGAGCGGCCAGGCCTTCCGCCGGCCCATGGGGCAGGCGCTGGCGGCGCCCCCCGCGCCCGGCGCCCGGCCGCAGCCGGTCTACGGCCCCTGCGCGCGGCTGGATTTCGAGCTGGAGCTGGCGATCTGGATCGGCCCGGGCAATGCCCCCGGCGAACCGATCCCGCTGGCGCAGGCCGACGGTCACATCTTCGGCTACGGCCTGCTCAACGACTGGTCGGCACGCGACATCCAGTTCTGGGAAATGGCGCCGCTGGGGCCCTTTCTCGGCAAGAACTTCTGCACCACGATCTCGCCGTGGATCGTGACGCAGGAAGCCATGGCGCCCTACCGCCTGCCCTTCACACGCCCGGCTGACGAGCCGCAGCCGCTCACCTACCTTGACGGTGCGGGCAACCGGGAACGCGGCGCGCTGTCGATTGAGCTCGAGGTGCTGGTCGAGTCGCAGCAGATGCGCGCGCAGGGCCTGGCGCCTTCACGCATCACCCGCACCAACTTTCGCCACCAGTACTGGACCGCCGCGCAGATGGTCACGCAACACGCCATGGGCGGCTGCAATCTGCAAGCCGGCGACCTGTTCGGCAGCGGCACGATCTCCGGCCCCACGCCCGACCAGGCCGGCGCCATCATCGAGCTGACCAAGGGCGGCAAGTCGCCGATCACGCTGGACAGCAGCGGCGAACAGCGCAGCTTCCTCCACGACGGCGATGCCGTCATCCTGCGCGGCTGGTGCGACAAGCCCGGCTTTGCGCGCATCGGCTTCGGCGAAAGCCGGGGCACCATCCTTCCACCCATCGGAGCCTGAAACATGCACCAAGCCTTCCCCCTGTCCAAACTCGCCGGCGCCGCGGCTGCCGTCGCCGCGCTGGCCGCCCTGCTCCCCGGCGGCGCGCTGGCGCAGCCCGCAGCGGCCGCCACCGCGTATCCCGCGCACCCGGTGGAGATCATCCTGCCCTACTCGGCCGGTGGCGGCGTCGACGCCATGGCGCGCGCCTTTGCCCGCGAAGCGGCCCGCGACACCGCGCAGCAATGGGTGGTGGTCAACCGTGAAGGCGCCGGCGGCGTGGTCGGCTTCACCGCGCTGGCGCGTGCCAAACCGGACGGCAAGGTCATCATGTTCTCGCCGGCCTCGCCGCTGACCAATTCACCGTTCGTGAACGCCAACCTGCCCTTCAAGTCCAGCGACATCGAGCCGGTCTGCCAGGTCTTCGAGAACGTGTTTGCGATCGCGGTGCGCGAGGAGTCGCCGATCCGCTCGCTGACCGAGCTGCTGGCACGCGCGCAGGCCAACCCGGGCAGCGTGTCCTACGGCCACGCCGGCCCGGCCAGCGTGCCCCACCTGTCGATGGCGGCGGTCGAGCGCGCGACAAAGGTCAAGTTCAACCCCATTGCCTACCGCGGCGACGGCGCCATGCTGACCGACGTGATGGGCGGCACGCTGGACTTCAGCGTGCCGGCGATCTCCTCCATCGGTGGCAAGAAGCTGCGCGTGCTGGCGGTGCTGGCCGACAAGCGCCAGCCGTCCATGCCCGATGCGCCGTCCATCGCCGAACTCGGGTACCCGGTCATCAGCCCCGGCCTGAACGGCTTGTACGTGCCGGCCGGCACGGCCAAAGCCACCGTCAGCCAGCTGGAAGGCATCTGTCGCAAGGTGACAGCCTCACCGGCATTCATCGAAAGCGCCAAGGGCCTGCTGCAGGTCCCCCGCTTCCTGCCGGCGGCACAGTTCAAGGCCCGCATCGCGAGCACCTACAAGATCCACGCCGGTCTGGTTCCGGACCTGAAACTGGAGAAAAACTGATGTCCGCCCTGCCGCCGATACGTCGCATCGTCACCGGCCACAACGCCGCGGGCCGCTCCTGCTTCGAGGAAGACGGGCCGTCGCCGGCACAGAAAACCGTCGCTGACCGTCCTGGCTACCGCGTCACCAACCTGTGGCGCACGTCGCCCGCCGGCAATGCGCGAACGCCCGACAGCATTGCCGAACACAAGGGTGTGCTGCCGCCGGCCGGCGGCACCGTGGCGCGCATCATCGAGTGGCCGGCCGAACCGGAAGACCCGGCTGAGCTGCGCCGCCTGATGGACAAGACCTTTGCCGCGATGTACCCGGACGCGCACCGCGACGTCAAGCCCGGCGAACATCCGGGCATGCACACCACCGACACGGTGGACTACGCCATCGTGCTCGAAGGTGAGATCGTCGCGATCATGGAAGAAGGCGAAACCCTGATGCGCCAGGGCGACGTGCTGATCCAGCGCGGCACCGCGCACGCGTGGGCCAACCGGTCCGGCAAACCGGTCAAGGTGGCCTTCATCCTGATCGACGCCGCCACAGCGGCCTGAGGCGCCGCCGCGCGGCAGGCCGCGGCGCCCGCTGTTGCCACGGCGGCAGGATGGTTTAGCACAAGTGTGCTAATATTTGCCACATGGACGCCAAAACCCAGAAAAGCGAGATGACCCGCGCCGCGATTGTCGGCGCGGCGCTGGACCTCGCTTCGGCCGACGGCCTGGAAGCGATCACGCTGCAGGCGGTGGCCGACCGCTTGGGCCTGTCCAAGAGCGGCGTGTTCTCACGCATCGGTTCGCGCGAGGCACTGCAGAAAGCCGTGATCGAGGAATTCGGCCGGCGTTTTATCGCCGATGTCTTCGTGCCGGCGATGCAGCTGCCCAAGGGCCTGCCGCGGCTGGACGCGATTGTGCAGCGCTGGATCGTGCGCATGCGCGATGTCGAGGTGAAGTCCGGCTGCATCTACACCGCCGGCGCTTTCGAACTCGACGACCGCGAGGGCGAGCTGCGCGACACGCTGCTGCAGGAAGTCACGCGCTGGCGCGCCGCGCTGCGCCGCACCACGCAGCAGGCCATCGATGCCGGCCATCTGAAGCCCGACACCGACCCCGAACAGCTTGTCTGTGAAGTCAGCGCCCTCGCCATGGGCCTGCTGCACGACGCGCGTTTTTTGCGCGACCAGCGCGCCGCCGAACGGGCGCAGGCCAGCTGGCGGCGCCTGAAAACCAGTTACCAGGCCTGAGACCTGGCGAGAAGTGATGCCCCACAAGGGCTTTTTGTTCACCCCTATTTCGCACAACCGTGCGGAGAAAGAAGGAAATGCCATGTTGCTCCTGATCGTTCCCCTGGGCCTTTTTGTTGTCGTGCGCGCAGCGCGCGCCGTTCGCGAATCGCTGCGTGGTGTGCCGCGCAGCAACCGCGACTGGATCTGGTACTGAAAGGAGATGCCATGACCCGCAGTTCTGTTGAAGCCACCGCCGCTTTCTACAACACCAGCCCGGTCACCCGGCTGGCCCGCTGGGGCCTGGGCGCGTCGCAACGCCTGTGGCCCGCGCTGGCGGTGCGCGCCGCCTACCGCCTGTTCGGCACGCCGCTGCCGCCGCGCTGGCTGGCGCGGCGCCGCGCCTGGCCGGCCGACTGGGCCCTCAGCACCTTGCCTTTCGAGGACGCCAGCATCACGCTGTACAGCCGGCCGGTCGCGCCGCACGGACCGGTGGTGCTGCTGGTGCACGGCTGGGGCGGTCATGCCGGCCAGATGCTGGCGCTGGCCGACCGCCTGCAGACGCAAGGGCTGCGCGCGGTGCTGCTCGAGATGCCGGCGCACGGCCGCAGCGCCGGACCCACCAGCAACCTGCCGCAGTTTGCGCGCGCGATCGAGTACGCGGCAGCCCGCCTGCAGCAGCAGGGCTTCCGGCTGGACGCGCTGGTGGCCCATTCGCTGGGCGCCAACGCCGCGGCTTTTGCCGCCAGCCGCGGCCTGGCGCTGCGCAAGCTGGTGCTGCTGGCGCCGCCGGCCTCGCCGCATGAATACACCCGGCTGTTTGCGCAGGTCTTCGGCCTGAGCGAGCGCACCCGCGCGGCGATGCAAAAACGTTTCGAGGCACGCGAGGGTGTGCTGATGCCGCAGTTCGAGCCGCAGGCGGTCGGCCCGCGCATCACGCAGGCCACGCTGGTGGTGCATGACCGGCGCGACAGCATCAACCGCTTCGCCGACGGCGTGGCTTTCAGCGAAGCGATCCCGGGGGCGCGCCTGCTGGCGACCCAGGACCTGGGCCACCGCCACCTGCTGAAAGACGAGGCGGTGTTGCGGGAAATCACGGCGTTTCTGGCCTGACAGCTGTCGCGCTGGCGTGCACCATTGTTGCGACTGGGCGCAACAGCCCTATCATTGCCGCACTTCAACACGAGGAGACGATGATGGGCATGTTCAGCTGGACGGAAAAAAGCAGCGCGACGCTGTCGCAAGGCGGGGTGATCGCGCCCGATGAGCGCCTGCCCTGGCCGCAAACCGCGGTCATGGGTGTGCAACACGTGATCGCGATGTTCGGGGCGACCGTGCTGGCGCCCATCCTGATGGGCTTCGATCCGAACATCGCGATCCTGATGAGCGGCATCGGCACCCTGATCTTCTTCATCGTCACCGGCGGCAAGGTGCCCAGCTACCTCGGCTCCAGCTTCGCCTTCATCGGCGTGGTGATTGCCGCCACCGCCTATGCCGGCAAGGGGCCGAATGCCAACCTCGGCGTGGCGCTGGGCGGCATCATCGCCTGCGGCCTGCTCTACACCCTGATAGGCGTCATCGTGCAGGCGGTCGGCACCGGCTGGATCGAGCGTTTCATGCCGCCGGTGGTGACCGGCGCGGTGGTCGCGGTGATCGGCCTGAACCTGGCGGGCATCCCGATCAAGAACATGGCGGCCAGCAACTTTGATTCCTGGATGCAGCTGGTGACCTTTGTCAGCGTCGCGCTGGTGGCGGTGATGACACGCGGCATGCTGCAGCGCCTGCTGATCCTGGTCGGCCTGATTGTGGCCACGCTGATCTACGCGCTGCTGACCAACGGCCTGGGCCTGGGCAAGCCGGTGGACCTGTCGGTGATCAGCAATGCCGCCTGGTTCGGCCTGCCGGCCTTTACCGCGCCGGTGTTCACGCTGAACGCGATGCTGCTGATCGCGCCGGTCGCGGTCATCCTGGTGGCGGAAAACCTGGGCCACATCAAGGCCGTGACAGCCATGACCGGCAAGAACCTGGATGTCTACATGGGCCGCGCCTTCATCGGCGACGGCGTGGCGACCATGGTCTCGGGCGCGGCCGGCGGCACCGGCGTCACCACCTATGCCGAAAACATCGGCGTGATGGCGGCCACGCGGATTTATTCGACCGCGGTGTTTCTGGTGGCGGCGCTGATCGCGCTGCTGCTGGGCTTCAGTCCGAAGTTCGGCGCGCTGATCCAGGCGATTCCGCTGCCGGTGATGGGCGGCGTCAGCATCGTGGTGTTCGGCCTGATCGCGGTCGCCGGCGCCAAGATCTGGGTCGACAACAAGGTTGATTTTTCCGACAACAAGAATTTGCTGGTGGCGGCCATCACGCTGGTGCTGGGCACCGGTGACTTCACCCTGAAGTTCGGCCAGTTCGCGCTGGGCGGCATCGGCACCGCGACC
>PNNC01000179.1 GCA_013824015.1 Polaromonas sp.
GCGCGCGTGAAGTTGATCACCGCGCCCTTGGAGGTGTTGTAGGCCACGGTGGTCATTTCCGGCGGGTTGCCGCCCAGCCCGGCAATCGACGCCACATTGATGATGCGGCCCGAGCGGCGCGCAATCATGCTGTGTTTGGCGATGTGCTGGCTCAGGATGAAATAGCCGCGGATGTTCAGGTTCATGACCTTGTCCCAGGCTTCGACCGGGTGGTCTTCGGCGGGCGCCCCCCAGGCCGCGCCGGCATTGTTCACCAGGATGTCGACATGGCCGAAACGCTGGATGGTTTCGTCGGCCAGCCGGCGGATGTCGGCTTCCTTGGCGCAGTCGGCAGCGATCCAGTCCACCGCGATGCCGGCGGCCTTGAGTGTGGCGGCCGACTCCTCGAGATCCTCGGCCTTGCGGGAACTCAGCATGATCTTCGCGCCGGCTTCACCAAGGGCCTGCGCCAGCTGCAGGCCGAGGCCGCGCGAGCCGCCGGTGACCAGGGCGGTTTTCCCGGTGAGATCAAACAGTTGCTGGATGGTACGGGTCATGGGCAGGATCCTTGAATGGCGGGAGGGAGATGGGGCGGGTCGGCGGCACCATGGAGAGGCTCGCGCGTGCCCGAAAACAGCTAGTAAAACACAAGACGGACCGCAGCTTCAAGCCCGGCTGTCCTGAGGGCGACTTGCGACCGGTGCAGCTGTTTTCCGCTGTCGCGGCCGCTGCGCTCAGGCGGCACCCGGAGCGCCCGGCTATTTCCCGACGGTCATGCGCGAACGCACGTAAATCAGCACACCACCGACAGCGGCCACGATGCCGCCGCCCATCACCATGCTCCAGCCCAGCACCTCGTCCGAGCGCTGCACCGACAGGCCCAGTACCAGCGTAAGCAGTCCGCCGTAGATCAGGATCCAGATCAGCTGCTGCAGGCGGGCAATCGTCTTGCTCGGCGTGGTGCTGCCGGTTTCCTTGAAAAAACCCATTAAAACGCGTCCTCCGGCAAATCGGCGCAGGTCGGGTCGCGGGTGGCCACGACCTGCAGCCAGGCCCCGATCTTGGGCAATTCGTAATGATAAAAATAACGCATGGCTCCCAGTTTACCTGCGGTAGTCGCTATGGATTTTGTAGCATCGGCCTGCAGTGCGGCAAGCGCCACGTCCAGCCAGATCCAGGCCAGCACGGTGTGGCCGAAACCCTGCATATAGGGCACGGCATTGGCCAGCGCCTCCTGCGGATTGCCGGTGGCCCAGGCGGCCTGGGTCGTCGCGCCCACCTGCTGCAGCGCTTGCGCGAGCGCGTTGGCATGCGCGGCGAGCTCGGGAACCTGAGTGGCACGCGCGATGGTTGCGTTGATACGCGCCGCCAGCAGTTGCAGGCCCTTGCCGCCCTCCATCAGCACCTTGCGGCCCAGCAGGTCGGTGGCCTGGATGCCGTGGGTGCCTTCGTGGATCATGTTCAGGCGGTTGTCACGCCAGTACTGCTCGACCGGGAAGTCGCGGGTGTAGCCATAGCCGCCGTGGATCTGGATCGCCAGCGAGTTGGCTTCCAGGCACCACTCGCTGGGCCAGCTCTTGGCAATCGGGGTCAGCACTTCCAGCAGCAGCCGGGCCTCGTCCGCCGCGGCGGCCTCGGCGGTGTGTTGTTCGTCCACCAGGCGGGCGCAATACAGCTCCAGCGCCAGTGCACCTTCGCAATAACTTTTCTGGGCCAGCAGCATGCGTTTGACATCCGAATGTTCGATGATGCGCACCTGCGGCGCAGCTGCGTCTTTGCCCGCCGGTCCTACCGGCCTGCCCTGCGGCCGGTTCTTCGCGTAGTCCAGCGAGGCGTAATAACCCGCCATGCCCAGCATCACGGCGGCCGTGCCGACGCCGATGCGCGCCTCGTTCATCATGTGGAACATGCAGCGCAGGCCTTCGTGCGGCTTGCCGACCAGGTAGCCGATGGCGCCTGAAACCGCCTGTCCTGAGCCTGTCGAAGGGACCGGGTATTTGCCTTCGCCGAAATTCAGCAGCGTATTGGTGGTGCCGCGCCAGCCCAGCTTGTGGTTCAGCCCGGCCAGCGCCACATCGTTGCGTTCGCCGGTCAGCTGGCCGTCCGCGCCCACCATTTTCTTGGGCACGATGAACAGCGAGATGCCGCGTGTACCGGGGATCAGCTTGCCGTCCGGTCCCGGGATCTTGGCCAGCACCAGGTGGATGATGTTTTCGGTCAGCTCGTGCTCGCCCGAGGAGATCCACATCTTGTTGCCGGTCAGGCGGTAACGGGGACCCAGGACCTCGGCCTCGAAATCCGGGCCGTCCGGCACCGCCCGCGTCGTGATGTCGCTGAGCGAGGACCCGGCCTGCGGCTCGGACAAACACATGGTGCCGGAGAAACGGCCGGCAAACGCATTGCGCGCGAACACCTCTTTCTGCGCTTCGGTGCCGTGCACCAGCAACAAATTGGCATTGCCCTTGGTCAGCAGGCTGGAGCCTATGCTGACCGAGGCCATCGCAAAAAAGCAGTTGGCCGCTGCCTCGATGGTGTAGGGCAGCTGCATGCCACCTTCGTCGTAATCCTGCGCGGCGCTCAGCATGCCGGAGCCGGTATAGGCCTTGTGCGCGTCGTGGGTGGCCTGCGGCAGGATCACCTTTTCGCCGTCGAAGTGCGGTTCCTGGATGTCGACCAGCCGGTTGAACGGTGCGTATTTCTCGCGCGCAATACGTTCGCAGGTGTCGAACACCGCATCAAAGGTTTCGCGCGAGTGGTCGGCAAAACGCTCGCGCTGGTTCAGCGACTCCGCGCCAAGCCAGTTGTAGAGCAGGAAATCAAGCGTGGGTCTCAGGCTCATGGCAATCCGATATGAGGTGATTCAGGAAGTGGACGGTTTTGCCGGCAGGCGGACAATCGTGCCCTGGGCGACGGCACAGAGTTTTTCCTGGCCATCCGTCACAACAAAAACGTCGCAGCGGCAGACCGCCTGAGACTTGCCGGCATGCACCGCCTCGGCGCGCGCGATCAGGCGCTCGCCGATGGCCGGGCGCAGGTAGTTGATCTTGAATTCGGAGGTGACCACGGCCCCGTCGAGAGCGGTTCCACCTGCATAGGTCAGCGCGTTGTCGGCGGCGTAACTGACAACACCGCCGTGCACAAAGCCGTTTTGCTGGAGGATGCCGGGCGTCACGGGCAGCTGCAGTTCGCAGCGCCCGACAGACAGCGCGTGCAGCTCGGCACCGATCAACACGCTGAAAGGCTGCAGGGCCAGAAACGCCCGCCCTTTCTGAAGGAGCAGGGTTCCGTCCATGGCTGCAGGCCTGTTACAGGACTTCGAAAACGCCGGCAGCACCCATGCCGCCGCCTATGCACATGGTCACGCAAACGAGTTTGGCGCCGCGGCGCTTGCCTTCGATCAGCGCATGGCCGGTCAGGCGCTGGCCGCTGACGCCGTAGGGGTGACCCACCGCGATCGCGCCACCGTTGACGTTGAGCTTGTCCATCGGGATGCCCAGCTTGTCGCGGCAATAAATCACCTGCACCGCAAACGCTTCGTTGAGCTCCCACAGGTCGATGTCGCTGACCTTCAGGCCCAGGCGCGCGAGCACCTTCGGAATCGCGTACACCGGGCCGATGCCCATCTCGTCAGGCTCGCAGCCGGCCACCGAGAAGCCGAGGAAACGGCCCAGCGGCTTCAGGCCTTTTTTCTCGGCCAGGGTTTCGTTCATGACCACCACGGCCCCGCCGCCGTCGGAGAACTGGCTGGCATTGCCGGCCGAGATCACGCCGCCGGGGATGGCCGGCTTGATGCCGCTGATGCCTTCCTTGGTCGTGCCTTCGCGGATGCCTTCGTCCTTGCTCACGGTGACTTCCTTGGTGGTCAGGCCCATGACCGCGTCGGCCACACCCATGGTGACCGTGATCGGTGCAATCTCGGCATCGAACAGGCCGGCGGCCAGAGCGGCCGTGGCTTTTTGCTGGCTGGCCGCGCCGTATTCGTCCATCTGCTCGCGCGTGATGCCGTAACGCTTGGCGACCTGCTCGGCCGTCTGCAGCATGTTCCAGTAGATTTCAGGCTTGTTCTTGGCCAGCCAGGAATCGGCCAGCATGTGGGTGTTCATCTCCTGCTGCACGCAGGAGATGCTCTCCACCCCGCCGGCGACATAAACGTCGGCTTCGCCGGCAATGATGCGCTGGGCGGCCAGCGCAATCGTCTGCAGGCCGGACGAGCAGAACCGGTTGACCGTCACGCCGGACACCGTGATGGGGCAACCAGCGCGCAGGGCGATCTGGCGCGCGATGTTGGCGCCGGTCGCGCCTTCGGGGTTGGCGCAGCCCATGATCACGTCATCGACCTCACCAGCCTCGATGCCGGCGCGTTTGATCGCGTGTTCGACCGCATGGCCGCCCAGGGTCGCGCCATGGGTCATGTTGAAGGAGCCCTTCCAGCTTTTGGCCAGGGGGGTGCGGGCGGTGGAAACGATTACGGCTGAAGTCATGGGATTCTCCGGAAATTAATTGAACGTCTTGCCTTCGGCGGCCAGTTTGGCCAGCAGCGGCGCGGGCTGCCAGAATTTCGCGTCGTCCAGCGGGTTCTGGGCAAAACGCTTCATGCTCTGCACCACATTGAACAGGCCGACCTGGTCGGCGTACAACATGGGGCCGCCGCGGTAGATCGGGAAGCCATAACCCATCAGGTAGACCATGTCGATGTCGCTGGCGCGGGAGGCTATGCCCTCTTCCAGGATGTGTGCAGCCTCGTTGACCAGCGCGTACACCAGGCGCTGGACGATCTCCTCGTCGGAAATCTTGCGCGGCGTGATGCCCTGGGCAGCGCGGTGGTCCTCGATCATCTTCACGACCTCGGCATTCGGGATCGCGTCACGTTTGCCGGGCACATAGTCGTACCAGCCGGCGCCGGTCTTTTGCCCAAAACGTCCCTTCTCGCACAGCAGATCTGCAGTCTTGCTGTACTTCATGTCGGGCTTTTCGGTGTAGCGGCGCTTGCGTATGGCCCAGCCGATGTCGTTGCCGGCCAGGTCACCCATGCGGAACGGGCCCATGGCCATGCCGAATTTTTCCATCGCCTTGTCGACCTGGGCCGGTGTGCAGCCTTCGTCGAGCAGGAAGCCGCCCTGGCGGCCGTACTGCTCGATCATGCGGTTGCCGATAAATCCGTCGCAGACGCCGGACACCACGGCGGTCTTCCTGATCTTTTTACTGACGGCCATCACGGTGGCCAGCACATCCTTGGCGGTTTTTTCGCCGCGTATCACTTCCAGCAGCTTCATCACGTTGGCGGGGCTGAAGAAATGCATGCCCACCACGTCCTGCGGACGTTTTGTGAAGGCGGCAATCTTGTTGACGTCCAGCGTGGAGGTGTTGGAAGCCAGGATGGCGCCGGGCTTCATCACGCGGTCCAGTTCCTTGAAGACTTTTTCCTTGACGCCCATTTCCTCGAACACCGCCTCGATCACCAGATCGGCGTCTTTGAGGTCGTCGTAGTTCAGCGTCGTGCTCAGCAGGGCCATGCGCTGGTCGTACTTGTCCTGCTTGAGCTTGCCGCGCTTGACCTGCGACTCATAGTTCTTGCGGATGATGCCCAGACCCTTGTCGAGCGCCTCCTGCTTCATCTCCAGCATCTTCACCGGTATGCCGGCGTTCAGGAAATTCATCGCAATGCCGCCACCCATGGTGCCGGCGCCGATCACGGCCACCGACTTGATCTCGCGCTTCACGGTGTCTTCCGGCACGTCCGGGATCTTGGAGGCTGCGCGTTCGGCGGCAAAAATATGGCGCAAGGCGCGGCTTTCGGGCGTCCACATCAGGTTGATGAAGATTTCGCGCTCAAAGGCCATGCCCTCGTCAAACTTCTTCTTCGTGGCGGCTTCCACAGCGTCCACACATTTGAGCGGCGCCGGGAAGTTTTTCGCCATGCCCTTGACCATGTTGCGCGCAAACTGGAAGTAGGCGTCGCCATTGCGGTGTTTGCATGGCAGGTTGCGCACCAGTGGCAGTGGGCGGGTGTCGGCGACGGCCTGGGCAAACGCCAGGGCTTCTTCGGCCAGCGACTCGGCGGACGCCGCCATCCGATCGAACAGATTCTGGCCGGGAATCTGGGCCAGCAATTCGCTCTTGACCGGCTCGCCGCTGACGATCATGTTCAATGCCGGCTCGACGCCGAGCGCACGCGGCAGGCGCTGCGTGCCGCCGGCGCCGGGGATCAGGCCCAGCTTGACCTCGGGCAAGGCCACACTGGTGCCGGGCGCCGCGATGCGGTAATGGCAACCCAGCGCCAGTTCAAGGCCGCCACCCATACACACCGTGTGCACCGCGGCCACCACCGGCTTGGACGAGTTCTCGACGGCCAGGATCACGCTGAGCAGGTTGGGCTCGGCCAGCGCCTTGGGCGTGCCGAACTCCTTGATGTCGGCGCCGCCCGAGAACGCCTTGCCGGCGCCGGCCAGCACGATCGATTTGACAGCTGCATCGGCATTGGCTTTCTGCAGGCCATCGGTGATACCCAGGCGCGTGGCATGACCCAGACCATTGACGGGCGGGTTGTCGAGGGTGATGACCGCCACACTGCCGTGGACTTCGTATTTCGCTGTCATGTGTTTTCCTTTAATGCGTGATTGCCGGCCGGCGGCCTGCTCGCAGCAGACCGTCGAACCGGCAAAATAGTACGACCGTTCTTTTCTTATTGTAGAGAGCTTGTGTTGCAGTGCAACCCTGAGGGCCGCCTGCATTGTCCCTGCCGCGACAAAAACCGGGCTGGCGGTCTTCGGCTCTGACGCTGTGAAGATTCACAGCCTCAGACCTCCAGCCACTCCTTGCGAATATAGGCGTCGGCGCGCAAGCTGTCCGGTGTGCCCTGAAACACGATGCTGCCGTGGCCCATGACCAGCGCCCGGTCCGAAATCGCCATCGCAATCGTCAGCTTCTGCTCGATCAGCAACACCGAAATGCCCTTGGACTTGAGCGTCTGCAGGTACTGGCCGACCAGCTCGACGATCTTGGGCGCCAGGCCTTCGGTCGGCTCGTCGATGATGATCAGGTCCGGGTCACCCATCAACGCGCGGCACAAGGTCAACATCTGCTGCTCACCACCGGACAACACGCCAGCCTCGGTGTGCTCGCGCTCGCGGAGCCGCGGAAACATCTGGTACATGTCCTCGAAGGACCAGCGGCTACCCTTGCCCTTGCCTTTTTGCCCCAGCATCAGGTTCTGGTGCACCGTCAGCGTCGGGAAGATATCGCGGTTCTCCGGCACATAGCCGATGCCCAGGTGCGCGACCTCGTAGGCCTTGCGGCCGACAATCTGCTTGCCTTTCCACTGGATGTCGCCCTGGCAGTCAACCAGGCCCATGATGGCCTTGGCGGTGGTGGACCGGCCGGAGCCGTTGCGGCCCAGCAGGGCCACGATTTCACCGGGCTGGACATCAAAATGGACGCCATGCAGCACATGGCTTTTGCCGTAATAGGCGTGGAGGTTTTCTACCTTCAACATCAATGGCCTCCTGCCTGTGATTCTGCGACGTGGGAGCCGAGGTAGGCCTCCTGCACGCGCGGGTTGGCACGCACCGCATCGGGCGTGTCAAAGGCCAGCACCTCGCCGTACACCACCACGGCAATGCGGTCGGCCAGGCCGAACACCACGCCCATGTCGTGCTCCACCGTCAGCAGCGTCTTGCCCACGGTCACTTCCTTGATCAGGCTGATGAAGCGGCTGGTTTCGCTGCGGCTCATGCCGGCCGTCGGCTCGTCGAGCAGGATGACGCCGGCGCCCCCGGCGATGGTGATGCCGATTTCGAGCGCGCGTTGTTCCGCATAGGTCAGGTTGATGGCCAGCACGTCGCGCTTCTTGTCGAGCTTGATCATCTTCATGAGCTCGTCGGCGCGGTCATTCGCATCGTCCAGGTCGGCCAGGAACTTCAGGAAGGTGTATTTGTAGCCCAGGCTCCAGAGCACCCCGCAGCGCAGGTTTTCGAAAACGCTGAGTTTGGGGAAGATGTTGGTGATCTGGAAGCTGCGCGACAGGCCCAGGCGGTTGATCTCGAACGGCTTCTTGCCGTTGATGCGCTGGCCGCCCAGCAGGACATCGCCGCTGCTGGGCTCGAAGCGCCCGCTGATCAGGTTGAACAGCGTGGACTTGCCGGCGCCATTCGGCCCGATGATGCCAACGCGTTCACCGGCCTTCACGGCAAGGTTCACGCCGCGGATGATTTCGGTCTTGCCGAAACTCTTGCGCAGGTCTTTCAATTCAAGGGCGTAGCTCATGCCAGGGCCTCCCGGCGCTTGATTTCTTTTTCGATGTATTCCTGGATCTCGCCCCACTCGACCAGAAACTGGCGGCGCGTGACTTCAAACAGGCCCAGACCCGTCAGCATCACAAAGGCGGCCCCGAACCAGCTGTTCAGGCCCTTGGCATCGAGGGTCACGCCCAGGAACTGGAGCTTGGAGCCGAGCGAGGTGCTGAGCTGCAGGTGGTAGACCATCTCGATCATCGCGCCAGCACCGACCAGCAAGGCCAGTACCGTGACCAGCATGGCCAGGTAGCTGACCCAGAGTTGCCGCAGCTTGCCGAATGCGGCCACCCGCAGGTTCATCATGATCAGGCTGGCAATGCCGCCGGGCGCATACATCACCATGAACAGGAAGATCAGGCCAAGGTACAGCAGCCAGGCCTGAGTGAACTCGGACAGCAGCACAAAGGCCAGCACCATCAGGATGGCGCCAATGATCGGGCCGAAGAAGAAGGTGGCGCCCCCGAGGAAGGTGAACAGCAGGTAGGCGCCCGAGCGCGCGGCACCGACCACTTCAGCCGTGACAATCTCGAAGTTCAGGGCCGCCAGTCCGCCCGAAATACCGGCAAAAAAGCCGGCAATGATAAAAGCGAAGTAGCGGACCTTCTGGGTGTCGTAACCGACGAACTCGACCCGCTCCGGGTTGTCCCGCACCGCATTGAGCATGCGCCCCAGCGGCGTGCGGGTGAAGGCGAACATCGCCGCGACGGCCACGAAGGTGTAGATCGCAATCAGGTAGTAGACCTGGATCTGCGGCCCGAAGGTGATCCCCAGGAAAGGCTTGCCGACCATGCGGTTGCCCGAGACACCGCCCTCGCCGCCAAAAAACTCCGGGATCATCAGCGACAGCGCAAACACCAGCTCGCCCAGGCCCAGCGTGATCATGGCGAAGGTGGTGCCCGACTTGCGGGTGGTGACATAACCGAACAGCACGGCAAAGCCGACGCCGGCCAGCCCGCCCACCAGCGGCACCAGCGACACCGGCAGCGGCAAGGACCCGGTGCCGACGCTGTTGAGGGCATGGATGGCCAGAAACGAGCCCAGCCCGGTATAGACCGCATGGCCAAAACTCAGCATGCCGCCCTGCCCCAGCAACATGTTGTAGGACAGGCAGGCAATGATGGCAATGCCCATCTGCGACAGCACCGTCAGGGCCAGTCCGCTGCCAAACATTTTGGGCGCCACCACAAGCAGCAGCGCGAACAGGCCCCAGATCAGCCAGCGCCCGACATTGAGCGGCTTGAATTGGTAGTGGGTTTTCATGGCTCAGCCCTCCCGCTTTCCGAGCAGGCCGCGCGGCCTGAAGATCAGGATGAGCACCAGGAACAGGTAGGGAAGAATGGGCGCGACCTGCGACAGTGTGAGCTTGATGTAGGAGTTGTTCATGACAGCGCTGCTCAACGGCAAGCCGATTTGTTGTGCCAGGGTCGCCAGCGAGTAGTCGAAAGCCACCGCAAAGGTCTGGATCACGCCAATCAACAGGGAGGCCACAAAAGCCCCTGACAGCGAGCCCATGCCGCCGACCACCACCACCACGAAGATCACTGATCCCACCGTGGCGGCCATGGCCGGTTCGGTCAGAAAGGTGCTGCCGCCGATCACGCCGGCCAGGCCCGCCAGCGCCGAGCCGGCGCCGAACACCATCATGAAGACGCGTGGCACGTTGTGCCCCAGCGACTCGACCGCTTCCGGATGGGTCAGTGCGGCCTGAATCACCAGACCGATGCGGGTGCGTGTCAGCAGCAGCCAGACGGAACCGAGCATGATCACGGCCACCAGCATCATGAAGCCGCGCGTGGCAGGAAATGGCGAGCAGACGATACGCACCGCGGCATCGGCCGTGCTGCACAGTTCTGCCGGTGCCGCGCCCCAGAAGACGCTGAGGCCCTTGACCGAATCATTGATCAGCGTGAACGCCGGTCCCTGCAGCAGCGCGGGAGGGCGGAATTCCACAGCGATCCGGCCCCAGATCAGTTGCACCAGCTCGACGATCACATAGGACAGTCCGAAGGTGATCAGCAGTTCCGGCACATGCCCGAATTTGTGCACCTTGCGCAGACACTGGCGTTCAAAGACGGCACCCAGGGCGCCCACGACCAGCGGCGCAATCAGCAGCGCAGGCCAGAATCCAACGAACTGGGCCACGGTGTAGCCGACATAAGCGCCCAGCATGTAAAAACTGGCGTGCGCAAAATTGAGCACGCCCATCATGCTGAAAATCAGTGTGAGCCCCGAACTCAGCATGAACAGCAGGAGCCCATAGCTCAAACCGTTCAGCATCGAGATGATGAAAAACTCCATTCCGCAAGACCCTCCTCGTCGATGAAATAAAAGAGCCCGATACGGTGCGACCCGCTCGGGCTCAGTCTGCAGGCGCGATGGCCATATAACGCTGATCTTTACGAATGAAAAATCAGCATCAGCAGGCCCTGCGGGTTACGGACGCTTCATCTGGCAGCTGGTCGGCGTGCTGGACACATAGTTCGGATACTCTGCGACCGGTGCCAGCGTCATGCCGGTTTTCTCGGGGCTGTAGGGGAACTTGCCATCGGCTTTTTGCCACACCGACATGTACAGCGGCTGCTGCAACTGGTGGTCGGTCTTGCGCATTTCGACTTCACCGTTGAAGCTCTTGACCTTCAGGCCTTCCATCGCGGCAGCCACCTTCACCGGGTCAGTGGACTTGGCCTTGGCCATGGCAGCACCCAGCATCTCGAAAATGCGGATGGTCGAACCGGTGTAGAAGTCGTCGTTGTACTTGGCGTTGAACTCCTTCATCCACTTGTCCATCTGCCCACCCATGTTGTAGTGGTTGTAGGCGATCTGGTAAACGCGCCCTGCGCCGTTCTGGCCAAGAGCCGTGGGCGTACCCGTGACACCGGCGTAATACGTGAAGAACTTGCCGTTGTAGCCGTTCTCGTTGGCCGCCTTGATCAGCAGCGACAGGTCCGAACCCCAGTTGCCGGTGATCACGGTGTCGGCGCCGGAGGCCTTGATCTTGGCGATGTACGGTGCAAAGTCACGCGTCTGGGCCAGCGGGTGCAGGTCTTCACCGACCACCTGGATGTCAGGGCGCTTGCGTGCCAGCGATTCCTTGCCGTATTTCACGACCTGGTGACCGTGCGAGTAGTTCTGGTTCAGGAAGTAAACCTTCTTGATGTCAGGCTGCGTGGCGATGAAGCTGGACATGGCTTCCATCTTCATGGAGGTGTCGGCATCAAAGCGGAAGTGCCAGTAGCTGCACTTGCTGTTGGTCAGGTCTGGGTCCACCGCGGAGTCATTGAGGTACATCACCTCCTTGCCGGGGTTGCGCGCGTTGTGTTTTTCCACCGCATCGGACAGTGCCAGCGCGACGGACGAGCCGTTGCCCTGGATGATGTAGCGGGCGCCCTGGTCGATCGCTGCCTTCAGCGCGTTCAGGCTTTCAGCCGGGCTGAGCTTGTTGTCAATCGGTGTGACTTCGAACTTGACGCCGGCGGGGTTGCCCGCGCCGCTGAATTTCTCGGCAAAAAACTGGTAGCCCTTGATCTGGCT
Source organism: Polaromonas sp. (assembly GCA_013824015.1). Classification (GTDB taxonomy): domain Bacteria; phylum Pseudomonadota; class Gammaproteobacteria; order Burkholderiales; family Burkholderiaceae_C; genus Polaromonas. Next base: position 11,802 of record PNNC01000179.1, read on the forward strand.
GACGCCGACCGGGCCGAGCAGGCCGGTGAGAGGGTCGATACGGACCATCTTCACGGTTTCGCCCTTTTGGGCAAACGACATGCCGGCGGCCATCATCATGGCCGTCGCTGCAACAATTTTGAGGGTCAACTTCATCTAATGTCTCCTGGTTACTGATATCAGCAGAGTACAAGTTTTTGTGCGCTGCAACGTAGGGGATTGCCCGTAAAAATTGACCACGCTATCGCGCAGGTGACAAGGCGCCCCGTGCGGGTGCGCGGTGGCGGATCAAAGGCCTGGCAGGGTGTAGTCCTTGAGCTGTTCACGCAGCCGGGTCTTGAGCATTTTTCCGGTCGCGCCCAGCGGGATCGCATCCACAAACACCACGTCATCCGGGATCTGCCACTTGGCGGTCTTGCCTTCGTAGAACTTGATCAGCTCCTCGCGCGTCACCTCGGCGCCCGGTTTTTTCACCACGGCGATGATGGGGCGCTCGTCCCACTTCGGATGGCGCACGCCGATACAGGCCGCCATCGCCACCGCCGGGTGGGCGACGGCGATATTCTCGATGTCGATGGAGCTGATCCATTCGCCGCCGGACTTGATCACGTCCTTGCTGCGGTCGGTGATCTGCATGTAGCCGTCGGCATCAATGGTGGCCACGTCGCCGGTCGGGAACCAGCCATCGATCAGCGGGTCGCCGCCCTCGCCCCTGAAATACCCGGCGACGATCCAGGGCCCCTTCACCAGCAGGTCGCCGTAGGCCTTGCCGTCCCAGGCCAGCTCCTTGCCTTCGGGGTCCACGATTTTCATGTCCACACCGTAAATCGCGCGGCCCTGTTTGAGCCGGATTTTCATCTGCTCGTCTTTGGACATGGCCAGGTGTTTGTTCTTCAGCGTGCACAAGGTGCCCAGCGGCGACATCTCGGTCATGCCCCAGGCGTGCAGCACCTCGACGCCGTAGTCTTCCTGGAAGGCGTGGATCATGGCCGGCGGGCAGGCCGAGCCGCCGATCACCGTGCGCTTGAGGCTGGAGAACTTCAGGCCGGCCGGTTTCATGTGGCCCAGCATCATCTGCCAGACCGTGGGCACGCCGGCGGCATAAGTCACCTTTTCGTTCTCGATGAGTTCGTAGACCGACTTGCCGTCCAGGCCCGGACCGGGAAACACCAGCTTGGCGCCGGTCAGCGCGGCCGAGTAGGGAATGCCCCAGGCGTTGACGTGGAACATCGGCACCACGGGCAGGATGGAGTCGCGCGCGCTCAGGGCCATCACATCCGGCAGGGCTGCCGCGTAGGCGTGCAGGATGGTGGAACGGTGGCTGTACAAGGCCGCCTTGGGGTTGCCGGTGGTGCCGCTGGTGTAACACATGCTCGACGCCGAGTTTTCATCGAAGCTGGGCCAGCTGTAGTCAGCCGAATGGGGGGCAATCCAGGCCTCGTAACTGCTCAGGTTGGGGATGCCGCTGTCCGCCGGCAACTTGTCCGCGTCGCACAGGGCGATGTAATGCTTGATGGTGCTGCATTTGCCATGAAATGCCTGGACCAGCGGCAGGAAGGACATGTCGAAAAACAGCACCTGGTCCTCGGCATGGTTGGCAATCCAGGACACCAGGTCGGGATGCAGGCGTGGATTCAGCGTGTGCAGCACACGGCCGGAACCGCTGACGCCGAAATACAGCTCCAGGTGCCGGTAACCGTTCCAGGCCAGGGTTGCGACACGGTCGCTGAACTGCAGCTTGAGGGCGTCCAGCGCTTTTGCCACCTGGCGCGAGCGGCGCGCCACATCGCGGTAGGTGTAGCGGTGGATGTCGCCCTCCACCCGGCGCGACACGATCTCCGCGTCGCCGTGGTGGCGCTCGGCAAAATCGATCAGCGATGAGATCAGCAGCGGCTGGTTTTGCATCAAACCCAACATGGTCTTGTTTCCTTTTTATCCGGTAAAAAATGGCTGTCCTGCAACAGCGTCGTGCTCCGCATGGTAACGCCCACATCCATGCAGTTGTACCGGTGAATCCTCAAATCCGCAGGCTGCGGCAAGTCGCCACTGTGAACCGGCACGCGCCTGACGGCAAGGGATGTCTCCGCCCCGACAGTTCCTAGGTACAAACCCGGAATCGTCAGCTGCAGGACAATCGCCCCATGTCCCTGGAACCCGCCGCCCTGCCCCACCACCGCTTCCTGCGCAGTCAGCCCTGGTTTGCCGGTCTGCCCGACGACATGTGCGCGACATTGCTCGATCGCAGCCTGACGCTGGCCGGCCGAAAAGGCGAGGTGATGCTGGCGGCAGGCACGCCGGTCCAGGGCTGGTATGCGGTACTTTCGGGGCTGGTCAAGCTGCAAAGCACCTCCTCGGAAGGCCGGGTCTCGGCCTTTCTCGGTGTGCCGGACGGCGAGTGGTTCGGCGAAGGTTCGGTGCTGAAAACCGAACCCCGGCGTTACGACGTGATCGCGCTGCGCGACACCGTGCTGCTGTGCCTGCCGCGCAGCGAGTTCGGCGCCCTGCTGGCGAGCTCCCTGCCCTTCAACCACTTCCTGGTGGCGCACCTGAACCGCCGGCTGGGCCAGGCCATGACCATCATCGAGGCCGGACGCCTGCGTTCGCCCGAGCAGCGCGTGGCCCTGTACCTGAGCCGCGTGTTCTGGCAGGGCCGGCGCCGGCTGGTGTTGTCACAGGAAGAGCTGGGCCACCTGGCCGGGCTGTCGCGCCAGACCGTCAACCGCGCCCTCAAGTCGATGGAGCAGCTGGGCCTGGTGTCGCTGGAATTCGGCCGGGTCGCCATGCTCGACGAGCAGGCGCTGGCGGCCTACGCCACACGATCCGGCACGCCCAGCGCACGGGCCACACCCGGGCTTTAACCCCGCAGCCACGGGGCTGTTGCCCGCAGGGGACAATGACAGCATGAATGCAGTCATCAAGGATTCTGCTGCGGCCATTCCCGGCCTGGCATGGAACAAGCGTTTCGCCACGCTGGGCCCGGATTTTTTCACCGAACTCCAGCCCACGCCGCTGCCCTCGCCGTATTGGGTCAGCCGCAACGCCGCCCTGGCGCGCGCGCTCGGACTGGACGAGCCGTGGTTCGCCTCACAGGAATCCCTGGCCCTGTTCACCGGCAACCAGGTGGCGCAAGGTACGCAGCCGCTGGCCAGCGTCTACAGCGGTCACCAGTTCGGCCAGTGGGCGGGGCAACTTGGCGACGGCCGCGCCATCCTGCTCGGTGAGCTGCAGACGGCGGCCGGGCCCCAGGAAATCCAGCTCAAGGGCGCGGGCCTCACGCCCTACTCGCGCATGGGTGACGGTCGCGCGGTGCTGCGCAGTTCCATCCGTGAATATTTGTGCTCGGAGGCCATGCACGGGCTGGGCATTCCCACCACCCGCGCGCTGGCGATCACCGGCTCGGACGCCCGGGTCCGTCGTGAAGAGATCGAAACCGCGGCCGTGGTGACGCGGGTGGCGCCCAGCTTCATCCGCTTCGGCCATTTCGAGCACTTCAGTTACAGCGACCAGCACGAACAGCTCAAAACCCTGGCCGACTTTGTGATCGACAACTTTTACCCCGACTGCCGCGATGCTGCCCAGCCTTATGCGGCCCTGCTGCAGGCGGTCAGCGAACGTACAGCGACGATGGTGGCGGCCTGGCAGGCGGTCGGTTTTTGCCACGGCGTGATGAACACCGACAACATGAGCATCCTGGGCCTGACCATCGACTACGGTCCTTTCCAGTTCCTCGATGCCTTCGATCCCGGCCACATCTGCAACCACTCCGACACCCAGGGCCGCTACGCCTACAACAAGCAACCCAATATCGCTTACTGGAACCTGTTCTGCCTCGGCCAGGCGCTGCTGCCGCTGATGGACACGCAGGAACAGGCGCTGGCCGCGCTGGAGTCCTACAAGACGGTGTTCCCGCAGGCGCTGGAAGCCCGCATGCGCGCCAAGCTGGGCCTGCCGGACCTCCAGCCCGAGGACAAGGCCTTGATCGAGGGCATCTTCAAGCTGCTGGCTGCCGACAAGGTGGACTACACCATTTTCTGGCGCCGCCTGAACGGCTTTGTGCCGGGGTCCGACAACGCGCCGGTGCGCGACCTGTTCCTGGACCGGCCCGGCTTCGATGCCTGGGCGCTACAGTATTCAGAGCGCCTGACGCCCGTGGATCATGGGCTGCGGGCCGATTTGATGCTTAAAAGCAATCCCAAATACGTGCTCCGCAACCACCTCGGCGAACAAGCCATCCGTGCGGCGAAACTAAACGACTTTTCCGGGGTCGATACCTTGCTGAAGCTGCTGCAGACCCCATCTGAAGAACACCCGGATCACGAGGCTCTCGCGGGTTTTCCGCCCGACTGGGCGTCGGCCATTGAAATCAGCTGCAGTTCGTAAGCAGAATTAAAGACCATCTCAAAAGGTAGAGCCATGAGCGCAAAAATCCAGAAAACCGATGCCGAGTGGAAAGCCCTGCTGGCAGAAAAAGGCGCGGAACGCGGCGCGTTTGAAGTCACGCGGCAGGCAGCCACCGAGCGCCCCTTCACCGGCAAGTATGAGGCGGTCTGGACCGACGGCAGCTACCACTGCATCTGCTGCGGCAACCAGCTGTTTGATGCCGCCACCAAGTTTGACGCCGGCTGTGGCTGGCCCAGCTTTTCCGAGGCCGTTCCGGGCGCCATCACTGAAATTGTCGACCGCAGCCATGGCATGACGCGCACCGAAACCGTCTGCAGCCAGTGCGGCGCGCACCTGGGCCATGTCTTTCCCGATGGTCCCACCGATACCGGCCTGCGTTATTGCATGAACTCCGCGTCCCTTGATCTGAAAACAAACTAAGGTCCCAGGCTCCTGCCTGTCTGCACGCCAGGCATCCGCCCTGCTCATTGCTCCTTATTTGTCCCGCGATAATCAGTTCATGAAAATTCTCTTCGACTTCCTTCCCATCATCCTGTTTTTCGGCATGTTCAAGTACGCCGAAGGCAACACCGACTGGGCGGCGCGCACCGCCACCGAGTGGCTGGGTTTCATGGTGTCCGGCGGCGTGGTCGGCGTTGCCGAGGCGCCGGTGCTGCTGGCCACGGTGGTGGTGATCCTGGCCACCCTGGCGCAAATTCTCTGGCTGGTGGCGCGCGGCCGCAAGGTCGACACCATGCTGTGGGTCAGCCTGGGTCTGGTGACCCTGCTGGGCGGCGCCACCATCTACTTCCACAGCGAAGCTTTCATCAAGTGGAAGCCCACGGTGCTGTACTGGGTGATGGGCGCTGCGCTGCTGGTCGGCCAGCTGGTGTTCCACAAGAACGGCATCCAGAAACTGATGGGCGCACAGCTGAACCTGCCGGACGATATCTGGCGCAAGGTCAACTACAGCTGGATTGCTTTTTTCGCGGTCATGGGCCTGCTCAATCTCTGGGTGGCCTACAGCTTCTCGACGGCGACCTGGGTCAACTTCAAGCTGTTCGGCGGCATGGGCCTGATGCTGGTGTTTGTGATGGCACAGGCAATTTTCCTCAACAAACACGTCAAGGCCTGAGCCATGTCCCCGGCCATTGCACCTGAACCCGTTCATGCCGCGCGTCTTGAGGAACAACTGCGCGCCCGCCTGGGTCCCTCCTGGCTGGAGGTCATCGACGAGAGTGCTTTGCACGCGGGCCACGCCGGCGCCAATGCACAAGGTTTTGGCAGCCATTTCCGGGTCCGCATTTCCGCTCCCGTGTTTGCCGGCAAGAGCCGCGTGGCGCGCCACCGCCTTGTGTATGATGCACTGCAAAATTTCATCGATCAGGGCCTGCATGCACTGGCCATTGAAATCATCGAAACACCCTGAGTCCACGGCCCGAAGCGCCAGGCGTGAGAACCACCCGATTACCCAAGGAAACCCATGAAAAAACACCTTTTATTTGCTGGCGCCCTGAGCGCCCTGATGACCGTCGGTGCGGGCAGCGCTTTCGCGCAGAACGTGGCCATCGTCAACGGCAAGGCCGTGCCCAAGGCCCGCGTTGATGCGCTGGCGCTGCAACTGTCGCGTTCCGGCCGCCCGGTCACGCCCGAGATGCAGGGCCAGATCCGCGAGGAAGTGATTGCCCGCGAGGTTTTCATGCAGGAAGCCGAGAAGCTGGGCCTGTCGTCCACCGATGACTTCAAGGTGCAGATGGAACTGGCCCGCCAGGCCATCCTGATCCGCGAACTGTTTGCCGATTACCAGAAGAAAAACCCGGTGACCGATGCCGACCTCAAGGGCGAGTACGACAAGTTTGTTGCGGCCAACGGCGGCAAGGAATACAAGGCGCGCCACATCCTGGTGGAAAAGGAAGACGAAGCCAAGGCCATCATCGCCAGCCTGAAAAAAGGCGGCAAATTTGAAGACATCGCCAAAAAGCAGTCCAAGGATCCCGGATCCGGCGCCAACGGTGGCGACCTGGACTGGGCCAACCCCAGCAGTTATGTCCCCGAGTTTTCCGACGCCATGGCCAAGCTCAACAAGGGCCAACTGACCGATACGCCGGTGAAAACCCAGTTCGGTTACCACGTGATCCGTGTCGATGACATCCGCACCGCCAAGCTGCCGCCGTTCGAGGAGCTCAAGCCACAAATCGCCCAGCAGATGCAGCAGCAGAAACTGTCGGCGTTCCAGCAAGGCCTGCGCGACAAGGCCAAGGTCGAATAAGTCCGGCCCGGACAGCGGTCCGGTGCCCCCGAAAAAAAAGCGGCCCCGAGGCCGCTTTTTTCATGAGTTCACAGACTTAGACCCGCGGCGGATCGGTCTCGCGTGCTGCGTGGCGGGGGCCGCCGACGGCCTTGACAAAGGCGGCCAGCGCATCATCCGCGCCGCCGTCAGCGAACATCAGGCCCGGATCGGGCTGGCCATCGGGCAGTTCCGCAGGCACGCCGGCCTTGTCCATCAAGGCCTTCGCCGCGCCCAGCACCAGGATGGTCTTGCCATGGCGGTACTGGTCCTTGATGAATTCCATGGTGTGGCCATCCTTGCCCAGCACGGCCACGGCCGCCTCGCCATCGGGCAACACCAGCGCATCAAACAGGAAACCGGGCTCGTTTTCCAGCGACGCATCGGCATCCAGCATGTGGCCCTCGTCGGTGGCGACCGGTCCGATACGCGGTGCGACCAGGCGCGGGACCGCGCCCTGCGCCAGCAAGGCCTGCTGCACCGCGGCGATGGATGCGCCGATGACACCCGGTGCAAGCAGGATCGCGACCTTGCGTCCCTTGAGCGAGCCGTCACCGGGCCGGGCCATCAGCGACAAGGTCGGCGATTTCGTGACTTCGGCCCGGTCCGGTTTGGCAAGGGCACGTGGCAGCGGCGCCGGCATAGCGTCCATGCCCAGGCCCTCGGCCACCTTGCGCGCGAGGTCTTCCGAAGCATTGCGCAGCGAGGCCACCATGCGTTCGCGGATCGCCGGCACCGTCACCTTGCTGAGCTCGAAGCGGAAGGCGGCCGCGATATGCGCCTGCTCGACCGGGGTCTGGCTCTCGAAAAACAGCGTGGCCTGGGTGTAATGGTCGGCAAATTTTTCAGGCTTGCCGCGTACCTTGGCCTGTTCTTCCTTCGCTTGCAGACCTGCCGCCACCGTCACAAAACCCTGCGCCGCGCCAGCCTGGAAGGGGCAGCCTCCGCCCAGCGAATTGGGCTCATACGAGACTCGACCGCGGTGGATGGCCTGGCGATGCATGCCGTCGCGCTGGTTGTTGTGCACCGGCGCGATCGGCGCGTTGATCGGGATTTCATGGAAGTTGGGACCGCCCAGGCGCGAAATCTGCGTGTCCACATAGGAATGGATGCGACCGGCCAGCAGCGGATCGTTGGAAAAATCGATGCCGGGCACCACGTGGGCGGTGCAAAAGGCCACCTGCTCGGTTTCCGCGAAAAAGTTGTCGGGGTTGCGGTTGAGCACCATGCGCCCGACCTTCTGCACCGGCACCAGTTCTTCGGGAATCAGCTTGGTGGCATCCAGGATGTCGAAGCTGAATTTTTCAGCCTGTTCTTCGGTGAAGATCTGCAGGCCCAGTTCCCACTCGGGAAACGCGCCGGACTCGATGCGCTCCCACAGGTCGCGGCGGTGGAAATCCGGGTCGGCGCCCGAAATTTTGACCGCCTCGTCCCAGACCATGGAGTGTGTGCCGTATTTCGGCTCCCAGTGGAATTTGACGAACACCGACTCGCCGGCCTCATTGACCAGCCGGTAGCTGTGCACGCCAAAGCCCTGCATGGTCGCGTAGCTGCGCGGGATGGCGCGGTCCGACATGGCCCACATCAGCATGTGGGTCGATTCCGGCATCAACGAGACAAAGTCCCAGAAGGTGTCGTGGGCGCTGCCGGCCTGCGGCATGCCGTGGTGCGGTTCAGGCTTGACGGCATGCACCAGGTCCGGGAATTTCATCGCGTCCTGGATAAAAAACACCGGCATGTTGTTGCCCACCAGGTCCCAGTTGCCTTCGTCGGTGTAGAACTTGACGGCAAAACCGCGCACGTCGCGGGCTGTGTCCTTGGAGCCGCGTTCACCGGCCACGGTGGAGAAGCGCACAAACACCGGCGTGATCTTGCCGGCTTGCTTGAACGGTGCGGCCTTGGTGTACTGCGGCAGCGGCTCGTAACACTCGAAGTAGCCGTGCGCGCCGGAGCCGCGCGCATGCACGATGCGCTCCGGGATGCGCTCGTGGTCGAAATGCGTGAGTTTTTCACGCAGGATGAAATCTTCGAGCAGCGCCGGGCCGCGCAGGCCGAACTTCAGCGAATTCTGGTTGTCGGCAATCGCCACCCCCTGGTTGGTGGTGAGCACCTGGCCGCCCGAATCGACGCGCACACGGTCCAGTGGTTCGATGGTGGCGTTCAGGCCCTCGAGCGCGGTACTGCCGGTTTTTTCGGTGCCGTTTTCCTCGGACAGGGTGCTGCCGGTGGCCAGCCGCGAAGGCGAATCCACCGTGGCGCCGCGCTGCGGATGGAGCGCATTGTCAAAGCCGTGCTCCAGCGGCTTGTTGATGTTGTGGGGCATGGCTTGCGCCAGGGCCTGAACCTCGGCCATCTTGCGGGAAGGCAGGTCGCTGGCGTCGATGGGCGCGCCGCCGGCGGGGCCGCTGTCGGTATTGCGGGCGGCAGCCTTGGCGGCCACCCCGGATTTGGGTGTTTTGGGCATGATGTGGGTCTGGAAAGAGGCGAGCGGCAAAATTGCCAAGTCCCACGTTAGGAGGCCGCTCACAGGGTGGATGTAGGACGCGGCCGATGCACCAGGCCGGAATCGGCGAAGCATCAGGCTTGCCGGCCTGCCCTGCGCGCGCTTTCCCGGTTGACGGATTCAAGACCAGGCGATCCAATCGGCGGCATACCCACCCACCGCAGGAAAGCACCATGGTCCAGACCCTTGCCCTCACCAGCCGGCTGCTGCGCGGCGTGCTCGCCGCTGCCGCGCTCTGCAGCGCCAGCATCGCCTTTGCCCAGAATGGAAAAACCGAGGTCTTGTGGCTGGGCCAGGCCGCCACCCGCATCACCACGCCCACCGGCAAGGTCATCATGATCGACCCGTGGCTGACGTCCAACCCCAAGACACCGGCCGATTTCAGGGCGCTCACCGGCGTTGGCAAGATCGACCTGATCCTGGTCACGCACGCCCACTTCGACCACTTCGCCGACGCCCCTGCGCTGGCGCAGATGCACAAGGCCCCGATGTACGGCCCGGCCGGCATGAACCAGACCGTCGCTGCGCTGGGCATCCTGCCGGCCGAACTGGCGCCGCGTTTCGGCAAGGGCGGCACCATCATGCCCTTCGGCCCGACCGGCGTGAAAATCACCGCGGTGCGCGCCGAACATTCGTCCGAGCTGGCCTGGAAGAACCCGGCCACCGGCAAGGACGAGGTCCATGTGGGCGGCGAGCCGGTTGGTTTCATCCTCGAGATGGAAAACGGCTTCAAGATCTGGCACATGGGTGATACCGGGGTGTTTGGCGACATGCGCCTGATCGGCGAGATGTACCGTCCCGACCTGGTGCTGATCCCGATCGGCGGCCATTTCGTGATGAACCCCAAGGACGCCGCCATGGCGGTGCGCGACATGATCAAGCCGAAATTTGCGCTGCCCATCCATTACGGCACCACCCCCGTGCTGCGCGGCACGCCGGCGGAATTCCAGAGCGCGCTGGGCACGGCCCCCGGCACCGCGCGCATGCTGGTCGGCGAGCCTGGCCAGAAGTTCGACTTCTGATGCGCTTTTCCCTCCGCCCCCTGCTCTGCCTGGGACTGGCTGCCCTGCTCAGCGCCTGCGCGACATCGTCCCCGCCGCCCGTGGCGCAACTGGCCCCGACGGGCAAACTGCGCGCCGCCATCAACTTCGGCAACCCCATCCTCGCCCTGCGCAATCCTGACGGCACGCCGCGCGGCGTGTCGGTCGACCTGGCCAATGAGCTGGGCCGGCGCATCGGCGTGCCGGTGGAACTGGTCACCTTCACCTCGGCCGGCTTCTCGGTGGACGCCGTCACCAAAGGCCAGGTCGATATCGGTTTTGTCGCCATCGACCCGGTGCGCGGCGCGGGCATGTACCAGACCGCGCCTTACGTGGTCATCGAAGGCGCCTACCTGGTGAAAAACGCCTCACCCATGATGCGCAACGAGGACGTGGACAAGCCCGGCGTGCGTATCGTGGTCGGCAATGCCAGCGCCTACGACCTGTACCTCACGCGGGAGCTGAAAAATGCCCGGCTGGTGAAGGCGCCGACCTCGCCGGCCGTGACCGACGTCTTCCTCGCACAGAACCTGGAAGTGGCCGCCGGGGTCAAGCAGCAACTGCAGGCCGATGCCCAGCGTGTGGGCGGCGTGCGACTGCTGCCCGGCCGCTTCATGGTGATCAACCAGGCCATGGGCCTGCCCCAGGGCCGCGATGCGGCAGCAGCTTATGTCGAACGCTTCATCGAGGAGATGAAGGCCTCCGGCTTTGTCGCCGCCGCCCTGAAGCGGCACGGCATCGAAGGCGCGGCGGTGGCGCCTGCAGGGCGTAATTAAGGTGCCGTCGCGGGGAGCCGTCGCAGGTGCCTGAAGCCAGCGGCTGCGTTCAGCTGGTTGCCGACGGACTTTCGGCGGTACTGAAGCAAGTCGCCGACGGCAAACGTAAGCCTACCTTCAGAGAAGGTTTGATCCACGACGAAAACGTCCCATCCCTCCAGGTGTCCATCCACATCAGTGCGAGTGACGTCCAGTTGCCCCTTAGCCGGCACTGACCACCGGGCAACTCGAGGATTCTTGCGAAGGAACTCCAGATCACCTGCCGTGCTGAATGGGCATCTCGTACTGGCTCCACGCATCTCGGCAGTTCGCAGTTCGGAGTCTGGAAAATAGCCCACCGCCTCGCACTGGAGTGGCACCAACTTCTCGCTCTCCCAGGCTGGCGACTGAGGCGGGAACCGGAATTGCAGAGCAGTCCCTGAAAGCAGCCATGACCCCGCCATATCCCTGGCCTCTGCTGGCCGCAGTTCAGTCCGATACGGCGACAGGGGACATGGATAACGCGCCGTCAGGGCCAGAAGTATTTGCCTGGGGGTGGGCAATCCGGTGCTTCCCAGGCGCTGCAATTCGGCCTCGATGACCGGGCGCACCTCCGCCAGCGACTGATTGGCGCCAAAGCACACGGCCTTGTTGGCGTACATGTTTCCGAAGTGCATCAGAACACCGCGGAACTGGTCCATGGACTCGACCCGATCGTCAATGCCCATGGAGAAGGGTTGTTGAGCGCCCGCAGAGATGCTGAGCAGGGTGCAGACCGCGATCAGTGCCCGCCGGACTGCCGGGCGCCAACGCGCGTAGCCGGGGTGGCCTGGTTCCGGACCGCAATGCTCGACGAGACGATGTGACATCACTTTCCCCCCCTTTTTGGGAGAGAGTCTAACTGCTGGAACCCGGCCGAACAGACGGATCAGGCCACCCGGCGGCGTGCATTGCGCCAGATCTGCATCCACGACATGATCAAGCCGAACTTCGCCCCCGCCCAGCCCCTCCCCGCGCCTGTTCAGGCCGGTGAAGCCGGTGGCGGCGTTTCCCAGCGGAAGCTGGCGCGGTAGGCATGCCAGCTCGCATGGCCCAGCCAGGGGCCAACCACCAGCAGGCCCAGCGCCCAGGGCAGCAGCATCGCGCCCAGCACCAGCGCCACGATCAGGACGCCCCAGACCAGCATGGGCCCGGTGCGCTCGGCCACCAGGGCCATGCTGGCAATGCCGGCGGTGATGGCATCGGTGTCACGGTCCAGGATCATCGGGATGGACACCACACAGGTGGAAAACACCAGGCCAGCGAAAACCCCGCCAACCACGGTGTAGACCGCAATGAATTGCCAGTTCTGGGGATTAAAAACCGCAGCCAGCACGCCAGCCGTGCTCGGCATGCCGGTGTTGAAAAAGACCGCAAAAACAACCAGCGAGGCCCGGCCCCACAGCAGCTCCAGCAGCAGCATCACCAGCACCAGCATGGCCATGCTGCCCAGGTGTTTGTCCCAGCAGGTCAGCGAGGCGCCCAGGCTTTGCGGCAGCCCCTGCTCGCGCCGCCGGCTGACCTCGTACAGCCCCATGGCGAGGAAGGGTCCGACCAGAAAACAGCCCGACACAAACGACATGGTGTACTGCGGCAGGTTGCGGAACACCGCGCCCAGCACCACCGCCATGAGCCAGAAACAGATGCCATAAAACAGGGCAATGCCGCGCGCCGCACGCAGGTCGCGCCAGCCCGCTGCCAGCCAGCGCACCGGGTCACCCAGGCGCAGCGGCTGCACCACCCGAAGCTGCGGCACGGGCAACGAGGCAGAGGCGGCCGCGGAAGGCTCGGGGGGATGGGCGGAGGCGTTCATGCGGCATTGGACCGCGCGCCCCGGCCCGGCGCATCGGGGCCAACCCGCAGCAGCCGCCCGGCGCGCCGCCTGATTGCTATCTTTTAAATAGCTGCCGGCCCTTATCCTGCAAGGGCCGGAGTCCTATTTGACCCATTTTCTGGCGTTGTGCCAGAGCTGCATCCACGGGCTGGGCTGGCTCGCGTCCAGCGGGGTCCAGCTCATCTGGATGTTGCGGAACACCCGCTCGGGGTGCGGCATCATCGCGGTGAAGCGGCCGTCGGCGGTGGTGACGGCGGTCAGGCCGCCGGCGCTGCCATTCGGGTTGGCCGGGTAGGCCTCGGTAGCCCGGCCGTGGTGGTCGGTAAAACGCATGGCCGCAATGACTTGGTCCGCGTCGCCGCGGTGCGCAAAGTTGGCATACCCCTCGCCGTGCGCCACCGCGATCGGCAGCCGGTCACCGGCCATGCCGGCAAAAAACAGGCTGGGCGAATCGAGCACCTCGACCTGGCTCAGCCGCGCCTCGAAACGTTCGCTGCGGTTGGTGGTGAAACGCGGCCAGGCCTGGGCGCCCGGAATGATGTCTGCGAGTTCGGCAAACATCTGGCAGCCGTTGCACACACCCAGGCCGAAGGTGTCGGTGCGGCCGAAGAAGGCCTGGAACTGTTCTGACAGCGCCGGGTTGAAGGTGATGGAGCGGGCCCAGCCGATGCCGGCGCCCAGCGTGTCGCCATAACTGAAGCCGCCGCAAGCCACCACGCCGCTGAAGTCGGCCAGTTGCGCGCGGCCGGTCTGCAGGTCGGTCATGTGGACGTCAAAGGCTTCAAACCCGGCCTGGGTGAAGGCGTAGGCCATCTCGACATGCGAATTGACGCCCTGCTCACGCAGGATCGCCACCCTGGGGCGGGACAACAGCAGCGCCGGGCTGGACGGTGACACCGACTTTGCTATTGATTCAGGAGCTGCCTGCCCTTGCTGGACAGGGGCTGGCGCCTTGTTGGATGCCAGAACGACGTGTAATCCAGGATCGAGCGGATCACCGGCGGCCGCGTGTTCCTGGTCGGCGCAGGCCGGGTTGTCGCGCTGCTGGTTGATCCTCCAGCTCACGCTGTCCCAGACCTGGTGCAGGTCCTGCAGCTTCGCGCTGAACACCGCCTTGGTGTCGCGCCAGACCTGGACCTCGCCCTTGCCGACCTCGAGCGCGGCATGCTGCGGCCGGGTCTTGCCGATGAAATGGCTGAACTTCGACAGGCCGTGCTCGCGCAAGGTCGCCATGACCTCGTTGCGGACCTCGGTGCGCACCTGGATCACGACGCCGAGTTCTTCGGTAAACAGCGCCTTCAGCGTCAGCTCCTCGCGGCGCGCGCCGACCTGCGACGCCCAGTTCTTGCTGTCGCCGGTGTCCATGCGGCTGTCGGCGATGCCGTCGCCTTCGAGCAGCAACATGTCGATGTTCAGCGACACGCCGACATGGCCGGCAAAGGCCATTTCGCAGACCGTCGCAAACAGGCCGCCATCGCTGCGGTCGTGGTAGGCCAGCAGCTGGCCCTGGCGGCGCAGCTCGTTGATCGCGTTCACCAGGTTCACCAGGTCCTGCGGTTCGTCGAGGTCCGGCACCTCGCCGCCCTCGAGTTCCAGCGTCTGCGCCAGGATGGAGCCGCCCATGCGGTTTTTGCCCCGGCCCAGGTCGATCAGGATCAGCGTGCTGTCGGCCTCTTCGGCGTTCAGCTGCGGCGTCAAGGTGCCGCGCACATCGGGCAGGGTCGCAAAAGCGCTGACGATCAGCGAGACCGGCGAGGTGACCTTTTTGCTGGCGCCGTCCTCGGACCAGACGGTGCGCATGGACAGCGAATCCTTGCCGACCGGAATCGACACACCCAGCGCCGGGCACAGTTCCATGCCGACGGCCTTGACGGTTTCGTAGAGCGCGGCGTCCTGGCCCGGTTCGCCGCAGGCCGCCATCCAGTTGGCCGACAACTTGACCCGCGGCAATTCAATCGGCGCAGCCAGCAAATTGGTGATCGCCTCGGCCACCGCCATGCGGCCGGAAGCGGCGGCGTTGACGGCCGCCAGCGGCGTGCGTTCGCCCATGCTCATGGCTTCGCCGGCAAACCCGGCGTAGTCGGCCAGTGTCACCGCGCAGTCGGCCACCGGCACCTGCCAGGGGCCGACCATCTGGTCGCGGTGTGTCAGGCCGCCGACGCTGCGGTCGCCAATCGTGATCAAAAACCGTTTGGAGGCGACCGTCGGGTGGCTCAGCACCGCGATCGCGCTTTTCTGCAGGTCCACGCCGGTCAGGTCCATCGGCTGGACCTCATGGCGGATCGACTTGACGTCACGCTGCATCTTCGGCGGCTTGCCGAGCAGCACGTTCATGGGCATGTCCACGGGAGCCGCCTGATCGCCATCCGACAGCACCAGCTGTTTTTCGTCGGTGGCGGTGCCAATGACAGCGAACGGGCAACGTTCACGTTCACAGAACGCCTGGAACAGCGGCAGCGACTCCGGCGCAATCGCCATCACGTAGCGCTCCTGGCTTTCGTTGCTCCAGATTTCCTTCGGAGACAGACCGCTTTCTTCCAGCGGCACCGCGCGCAGGTCGAAACGCGCGCCGCGGCCAGCGTCGTTGACCAGCTCGGGGAAGGCATTCGACAGGCCGCCGGCGCCGACGTCGTGGATCGCCAGAATCGGGTTGGCGGTGCCGAGCTGGGCGCACTGGTTGATGACTTCCTGGGCACGGCGTTCGATCTCGGGGTTGCCACGCTGCACCGAATCGAAGTCGAGCTGGGCCGCGTTGGCGCCCGAGGCCATGGAGCTGGCCGCGCTGCCGCCCATGCCGATACGCATGCCCGGCCCGCCGAGCTGGATCAGCAGCGTGCCGGCCGGGAACAGGATTTTCTTCGTGAGCCGGGCGTCGATGGTGCCGACGCCGCCGGCGATCATGATGGGCTTGTGGTAACCCCAGCGCTGGCCGCCGACGGTTTGTTCGTACTCGCGGAAGTAACCGGCCAGGTTGGGCCGCCCGAACTCATTGTTGAAGGCGGCGCCGCCCAGCGGGCCCTCGGTCATGATCTGCAGCGGGCTGGCGATGTGTTCCGGCTTGCCGAACCTGTCGTCAAACAGGCGTGACACCGTGAAACCGGTCAGGCCCGCCTTGGGCCGGGAGCCGCGGCCGGTCGCACCTTCGTCGCGGATCTCGCCGCCGGCGCCGGTGGAGGCGCCAGGGAACGGGGAAATCGCCGTCGGGTGGTTGTGGGTCTCCACCTTCATCAGCACATGGGTCAGCACGTCCTCCGAAGCGCTATAACTTTGATAGCTGGTGGCCCTTTCTGCGGAAGGGCTGGAGACCGATTTTGCATAAAACCTCTGGACCGGCAGGCCTTCCATCACGGAGGCGTTGTCGGAATAGGCCACCACCGTGTGTTGCGGGTGCAACTTTTCGGTGTTGCGGATCATGGCGAACAGGCTTTTCTCCTGCGCGACGCCATCAATCGTGAAGTCGGCGTTGAAAATCTTGTGGCGGCAATGTTCGCTGTTGGCCTGGGCGAACATCATCAGTTCGACGTCGGTCGGGTTGCGCTTCAGGCCGGTGAAGGCATGGACCAGGTAATCGATCTCGTCGGCGGCCAGCGCCAGGCCGAACTCCGTGTTGGCGGCTTCCAGCGCCGCCTTGCCGCCGGCCAGCACGTCGATCGTCTGCAAGGGCGCGCCCTGCAGCTCGGTGAACAGCCCGGCGGCCTGCGCCCGGTGATCCATCACGCTTTCGGTCATGCGGTCGTGCAGCAGGGCCGCGACCTGGCCACGCTGGGCTTCGCTGAGTGCGCCCTTGCTGAAAAAGCCGGGCTGGAGGCTGATGCGGTATTCGGTGATGCGTTCTATGCGTTTGACCGCCAGCGCGCAGTTGTGGGCAATGTCGGTGGCCTTGGATGCCCAGGGCGAGACCGTGCCGAAACGCGGCGAGACGATAAACAGCAGGCTGTCGTCGGCGGCCGGCGCGGCAGGCTCGCCATAACTGAGCAATGCAGCCAGGCGGGCCCGCAGCTCCTCGCCCGGCGGGGCTTCGGTGGCCACCAGATGCACAAACCGCGCGCTGATGCCGCTGATGGTGGGCGATATGGCTTGCAGGCGGGGAAGCAGTTGCTGGACGCGGAAGTCGCTCAGGGCGCTGATGCCGTGGGCATCGCCCTCGAAAGTCGTCAGGTGCAGGGTCACGGTGGCGGTGGCCTTGTGGTTGTCGGCGGCTGCCGGGGGTGCTGGTTAACCCTGAATTTTATCAGCGATGGGCGCCCTTCCCGCCTCCCCAAGGCCCAAGTGGGATAATCGCGGCATGAGTATTACGTACAAAGATGCCGCGGGCATCGAAGGCATGCGTATCGCCTGCAAGCTGGCGTCCGAGGTGCTGGACTACCTCACGCCCTTCGTCAAGGCCGGTGTCACCACGCGCGAGATCGACAAGCTGGCCAACGATTACATGGTCAATGTGCAGGGCACGGTCTCCGCCACGCTGGGTTACCAGCCGCCCGGTTACCCGCCCTACCCCGCCTCGCTGTGTACCTCGCTGAACCACGTGGTCTGCCACGGCATACCGAACGACAAGCCGCTCAAAAAGGGCGACATCATGAACATCGATGTCACCGTGATCACCAAGGACGGCTGGTACGGCGACAACAGCCGCATGTACATGATCGGCGACGTGTCGATTGCCGCCAAACGCCTGTGCCGGGTCACTTTCGAAGCCATGTGGCAGGGCATCATGCGGGTCAAGCCGGGTGTGCGGCTCGGCGACATTGGCCACGCGATCCAGACTTTTGCCGAGAAACAGGGCTTTTCGGTAGTCCGCGAGTTCTGCGGCCACGGCATCGGCCAGCGCTTCCATGAAGAGCCCCAGGTGCTGCACTACGGCCGCCCCGGCACGCTGGAAGAACTCAAGCCCGGCATGACCTTCACCATCGAGCCGATGATCAACGCCGGCAAACGCGACATCAAGGACGGCCCGGAAAAAGACGGCTGGACGATTGTCACGCGCGACCACTCGCTGTCAGCGCAGTGGGAACACACGATTCTGGTCACGCCGACCGGTTACGAGGTGCTGACGCTGTCGGCCGGCAGCCCGGCCACGCCGGATTTTGTGGCGGCTTACCATGCCGCCTCCGCGCCGGTCACGGCCGACTCGGCGGCCTGAGGCCGTCCGGCCGTCCGCCTGCCGCCGCAGATGTTGTCCGCGCAGCCCGCCCAGACCGAAGCGGCCGCCCTGCGCGAGCAGTACCGCAGCGGCAAAACCGCGCTGCTGGCCTCGCTGGCCGGCAGCGGCTCCTCGAGCCGCGGCATCCACAGCCTGCTGCGCCGGCTGGCCCGCCACACCGATGCCACCCTGCGCCAGATCTGGCAACGCGCCGATTTCCCGGTCGGCTGCGCGCTGGTGGCGGTCGGCGGTTTCGGCCGCGGCGAGCTGTTTCCCAATTCGGACGTCGATGTGCTGCTGCTGCTGCGCGACGACTCGCAGGTCGAGGGCAATCCGGCGCTCAAGAGCAAGATCGAGAACTTCATCGGCGCCTGCTGGGACAGCGGGCTGGAGATAGGCTCCAGCGTGCGCACCGTGAAGGACTGCGCCGAGGAAGCCGCCAAGGACGTGACGGTGCAGACCTCGCTGCTGGAAGCGCGCCTGGTGGCCGGCTCCACCAAGATTTTTGCGGCCCTGGTCAGCGAACTCGACCGCGTGATGGACCCGCAGGCCTTTTTTGTGGCCAAGACGCTGGAGATGCGCCAGCGCCACAACAAGTTCGAGAACACGCCTTATGCGCTCGAACCCAACTGCAAGGAGTCGCCAGGCGGTCTGCGCGACCTGCAACTGGTGCTGTGGGTGGCCAACGCCGCGGGCGTGGGCAAGACCTGGGACGAGCTGGCCCGCAAGGGTCTGGCGACCGCGTTTGAAGTGCGCCAGATCAAGGCCAACGAGGCCCTGCTGAGCCTGATCCGCGCCCGCTTGCACCTGATCTCGGGCCGGCGAGAAGACCGTCTGGTGTTCGACCTGCAGACCGCCGTGGCCGAATCCTTTGGGTATACCGCCCAGATCGACGATGAAAGCCGGCTGCCGCGCCGGGCCAGCGAGGCGCTGATGAAGCGTTATTACTGGGCCGCCAAGGCGGTGACCCAGCTGAACCAGATCCTGCTGCTCAACATCGAGGAGCGCATCCACCCGCACAACGCGCCGATGCGGGTGATCAACGAACGCTTTTTTGACCGGGGCGGCATGATCGAGGTGGCCAGCGACGACC
Source organism: Polaromonas sp. (assembly GCA_013824015.1). Classification (GTDB taxonomy): domain Bacteria; phylum Pseudomonadota; class Gammaproteobacteria; order Burkholderiales; family Burkholderiaceae_C; genus Polaromonas. The sequence continues at coordinate 30,852 of PNNC01000179.1, forward strand.
TGTACCAGCGCGAACCGCACGCCATCCTGGAAACCTTTTTGCTGTTCCAGACCACGCCCGGCATCCAGGGCCTGTCGGCCCGTACCCTGCGCGCGCTGTACAACACCCGCGGCATCATGAACGCCGCTTTCCGGCGCGACCCGGTCAACCGCAACACCTTCCGCCAGATCCTGCAGCAACCCTCCGGCATCACCCATGCGATGCGGCTGATGAACCAGACCTCGGTGCTGGGCCGCTACCTGTGGGTGTTCCGCAAGATCGTCGGCCAGATGCAGCATGACCTGTTCCATGTCTACACGGTGGACCAGCACATCCTGATGGTGCTGCGCAATGTGCGGCGCTTCTTCATGGCCGAACACGCCCACGAATACCCGGCCTGCTCGCAACTGGCGGCCGGCTGGGACAAGCCCTGGATCCTCTACATCGCCGCGCTGTTCCATGACATCGCCAAGGGCCGCGGCGGCGACCATTCCGAGCTCGGCTGCCTGGACGTGCGGGTGTTCTGCCGCCAGCACGGCATCCCGGCCGAGGACGCGAAACTGATCGAGTTCCTGGTCGGCGAACACCTGACCATGAGCCGCATCGCGCAAAAGGAAGACCTCAGCGACCCGGAAGTCATTGCTGCCTTTGCCAAACGTGTCGGCAACGAGCGTTACCTGACGGCCCTGTACCTGCTGACGGTGGCCGACATCCGCGGCACCAGCCCCAAGGTCTGGAATGCCTGGAAAGGCAAGCTGCTGGAGGACCTGTACCGCTACACGCTGCGCGTGCTCGGCGGCCGCGCACCGGATGCCGACGCCGAGGTCGAGTCGCGCAAACGCGAGGCGCTGGCGATGCTGGCCCTGCATGCCGAGCCGTTTGAGGCGCACAAGGCGCTGTGGGACACGCTGGACGTCAGTTATTTCATGCGCCACGAGGCTGGCGACATTGCCTGGCACGCCCGCCACCTGTCGCGCCACGTGGGCACGGCCAAATGTGTGGTGCGGGCGCGCCGATCGGCTGCCGGCGAAGGCATGCAGGTGCTGGTCTATACGCCCGACACACCCGACCTGTTCGCCCGCATCTGCGGCTACTTCGAGGAAGCCGGTTTCAGCATCCTGGACGCCAAGGTCCACACCGCCAAGCCGCACAAGGGCTCGCCCGGTTATGCGCTGGACACCTTCCAGGTGGTCAGCCCGACCCTGGCCGACCACTACCGCGAACTGGTCGCCATGGTCGA
>PNNC01000051.1 GCA_013824015.1 Polaromonas sp.
CCCAGACCATCGGGTCGCCTTTCTTTTGCTTACTTTTCTTTGGCGAGACAAAGAAAAGTGAGTTGCCGCCGGGCAACCCCCGGCTTATTGGCGAACTACAAGCAGATGAAAAACCGAAGTAGTTCATGGACTTGGATCCCGGATCCACTCCGGATGACAAGCCCGTAGCTTGGCGGAAAGCATACCCACCGCGCTTGCGCTGAATCATCCCAAGCGCCCATCCTTCCCGGATAATCAATCCAACCACCGGGAGACGACCGTGACGGATGCCGACCAGCCTCTTTCTCCGCTCAATGCCGACCTGAGTCCGTCCAGCAGCCTGCTGACCAACCTGCGCCAGGAGTTGATGCGGCATCCGCCGTTTGCGCAGATGCTGGCCGGTGACGTCGATTTCTTTCTGCGCCATTCCCGCGAGAACTACTACGCGCCCGGTGAAATGCTGATCAGCCCGGACAGCGGCCTGGTGCAGCAGCTGTTTTTTATCCGCCAGGGTGCGGTCATCGGCGAGCGCGGCCTGGCCGAACTGTCGGGCGGGGCCTTTCACTACGAACCGGGCGAGCTGTTCCCGGTCAGTGCTGCGGTGGCGCAGCGCGCGGTCACGGCCAGCTACAAGGCGGTGGCCGACACCTTTGTGCTGGCCTTGCCGCTGGAAGCCATGCACGCGCTGGCGGTGCTCAGCCCGCCGTTCGCCGACTTCCTGAACCGGCGCATCCTGAAGTTTCTGGATTTGTCGCGGCGGGCGCTGCAGGTGGCCTATGCCTCGCAGGCGCTGGCCGAACAGTCGCTGGAGACCGCGCTGGGCGATGTGGCGCGCCAGGCGCCGGTCAGCTGCGCGCCCACCACGCCGCTGCGCGAGGCGCTGGCGCAGATGCACCAGTTGCGCATAGGCTCGATGCTGGTGACCGATACGCAGCAGCGGCCGCTGGGCATCCTCACACGGTATGACATCCTCGGCAAGGTCACGCTGCCGGGGCTGTCGCTGGACACCCCGATTGCCGAGGTGATGGTGCAGCCGGTGCTGTCGCTGAGCCACGAACACACGGCGCTGGACGCGGCGCTGCTGATGAGCAAACACGGCATTCGGCACGTGCCTGTCACGCGCGGCGGTGCGGCCGTCGGGGTGGTGTCCGAGCGCGACCTGTTCGCGATGCAGCGCCTGAGCCTCAAGCAGGTGAGCACCTCCATCCGTTCGGCGGCCGACGTGGACACGCTCAAGATGGTGGCGCAGGACATCCGCCGTTTTGCGCACAGCCTGCTGGGCCAGGGCGTGCACGCGCGCCAGCTCACCGCGCTGATCAGCCACCTCAACGACGTGCTGACCGCGCGCCTGCTGGAGATCAAGGCGCAAGAACACGGCCTCGACCTGACGCGTATCTGCTGGCTGGCGCTGGGCTCGGAGGGCCGCAGCGAGCAGACGATTGCCACCGACCAGGACAATGCGCTGATCCTGCCGGATGACAGCACGCCGGCCCAGCGCGAGGCTGCGCTGCGTTTTGGGCGTGATGTCAACCTCGCGCTGGACGCCTGCGGCTACCCGCTGTGCCGCGGCGGCATCATGGCCGGCGAGCCGTCCTGCTGCATGACGCTGCGCCAGTGGCGCGAGCGGTTTGCCCACTGGATAGAACACGGCGCGCCGCAGGACCTGCTGCATGCCAGCATCTACTTTGATTTCCGCGCGCTGGCCGGTGACGAGGACCTGGCCGACAGCCTGCGCCGCGAGGTCAGCGAAGCGGCACGCCGCGCACCGCGTTTCATCAAGCAACTGGCGCTCAATGCGCTGATCCACAGCGCGCCGCTGAACTGGACCGGCAGCATTGCCGTGGACGACGCCGGCCTGATCGACCTCAAGCTGCAGGGCGCGGCGATTTTTGTCGATGTGGCGCGGATTTATTCGCTGAGCCACGGCATCACCGCCACCAGCACGCGCGAGCGGCTGGAGGCGGTCGGCCCGCGGCTCGGGCTGGCCGCGCCCGAGTACCAGGCCTGGGTCAGCGGCTTCGAGTTCCTGCAGACGCTGCGGCTGCGCATCCAGCTCGAAGGCACGGCCCCGTCGCAACACCCGAACCACCTCGAGGTGGCCCGCCTGAACGACATCGACCGGCGCATCCTGCGCGAATCGTTTCGCGTCGCCCGCTCGCTGCAACAGCGCCTGCAACTGGACTACGAGCGATGAGCTGGGTCGACCGGCTGCGCGGCTGGATCGGCGCCCCGGCGGCCGTGGACGAGGCGCGCTGGGTGGTGCTGGACGTCGAAACCAGCGGGCTGGACCCGCAGCGCGACCAGTTGCTGGCGATCGCCGCCATCGCGGTGCGGGTGGACTGGGCCGCGAAACGGCTGAGCATCACGCCGGGCGACAGCTTCGAAGTGGTGTTGCGCCAGTCCGAAGTGGCGACCGCCAAGGACAACATCCTGCTGCACGGCATCGGCCAGCAGCGCCAGCGCGAGGGCGAACCGATGGCGGACGGGCTGCGCGCCTTCGCCCGTTTTGCAGGCCACTCGCCGCTGCTGGCCTTTCACGCGCCCTTCGACCAGGCCATGATTGGCCGCTTTGTGCAGGCGCACCTGGACGCGCCGCTGCCGAACCGCTGGGTCGATATCGAACAACTGTGCGCGGTCACCCACGAGAAGGTCAGGGCGCGCGCGCTGGACGAGTGGCTGGCGCACTTTGGCATCGTCTGCGCCATCCGGCACCAGGCCGCCGCCGACACCCTGGCCGAATGCGAATTGCTGCTGCGCATCTGGCCGCAAATGGCCGGGCAGTGCGCAAGCTGGCGCGACGTTGAAAAGCTGGCCGCCCAGCAGCGCTGGATCGCACGCGCCTGAGGGCGGGCGGCAAGCCCGCGCGAATGCACCGTTGTTGCGTGGCTGGGGCAGCTAGATGGCCACGTCGTAACCGAGCGTCACGTCCGAGGCCGCCTGGCCGCCGCGAATCGCCCAGTTGTCACGCGGCGCCTCGCGCAGCAGGATCTTGAGGTGATCGGCAGGGATGCCGCACAGGCCCAGCTGGTGGGTGAGGGCCTGGTAGAGCTGGCGTTTGGTGGTGAGCGAACGCCCGGTGAAACAGTCCAGGGTGACCAGGGTGTAACGATCGCCCTTGTCTGCCGGCCCGACAAAACGTCGCGCTTCATGGACAAACAGCCGCACCGACAGGGTCTGCGGCGGTATCTTCAGGGTCTCGACCACGGCGTCCTGCACGGCGGCAATCAGCGCGGTTTCTTCCCCGGGGGAGCCGTTGCGGCGGATTTCAATGGCGACAGTGGGCACGGATGCTGATTTTCAATGCGGGAGCGACCACTGTACCGCCCGCCGCCTTGTCGCACAAAGTCTTACATCAGCAGATGTTCCCCGGCATTGTCGCCGCCCAGGATCACATAGTTGACCTTGCGGATGTCCATCAGCCGGGTGCCGCCGGCATAACTGATGGCGCTTTGAACGTCTTCCTCCATCTCGCGCAGCGTGTCCTTGAGGCTGCCCTTGACCGGCTCCAGGATGCGTTTGCCTTCGACGTGTTTGTACTCGCCCTTGTTGAAGTCCGAGGCGCTGCCGTAGTACTCCTTGTACAGCCGGCCGTCGACCTCGACGGTCTGGCCCGGGCTTTCTTCCAGGCCGGCCAGCATGGACCCGATCATCACCATGGTGGCGCCGAAACGGATGGACTTGGCGATGTCGCCGTGTTCCCGGATGCCGCCATCGGCAATGATGGGTTTGGTCGCGACACGCGCGCACCACTTGAGCGCCGACAACTGCCAGCCGCCGGTGCCGAAGCCGGTTTTCAGCCGGGTGATACACACCTTGCCGGGGCCGATGCCGACCTTGGTGGCGTCGGCACCCCAGTTTTCCAGGTCGATGATGGCTTCGGGCGTGCCGACGTTGCCGGCGATGATGAACGATGAGGGCAGCTTGTCCTTGAGGTAGCCGATCATGCGCTGCACCGTGTCGGCATGGCCGTGCGCGATGTCGATGGTGATGTAGTCGGGCGCCAGGCCTTCGGCCACCAGCTGGTCCACGGTCTCGTAGTCGGCTTTCTTGACACCCAGCGAAATCGACGCGTACACGCCGGCCGCCGCCATGCGCCTGACAAAAGCCAGGTTGTCGAGGTCGAAGCGGTGCATCACGTAGAAATAACCGTGTTGGGCCATCCAGATGCAGATGTCCTCGTTGATCACGGTTTTCATGTTGGCCGGCACCACCGGGATGCGGAAGCTGCGTCCGCCGAGGGTCACCCCGGCGTCGCATTCGGAGCGGCTTTCCACGCGGCATTTGCGCGGCAGCAGCAGGACATTGTCGTAGTCGAAGATTTCCATGGATTCCAAGCCTTTAAAAACTGTTGGGAACAGAAGGCACTTGGATTGGACCGGCTTGCCCGCAGACGCTGCGGAAACAATAAACCGGGCGCAATTGCTTGGGCCCGGTGACTGATTCTAGGCGCTTGTCCGGATCGGCGGCACACGGCCCGCCATATAGCCGCTATATGAACAGGCCCATGCTCGCGGGTCTCAGCGCGGCTGGATGCAGCGCGACTGCGCTGCTGCGAAGACGCGGCCGCTGCTGTCCTGCACCCAGCCGATCAGCGCCAGCCGCTGCGGGTCGGTGCCTGGCGGGATGTCCATGGCGCGTGCTTCCCGCCAGCCAGTTTGCTCACCTTTTGATAGCTGTTGAGGTCCATTCCATAGGGGCTGGATCATGTTTCTGACCAGATTCCGCGTGACCGGCGAGCCTTCGGTGCCGGCCGGGATGATTTCCACCAGCGCCAGCCAGGCGGCAAACGGCGGTGTGACCATCGCAGGCGGGGTGCGCCTGAGTTCGATGGCGGCCCCGACGTAGCCGGCCACCGGCAGGCCGTGCGCCACACGCAGGCGGCCCGGCGCGGCGACAGCCGTGGTCTGGCTGCTGCTGCCGGCCGGCGGCGCCAGGCCCAGTGCCTGCAGGCGCTGCAGGCCGCCCCGGCTGGCCACCGCCGACAAGGGCGCATCTTCGCCCTGGCTGCCGGGCAGCACCCAGTCCAGTGCCACCTGGCCGCGCCGGACCCGGGGGCTGGCGGCGTCGCTCCAGCAATCGCGGCAGTCGGCATTGATGAATCGCTCCACCAGCGCGACCGGGCGCGGCTGCCCGTCGCTGGAACACGAGGACTGGGCCTGTGCGGCCGGCGCCAGGCAGGCGGCGAACACCAGGGGCGCGAAGACGGGAACGCGCCGGGGAAACAAAAGGGACATCAGGGGCTTTCTACAATGAGGGATGTTCTCAGAAGTCGCACCGAGCTCCCCCCTCTTACAAAATCTTAATCCGGAACAGCTGGCGGCGGTCACCCTGCCCAACACCCATGCGCTGATCCTGGCTGGGGCCGGTTCCGGCAAGACGCGGGTGCTGACCACCCGCATCGCCTGGCTGCTGCAAACCGGCCAGGTGTCGCCCGGTGGCATCCTGGCCGTGACCTTCACCAACAAGGCGGCCAAGGAAATGATGGTGCGCCTGTCCAGCATGCTGCCGGTCAATGTGCGCGGCATGTGGATAGGCACCTTCCACGGCCTGTGCAACCGCTTTCTGCGCGCGCACTACAAGCTCGCCAATTTGCCCTCGACCTTCCAGATCCTGGACACCCAGGACCAGCTTTCCGCCATCAAGCGCCTGTGCAAGCAGTTCAACATCGACGACGAGCGTTTCCCGCCCAAGCAGCTGATGTGGTTCATCGCCGCCTGCAAGGAAGACGGGCAGCGCGCCAAGGACGTGGTGGTGCGCGACGAGGAGACGCGCAAGAAGGCCGAGATCTACGCGCTCTACGAAGAGCAGTGCCAGCGCGAAGGGGTGGTTGATTTTGGCGAACTGATGCTGCGCAGTTACGAGCTGCTGCGTGACAACGCGCCGGTGCGTGAACATTACCAGCGGCGCTTCCGCCATATCCTGATCGACGAGTTCCAGGACACCAACAAGCTGCAGTACGCCTGGATCAAGATGCTGGCCGGGCAGGGCGACAACGCGGCTGCTGGCGCGCAGGCGATGCCGGGCGGCTCGGTGGTGGCGGTCGGCGACGACGACCAGAGCATTTACGCCTTCCGCGGCGCGCGGGTCGGCAACATGGCCGACTTCGTGCGCGAGTTCGATGTGCAGCACCAGATCAAGCTCGAGCGCAACTACCGCAGCTTCGGCAACATCCTCGATTCGGCCAATGAACTGATCAGCCACAACAGCAAGCGCCTGGGCAAGAACCTGCGCACCGAGGCCGGTCCCGGCGAGCCGGTGCGGGTGTTCGAGGCGACCTCGGATTTTGCCGAGGCCCAGTGGTTCGTCGACGAGGTGCGCGAGCTGGTGCGGGCCGGCACCGAGCGCAAGGAGATCGCGCTGCTGTACCGCAGCAATGCGCAGAGCCGGGTGATGGAGACCGCGCTGTTCAACCACGGCATCCCTTACCGCGTGTATGGCGGCCTGCGCTTTTTTGAACGCGCGGAGATCAAACATGCGCTGGCCTATCTGCGCCTGATGGACAACCCGCACGACGACACCAGTTTCATGCGTATCGTCAACTTCCCGCCGCGCGGCATCGGCCTGCGCAGCATCGAGCAGTTGCAGGATGTGGCGCGTGCCGCCGGATGTTCGCTGCACGACGCCGTCAGCGCGGTGCCGGGCAAGGCCGGCGCCAACCTCGGCGCTTTTGTCGCCAAGCTCGATGTGTTGCGCGAGCAGACGCCGGGCCTGAGCCTGCGCGAGATCATCGAGCTGGTGCTGCAGCACAGCGGGCTGGAAGAACACTACAAGCTCGAGAAGGAAGGCCAGGACCGCCTCGAGAATCTGGGCGAACTGGTCAACGCCGCCGAGTCCTTTGTCAGCATGGAAGGGTTTGGCCGCGATGCGGTGGCCTTGCCGGTGGATGAGCTGGGTGTGCCCTTGTCGCAGTCGCCAGCCAGCCAGGGGCTGGACCCGTCGGCGCCGCTGGGCGATGAACCGCTGCCGGAACTGCTGGCGCCCGACCAGGAAACCGGCGAGACCCTGTCGCCGCTGGCCGCCTTCCTGACCCACGCTGCGCTGGAGTCCGGCGACAACCAGGCCCAGGCTGGCCAGGATGCGGTGCAACTGATGACGGTGCATTCCTCGAAAGGGCTGGAGTTCGACTGCGTCTTCATCTCGGGCCTGGAAGACGGCATCTTCCCGCATGAAAATTCGCTGAGCGACGCCGGCGGCATCGAGGAAGAGCGCCGGCTGATGTATGTGGCCATCACACGCGCGCGCCAGCGCCTGTACCTGAGCCATTCGCAGACCCGCATGTTGCACGGACAGACCCGCTACAACCTGAAAAGCCGTTTCTTCGACGAGCTGCCGGAAGCCGCACTCAAATGGATCACGCCCAAAAACCAGGGCTTTGCGCAAGCTTATGGCGGCGGCAGCGGCGCCTGGGGTGCTACACATTCAGGAGCGGGTGACGCCCGTGGTGGATGGGCTGCGGCCGCTTTTGCTTCAAGAAAAACGGGCGGCGAGGCATTTGCCAGCCCGCCGGTGCCGCCGCAGCGCAATGCACCGTCGCACGGCCTGAAAACCGGCATGGAGGTGTTTCATGCCAAGTTCGGCGAAGGCCGCGTGATGATGCTCGAGGGCAGCGGCGACGATGCACGGGCCCAGATCAATTTCACGCGGCATGGCGTCAAATGGCTGGCGCTCAGTGTGGCCAAACTCACGGTGGTCTAGCTGCCCGCAGGTAAGATCGCGCAGAACGACCCACCGCCCCCGGAACAACAATGAACGAGACAGAGACCCCCCAGGCCGCCGCCGACGCCACCGTTGAGGTGAGCCACCAGGAGTTCAAGACCGGCCTGCCGATGGGCCGTTTCCGCCTGATCGTCAACCCCGAACGCGCGCAGAAATATGTCAAGCACCGCCTGTTTGTTGTCGGCATCTCGCTGCCGCTGCTGGGCATAGGCGCAGCGCTGGCCCTGTCTGGTTACTTCTGGTGGGGGCTGCCGATGGTCCTGGTCGGCGCCCTGCTGGGTCGTGTCATCAAGGCCCATGCGGCGAAGATCCTGCTGCACCTGGCCCTGAGCGACCCCAAGGTCTACCGCGAAGCCATCGACTTCGAGATCCTTGAGGTCCGGTACGCGGCCTGACGGCCGCTACCGGAGGGGCGCTGGAAGCGCTCAATGACCCCTTGCGGGCACTTGTTCCGCGCTTGCCTAGCGCAGCAGCTTGCCGTCGCGGCCAATCACGGTCACTTCCACAAACTTCGAGCCGACGCGGTTGTCGGGTGAGAAGCTCACCTTGAAGCCGCCAGCGTCATAGCTGTTCATTTTTTCGAGCTGGCTGATGACTTTGGCACGCGTCGGGTCCGCCCCGCTGCGCCGGATAGCCTCCACCAGGATTTTGGCCGCAATGAAGGACTCCATGCTGGCGTAAGACACGACCTTGTCCGGCTGGTGCTTGGCCATCAGGGCCTGAAACTCGCGAGCCACCGGCGCCAGGGTGGAGTAGGGGAAAGGCATGACCTGGGAGATGCCGATGCCGCGGGCGTTGTCCTCACCGGCATTCTTGAGCAGTTCCTTGAAGTTCACGACAGAAATGCTGAACAGCCTGGCCTTGCTGCCCTGGGCGCGCATCTTCTTGATGAAAGCGGCCGATGCGCGGTTGACCGACACCATGATGATGGCGTCCGGGTTGGCCGGGGCGATGGCGGCGACAGCCGCATCGACCTCCTCCGGTTTGGTGCGGTCGTAGCCGCCGGTCGCCACCGCCTTCATGCCGAGTTTTTGCAGCGCAGTCTCGGCCCCCGCCAGCCCGCTTTTGCCGAAAGGGTCGTCCTGGTACATCACCGCAAAGCGGCGCAGGCCGATGCTGTGCAGATGCTCCACCATGCGCGCGGTTTCGTCGGTGTAACTGGCGCGGATGTGGAAAATATGCGGATTCATCGGTTCGCGCAAATCCTGCGCGCCGGTGTAGGGCGCCAGCAGCGCGATGCCGGCGTCTTCGAGCACCCTGTTTTTGTTCAGCGCCAGCACGTTGCCGGTTCCGACAAACCCGAACAGCGCCAGCGGCTTGTCCTCGGCCAGCAACTGCCGCGTCAGGGCCAGCGTCTGGTCGGGCTTGTAGCTGTCGTCCTTGATGGCCACGCGAATCTTGCGGCCATAGATGCCGCCGCTCTCGTTGATGTGCGCGAAGTAGGCGGCACCACCGGCCACGTATTCATTGCCTGTGCCGGCGATGGTGCCGGTCAGGGGCGCGACCTGGCCAATCACGATGTCTTCACGTCCGGGGGCCGCCTGCGCCAGACCGGCCGTCACCGCGAGAGCGATGGCGATCAGGCGGTGCCAGTGCTTGTTTTTCAAAATCATGGTGCTTCTCCTCGTCTTGTTGTAAATTCTGCAATGCGGAACAGGCGCCGCATTGTGGCTGGCTGATTCTGGGAGACAGCTGTGCACCGATGTCTAGGGGCATGCCCCAATTGAGACGCAAAGGAGACAGTTTTTGTATCCTGCAGATAGATCATAATTCTGCAGTGCGGAACTTTGGATAAATATGAAGACTAAAGTGTTAGAGGCGTCTGTCAGGGACAAACCAGCGGCCAGGCCGCGGCAGGCCAAGGAAGACCGCCATTTCGTCACCGCGCTGGCACGCGGCCTCGATGTGCTGAGTGCCTTCCGCTCGCGCGACCGCATGCTGGGCAACCAGGAACTGGCGCGCCGCTGCGGCCTGCCCAAGTCGACGATCTCGCGGCTGACCTACACCCTGACGCGCCAGGGTTACCTGGTTCCGGCGACGGACGGCAAGGGCGCGACCGGCTACCGCCTGGGCAGTGCGGTGCTGGCACTCGGGGGCGCCATGCTGGCGCGTTTGGACATGCGCCAGATTGCGCGGCCGCTGATGCAGGACCTGGCCGACAGTTCGCAGGCGATGGTGTCGCTGGGCATTCGCGACCGCCTCAGCATGATTTATGTCGAAAACTGCCGCAGTGAATCGGCGCTGACCCTGAGCCTGGATGTCGGCTCACGGATTCCTGTGGCCCAGACCGCGATGGGGCGCGCTTACCTGGCCGGTTGCAGCGACAGCGAACGCAGCGACCTGATGGAGCGGATACGCGCGCATGACGAACAGGCCTGGCCGGCGACACGGGCAGGCATCGAGCTGGCGCTGGTGCATTACCGCGAGCACGGCTGCTGTGCATCCTTCGGCGGCTGGCAAAAAGACGTGAACGCGATTGCCGCGGCCTTCCGTCCCGAGGGTGGACGCGCGGTGATGGTGGTCAGTTGCGGTGGGCCGGGTTTTAACCTCTCGCCACAGTTCCTGATGAACGAGGTGCGCCCGCAACTGGTGAGCCTGGTCCGCAAGCTGCAAAGCGCCTCGGGTGAGGCGTATTGAGCTAGTAGGTCATTCTCCCGCTGCCGTCCTTGTTGCCTTTCCTGCCCGCGATCTGCCAGCTTGTGCGCTGGTCGATCAGGCCGGCCAGGAATTCCAGCTCCTCGTCGCTGTGGTTCAGCGCGCGCGCCGGGCTCAGGAACTGGCCGTCCCGCGCGGTGGCATCGGCCCAGAACGCCTGGTGGTAGTCGGCCTGCGACACGCGCTTTTCATTGCCTGCGCCCAGGTCCACCGTGCCATAACAGTTGCAGAAGTAGTTGCGGTCGCCCTGGTCGGCAAAAATTTCGGCATAGACGCCGGTGCCGCGTATGCCGGCGGTGAGTGTCGGCATCACGATGCTGCGGTTGACACCCTTGCCCCAGACGCTGGCCACCGCACCGGTCAGCAGGCGCAGCAGGCTGACCGCATTGAGCGTGTTGCCGCGCTCCACCGCCAGCCTGGAATTTTGCCGCACCTGGAAAGAGGCATTGCCGATCACGAAGATCAGCTGGCTGCCGGGACCGGTCTGGATTTCGTCGCCGGTCTGGATCGCCTGTTGCGGGCTCAGGCGCGCGCCGTTGAGCGTGGCGTCACCGGTCAACTGCACGATGTTGCTGCGCTGCTGCGCCAGCGCGGCGGGCAGGCCCCCCATCGCCACCCAGGCAGCGGCGGCCTTGAGCATGTCGCGCCGCTGGTACCACAGGAGTTCTTTTTCTTGCCGGCCTTGCAACAGGTGCTGGGTCATGGAGTGTCTCCGGGAGGGATGGGATCGTCGGTGGGGGTGGCTTCAAAACTGTCGCGGAAGGTGAAATAAATCGATGCCGAAAACATCGCGGCCATCAGCAGCGCCACCGGCATGATCATGGCAGCGGCGGCTTCGGGGCTGGCCAGCAGGCTGGCCAGCACGGTGACCACCAGGCCGATCGCCATCAGCACCACCATCCAGGTGACGCCGAACACGGTATAGGCCCCGGCATTCCTCAGCACCACGACGGCGCTGAAAAACAGGCTCTTGACCGGGGTGACGCCGTGCCAGTGCACCAGCGCAGGCGCATGCCAGAACAGCACCGAAACCGGCAGGTACAGCACCATCACGAGCAGCATCGCCCCTTGCATGCCGGGGGTCAGCGCACTTTCGCGGCTGACCGGCGCATCGACAAACAGCGGCACGATGGACACGATCAGCAGGCAGGCGGCCGCATACAGGAAACCCAGCACCATCATGGCGCGGGCGCGTTGCTGGCCGGCCCGGAAGGCGCTGATCAGGATGGCCGGCATCGGAAAACGCCCTTTGGTGGCTTCCAGGGTGGCGGCCATCAGCCCCAGCGTGGCGGCCGGCACAATCGCCAGCGCCAGCACCATGCCCACGAGCGGTATCAGCGAGGCCACGGTGGCTGCGGCCATGTACAGGAAAAACAGCCCCGCCAGCGCGAGCGGCTGCTTGAAAAACGTCTGGATGCCGAGTTTGACCCATGTGATGCCGGTGCGGGCGGGGACGATGTTGAGTTTCATGGAGAGGATGGCGTGTTGAGAGGCTCAGGGCGCAAGAGGTTCACCGGTGACGGTGGAAAAGGGGCGATGGGGTGAACAATTTAACGCCAGCGTCCGAGTTTGCTTGAAAAAAAGGCGCGCCTGCATGTTTTCCGCAAGCGCGTGTGGTCGCCGGCCTCAGTGGAACAGGCCGCAGGGTCGGGCGGCGCGCTGACGCAGCACACGTTCGAAATGGCCAGGATCGTGCGCCTGCAGCAGCGCGGCTTCACGCGGCAGGTGGAAGTCCCACAGCCGCGAAATCCAGAAGCGCAGCGCGCCGGCGCGCAGCATGGCCGGCAGCAGCGCACGCTCCTGCGCGTTCAGGCGCCGCACCGCCTGGTAGGCGGCCAGGAAGGCATCGGCCCGCGCCGCGTCGTGCGCGCCGCTGTCCAGGTGAATACACCAGTCGTTCAGGCAAACGCCGATGTCGAACAGAAAGGTATCGCAGCCGGCGAAGTAAAAATCGAAAAAACCGGTGAGTTCGGGGACGCCGCCGTCGCTGTCGAACATCACGTTGTCGCGAAACAGGTCGGCATGGATGGGGCCGCGTGGCAGGGCCTGCCACGCGGACGAGGCCGCGACATGGTTCTGGTAGGCCAGCTCGGACAGGATCAGCCGGCTTTGCGCTTCGTCCAGGTGCGGCAGCACCACCGGCACGGTGTCGTTCCACCAGGCCAGGCCGCGCAGGTTGGGCTGGCTGCGCGCGAAGTCGCGGCCGGCCAGATGCATGCGCGCCAGTGTTTCGCCGACCGCGGCGCAATGTGCGGGCGTGGGCGCCAGCTCGCTGCGGCCACGCAGCCGGTTCACCACGGCGGCGGGCTTGTCTTTCAGGCGCAGCAGGATCTCGCCGGGCTGCCCGGCACCGCCCGGCGCGATGGCCTGCGGCTCCGGCACCGGGATGCCGTGCTGGGCCAGGTGTTTCATCAGGTGCAGGTAAAACGGCAACTGCTCGAAGCTCAGGCGCTCGAACAGGGTCAGCACATAGCGGCCCTGGTCGGTGTCCACAAAGTAGTTGGTGTTCTCGATCCCGCCCGCGCAGGCGCTGATGTTTTGAAGTTGCCCCAGTCCGAGCGACTGCAAAAGGGGAGCGGCCTCGTCGAGCGAGACTTCGGTGTAGACGGCCATGCCCGGAACGGGAGCTAGAACTTCAGCACGTTCCAGACACGGCTGCCGGTGGCGCCGGGACCCGATTTGGACGGGCCGGTGCCGCCGCCCTTGGTGGCCTCCGACGGCAGCACCTCATAAGCCGGCACATCGGCCTTGGGCTGCACCGTGATGCTCTGGGTTTCACCGCCCACGCGCAGCTCATCGATGCGTGAACCGGCGTCTTCGGTGCGGATGCGCTGGATCGCCGGGTCCGGCCGGCGGCTGGCCGGGTTGGTGCCGGGTTGCAGGGCTGGTGCGGGCGCTGCCGCCGGGGCAGGTGCCGCCGTCTGGGCCAGGGCCGGGGCGCCGGCCAACGCGGCAGCGGCGCCAGCGAGCAGAAGGGAGCAAATAGGGTGGTGCATGGGAGCATTGTAGGGGGGCGGCGCGCCCATGGATATAGCTGACAATCACAGTATGAGCACCGACAAAAAAACCTTGCTGCTGGTGGATGGCTCCAGCTACCTGTACCGCGCCTTCCATGCCATGCCGGATCTGCGCGCCGACCCGGGGGACCCGGCCAGCCCGGCCACCGGCGCCATCCGCGGCATGGTCAACATGATGCAGAAGCTGCGCAAGGACGTGCGGGCCGATTACGCCGCCTGCGTGTTTGATGCCAAAGGGCCGACCTTTCGCGACGCGCTTTATCCCGAGTACAAGGCGCAACGCTCGCCGATGCCCGACGATTTGCGCAGCCAGGTCGCCCCCATCCACGAGGTGGTGCGTTTGCTCGGCTGGAAGGTGCTCGACGTGCCGGGTGTGGAGGCCGATGACGTGATCGGCACGCTGGCCTGCATGGCGTCGCAACAGGGCATCGAGGTCATCATCTCCAGCGGCGACAAGGACCTGAGCCAGCTCGTCGATGAACACATCACGGTGATCGACACCATGAATGACCGGCGCCGCGACCTGGCGGGTGTCGAGGCCGAGTTCGGCGTACCGCCCAGGCTCATGGTCGATTACCAGGCGCTGGTCGGTGACGCGGTGGACAACGTGCCGGGCGTGCCCAAGGTTGGTCCCAAGACCGCCGTCAAGTGGCTGCTCGAATACGGCTCGCTCGATGCGCTGGTGGCGCGGGCCGGCGAGATCAAGGGTGTGGTCGGCGACAACCTGCGCCAGTCGCTGGACTGGCTGCCCAAAGGCCGCGAGCTGCTGACCATCAAGAAGGACTGCGAACTCGCGGATTACATCGAGGGCCTGCCTGCCATGGACTCCATCGCCATGGGCCCCCAGCAGACAGAAGCCCTCAAGGCTTTCTACGAAAAGTACGGGTTCAAGGGGCTGGTCCGAAGCATCGAGGCCCAAGACGCCCCGGCAGAAATGCCTGCAGGTCCGGAAGGCCATCGCCAGGCTCGTACCAGCCCGGCCGCTTCCAGCGATGAGCCCGGACTTTTTGATGAACCCGCATTTCTGGACAAGCCGCTGGCCGAGCGCACCAGCAACCTGCATTACGACACGGTGCTGACCTGGGCCCTGTTTGATGCCTGGCTGGAAAAAATCGAGGCGGCCGAGCTGGTGGCGCTGGACACCGAAACCACCTCGCTCGACGAAATGCAGGCGCAGATCGTCGGCCTGAGTTTCAGCGTCAAGCCCGGCGAGGCTGCCTACATTCCACTGACCCACGACTACCCCGATGCGCCGGCGCAACTGCCGCAGCACGAGGTGCTGGCGCGGCTCAAGCCCTGGCTGGAGAACCCGGCCAAAGCCAAACTCGGACAACATGTCAAGTACGACCGGCATGTGTTTGCCAACCACGGCATCGAGGTCCAGGGCTACGCCCACGACACCATGCTGCAGAGTTATGTGCTGGAAGTGACCAAGCCGCACGGCCTGGCCAGCCTGGCCGAGCGCCATGTGGGTCGCAGCGGCATCAACTACGAGGACCTGTGCGGCAAGGGCGCGCACCAGATCAGGTTCAACCAGGTCGATATCGCGAGGGCGGCCGAATACTCCTGCGAGGACTCGGACCAGACGCTGGACGTGCACCGCGTGCTCTGGCCGCAGCTGCAGGCCAATGACAAGCTGCGCTTCATCTATGAACTCGAGATGCAGAGCAGCGAGGCCCTGTACCGCATCGAGCGCAACGGCGTGCTGATCGACGCGCCCATGCTGGCCACGCAAAGCCATGAGCTGGGCCAGCGCATCCTGCAGCTCGAGGCCGAGGCCTACGAGATTGCCGGCCAGCCCTTCAACCTCGGCAGTCCGAAGCAGCTCGGCGAAATTTTCTTCGACAAGCTGGGCATGCCGGTGATCAAGAAAACACCGAGCGGCGCGCGCAGCACCGACGAGGAGGTGCTGGAAAAACTCGCCGAGGATTACCCGCTGCCGGCCAAGCTGCTGGAGCACCGCTCGCTGTCCAAGCTCAAGGGTACCTACACCGACAAGCTGGCGCAGCTCGCGCTGCCGCGCACCGGGCGTGTCCACACCCATTACGCCCAGGCCGTTGCCGTGACCGGGCGGCTGTCCAGCAATGACCCCAACCTGCAGAACATCCCGGTGCGCACACCCGAGGGCCGGCGTGTGCGCGAAGCCTTTGTGGCGCCGGCCGGCAGCGTGATTGCCAGCGCCGACTACTCCCAGATCGAGCTGCGCATCATGGCCCATCTCAGCGGTGACGAGGCGCTGCTGCGGGCCTTCACCGACGGCCTGGATGTGCACAAGGCCACGGCGGCCGAGGTCTTCGGCGTGGATCTGGCCCAGGTCAGCAGCGAGCAGCGGCGTTATGCCAAGGTCATCAACTTCGGGCTGATCTACGGCATGAGCAGCTTCGGTCTGGCGCGCAACCTCGGCATCGAAACCAAGGCGGCAGCGGCCTACATCGACAAGTACTTCCAGCGTTACCCCGGCGTCAAGAACTACATGGAGCAGACCGTGCTGTTCGCGCAGAAGCATCATTTTGTCGAGACGGTGTTCGGCCGCCGCCTCTACCTCGCCGAGATCAACGGCGGCAACGGACCGCGCAAGAAGGCGGCAGAGCGCCAGGCCATCAACGCGCCGATGCAGGGCACGGCCGCCGACCTGATCAAGCTCAGCATGGTCAAGGTGCAGGACGTGCTCGACGCGGAAAAACGCGCCACCAAAATGATCATGCAGGTGCACGATGAGTTGGTGTTCGAGGTGCCCGAGGCCGAGGTCGAGTGGGTGCGTACCGAGATCCCGCGCCTGATGGCCGGGGTTGCCGACCTCAAGGTGCCGCTGCTGGCCGAGATCGGTTTCGGCCCGAACTGGGAACAGGCGCACTGAGATGGCGTCGGCGGACGGCGCGGCTTTGGAGGCGCAGCAGCTTTTTGCGCAGGGCTGGGCCTTGCACCAGAAGCAGCAGTTGACCGAAGCCGTCGCGCTGTATGCCCAGGTGCTGCAGTTGCAGCCCCTGCACTTCGACGCGCTGCACCTGTCGGGTGTGGCTGCCGCACAAACCCGCGACCTGCAGCGCGCCCGGCAGCTGATGACCCGGGCGATCGAGGCCCATCCGCAGCACGCCGTGACCTATGTCAACCGCGGCGCCGTGCTGCAGGACCTGAGGCTGTGGGCAGCCGCGCTGGACGATTACGACAATGCGCTGGCGCGCCAGCAAGGCCAGCCCGGTGAGGCCGACAGCCACAACCAGCGTGGCAATGTGCTCAAGGCGCTCCAGCGGTTTCCCGAGGCGCTGGAAAGTTACGGCAAGGCCATTGCGCTGGAACCGGGCCGCGCCCACTTTCACAACAACCGCGGCATCGTGCTGCGCCTGGCGGGTCACTACCCGCAGGCGCTGGCAGCCTTTGACCAGGCGCTGGCACTTCAGCCGGCGTATGCGCAGGCCTTCAACAACCGCGGCAACACCCTGAGCAACCTGGGCCGGCCGGAAGAGGCGCTGCTCAGTTATGAGCGCGCCATTGCCGTGGAGCCGGCTTGTGTGAGCTTTCACACCAACCGCGGCAACATCCTCCAGGAACTGCAACGGCCCGACGCGGCGCTGCAGAGCTACCGCCAGGCCGTGCTGCTGGACCCCGCCGATGCACACGCCCGGTGGAGCCTGGCGCTGGGCCTGCTGCAGCTCGGCCGGTTCGAGGAAGGCTGGCCGGCCTATGACTACCGCTGGGAGCGCGCGGACTTCCGCGAGCGCAAAAGCCCGCATTTCCAGCGGCCGCGCTGGAGTGGCGACACGGCACTGCAGGGCAAAACACTGTTGCTACACGCTGAGCAGGGCCTGGGCGACACCTTGCAGTTTTGCCGTTATGCCACCGAGGTGGCGCGGCGCGGCGCCAGGGTGCTTCTTGAAGTGCAGCCACCGCTGCGCAGCCTGATGCAGGGACTGCCGGGCGTGGTTCAGGTGCTGTCGCCCGGCGAGCCGGCACCGGCCTTCGACCTGCAATGCCCCTTGCTGAGCCTGCCGCTGGCCTTCAACACGCGGCTGGACGACATTCCCGCCGCCGTGCCCTATCTGCACGCGAGCGCCGCGAAGATCGCCCGGTGGCAGGGCGCGCTGGGCCCGCGCACGCGGCCCCGCGTCGGCCTGGTCTGGAGCGGCAGCAGCGGCCATCAGCACGACCACAAACGCAGCATCGCGCTGGCGCAATTCCTGGCGTTGTTGCCCGACGGCGTGCAGGCGGTCAGCCTGCAAAAGGACGTGCGCGAGGCCGACCTGCCGGCGCTGCAGGCGCGGCCGGACCTGCTGCACTTCGGCGAAACACTGGCCGATTTCAGCGACACCGCCGCCCTGTGTGCGCTGGTGGACGTGGTGGTCAGTGTGGACACCAGCGTCGCGCACCTGGCCGGCGCGCTCGGCCGGCCGGTCTGGTTGCTGCTGCCGACCCATCCGGACTGGCGCTGGCTGCTGGACCGCGCCGACAGCCCCTGGTACCCGAGCGCGCGTCTGTTCCGGCAGACCGTGCCCGGGCAGTGGGCGGGTGTGCTGCAGCAGGTGAGGCTGGCCTTGTTGCAGCTGTCGGGCGGGTGAACGCCGGGCGGCCCGGCCGGGCACAAAACGCCGACAATGCGGCCAGCATGGACATCAAAACCTATGGCATGTCCGAACGTGCCGACCACCTGGACTTCGACATCCGCTCGCAGCTCGTACGTCCGCCGCTGGTGCGCCCGCACCGGCACGAGTATTTCCAGATCCAGATCAGCCTGCAGGGCGATACCGAGCAGAACGTGGCCGGCACGGTGCGGCCGTTCCGGCGCGGCAGCCTGAGTTTCATCCTGCCCTACCGTGTGCATGTGATCCCGCATCCGGAAGGCTCGCGCTACGTCATCATCAACATGGCGCAACAGTTTTTGCGGCCTGGCCTGGACGTCGATCCGCTGGACCTCGAAGACGTGCCGCTGAGCCGCGCGCCGGAGCTTGCGCCTTTCCTGTTCCAGGAGTACGCGGACTTTCATTTCACCGAGGACGAGTTTGTGGAAGTGGAAGCACTGCTCGACAGGCTCGCTGCGGAAAACGCCAGTCGCCGCTTCGGCTCCGTCGAGATGATCCGCGGGCTGATGCTGCAGCTGATCGCGCTGGTTTGCCGCAAGTTCGAAGCCGACCTGCTGCGGCTGGCGGCCAGCCAGGCCCAGCAGGGCAGCCGGCGCGCCGGCCTGCAACGCGCGCTGCGTTACATCCGCGAGCACCTGGCGGGCGAGATCACGCTGGCCGATGCCGCCGCCGCGGCCTTTCTGTCGCCGAACTACCTGACACATCTGCTCAAAAAGGAAACCGGCAAAACCTTCACCGACCTCGTGACCGAGCGACGGCTGGAGTTCGCCCAGGAACTGCTGATGCACAGCAGCCAGCGGATCGCGGCCGTCGCGCACGCCTCGGGTTTTGCCGATGAGGCCTACTTTGCGCGTCGCTTTCGCCAGCGTTTCGGCCAGACACCACGGGCCTTCCGCGACGCGGTGCGCGCGCGGATTTCCGGCGCGGCCTAGGCGTCTGCAGGGCGCTTGCTGCACTGCAGCAGCACTGCATTGAATCGTCCGCTTAAAGCCTGATTGCGTCCGGCCGCGACCGCCGTAGGCGGCTTAAGCTGCCTGCTGACAACAACACCCAGGAGACAGCCATGACACACCTCACCCCCACCACGGACCTCGGCAGGCGCGGGCTGCTGCAATCCGGCGCCGCCCTGATGGCGGCAGGCGCCATCAGCGGCTGCGCCACCACCGGCATGCCGGGCCAGCCGCCGGCCACGCCGTTCCGGGTGGCGGACACCTTTGTGCCGATCGCCGGCAGCAGCGAGATGTTCCCGGTGCGACGGATCTACTGCATAGGCCGCAACTATGCCGCCCATGCGATCGAGATGGGTTCGGACCCGACACGCGAGCCGCCTTTCTTTTTCCAGAAACCGACTGACGCGATCCAGGTCGTGCCGCCCGGCACGGTGGCCGACCATCCCTATCCGTCGCTGACCAAAAACTACCACTACGAGGTGGAGCTGGTGGCCGCGCTGTCCCGGGGCGGGCGCAACATCCCGATGAGTACGGCACTGGACTGCGTCTACGGTTATGCGCTGGGCCTGGACATGACGCGGCGCGACCTGCAGCGCGGCATGGGTGACCAGAAAAAACCCTGGGAAATCGGCAAAAGTTTCGACCGGTCGGCGCCGATCGGCCCCATCCACAAGGTGGCGCAGACCGGCCACTACACCAAGGGCGCGATCTGGCTGAAGGTCAACGGCCAGATCAAACAGAACGCGACGCTGAACCACATGATCTGGTCGGTGGCGGAGCAGATCTCCAGGCTGTCCGAGGCTTTCGAGCTGTTTCCGGGCGACATCATTTATTCGGGCACGCCCGAAAACGTCGGGCCGGTGGTCAAGGGCGACGTGATTGAGTGCCACATTGACGGGCTGCCGGAGCTCAGCGTACGGATTGTCTGATCACCGCAGGGGATGACCTCACGGTAATTCCATGGACTGGCAGGAAACTTCACGACCGCCTAGACTACGACGGTTTGTTTCAACCACCACCTTGAGGACTTGCCATGTTCCACAGCGACCAGAAAGCCGAATTCGATTCCCTGCTCCCGGGGCAAAGCACCGAAAACGGCGCGACCCGCCGCACCGCGCTGAAAGCGGCGCTGGGCGTCGGTTATGCCGCCACGGCGCTGCCCATCATGGCGCAGACCGCCATCAAGACTTCCTCCGACGGCCTGAAGGCCGGCGAGACGACATTTGAAGTCAACGGTTTCAAGGTGCCGGCCTATTACGCCGCGCCGGCCGGCAAGACCAACCTGCCGGTGATCCTGGTGATCCAGGAAATTTTCGGCGTGCACGAATACATCGCCGACACCGCGCGCCGCTTTGCCAAGGCCGGCTACCTGGCGATTGCGCCCGAGCTGTTTGCGCGCCAGGGCGACCCGACGCAGTACGGCGAGATGGCCAGGCTGATGGCCGAGGTGGTGTCCAAGGTGCCCGATGCGCAGGTCATGGCCGACCTCGACGGCGCGGTCAAATGGGCCGGCGCCAACGGCGGCGACACCGGCAAGGTCGGCATCACCGGCTTTTGCTGGGGTGGCCGCATCACCTGGCTGTATTCGGCGCACAACCCTGCCGTCAAGGCCGGCGTCGCCTGGTACGGACGGCTGGTCGGCGCCAGCACCGACCTGACGCCCAAACACCCGGTGGACATTGCCCCCATCCTGCACGGCAAGGTGCTCGGTCTGTACGGTGGCCAGGACACCGGCATTCCGCTCGACACGGTTGAAAAAATGAAAGCCGCGCTGGCGAGCGGCAGCCCGGCCGCGAAGGCCTCGCAGTTTGTGGTGTACCCTGATGCCCCGCACGCCTTCCACGCCGACTACCGTCCGAGCTTCCGCAAGGAGCCGGCCGAGGACGGCTGGAAACGCGCTCTGGCGTGGTTCAAGGCCAACGGCGTCGCTTAAACTTCAGGCAGCCCCGGCACGGAGCCGCCCCACAGCGATGTGCGGCGGCTTTTTCGCGCGTTGGGCGATGCGCGCGGCAGTGCCGCCATTGGTATAAATTTTCGGGCTCCAGCCCATACAGATCGGGCGTAAGCAGCTATGACTTTGATAGCAATTTTGACCGGAACCCTGGCTGCCGGCATCGGCAGCGTGTGGCTGGCTGCGCTGCTCAGTTTCGGCATCCTGGCGCGCTACACCACCCACATGCTGAGCCTGGCGGCCGGCGCCTTGCTGGCCACCGCCTTCATGCACCTGCTGCCGGAGGCGTTTGAGAGCCAGGCCGGCGCGCAGGAGCTGTTTTCGGTGTTGCTGGTGGGCCTGGTGTTTTTTTTCCTGCTCGACAAGGCCGAGCTCTACCACCACGGCCACGAACACCACGACCCGGAAAGCGCTGAAGCCGGGCCAGGCGAGCTGCTGGCGCCGGTGCGCACCGCCAACTCCGTTCAGGCCGAACGGGTGCACACCTCGCCGGGCGCGCTGGAGCATGGGCACCACCATCACCACCATCACCACGCGCCGGCCCGGTCCGGCAGCTGGGCCGTCCTGACCGGCGACAGCGTGCACGCCTTCGGCGACGGCATCCTGATCGCGTCGGCCTTTGTGGCCGACATGCGCCTGGGCGTGATCACCGCGCTGGCGGTGCTGGCGCACGAAGTTCCGCACCACATGGGCGACCTCGTGGTGCTGCGCCAGACATCGAGCAACCGCAGTGCAGCCCTGATCAAGGTGTCGCTGGCCGGCGCGGTCACTGCGCTGGGCGGCCTGGTCGGTTACGTGCTGGTCGACATGCTGCACGACTGGCTGCCTTACTTCCTGGTGGTAGCCTCCAGCAGTTTTGTCTATGTGGCGCTGGCCGACCTGATCCCGCAGCTGCAAAAGCGCCTGAGCGCCCGTGAAACCTTTGCCCAGATCGGCTGGCTGGCCGTCGGCATCACCTTGGTGACGGTGGTCAGCGGGCTGGCCCATTCGCACTGAGCGGCGGGCACCGGCCGCGGTGTCAGCCGCAGGCTGACACGAACAGGGCATCGCAACCTATAAACCCGCTGCCGGGGCGTGATCATCATGGAGGCATTCAACCGAAGGATGCGCCATGAAACTGCTCACCCCGCAACACCGTCCTGCCAAACCCCGGCGCGCGCGCCGCCTGATGGCGGCCTGGATTGCCTACTTCACCACCATCTGCGCCAGCATGGCAGCCGCAGCGGCGGTGGTCACCGAAACCGCGCCCATCCTGCTGGTGACCGGCCTGTGAACATGCACGCCGAACCCACACCCGCGCCGGAAGAGGACACCGTCCCGCCCGGCGACGACAGCAACACCGACCCGACGCCACCGCTGCCGGCCGACCCGGGGCGCAACGGCAATGAACGCAATCCTTCAGCCTCTGCGGGGCAGAAGCCGCGTCCGCCGCTGGACGAGGAGCCCGGACTGACGATCGGCGAGCGCGACATTCCCTCCGATGGGCGCGACCGCGAGGGTGAAGCCATGATCCGCGACCTCGACAGACCGACCGAGCCCGGCAGCGACACCAGCAGAGGCGACAACAACCATGGCCACTGACCCCAACGTGCCCCCGCCCGAGCCGGTGCAGCCGCTCTCCGCCCCGCCCAACCCCGGGCAGGTGCAGCCCACACCGCAACCGATGTAATTGCCTGGAGGGAGCCGCCATGCCTGAAGATTCCACGCCCGACGGCCAGGGCATCCTGAACAAGCCAGTGGTCAAGCCCTTTCCTGAGCCCACCGCCGAGGAGCGTGACGAGGACGCGCGCCGTTCGCTGGTGTCCCCGGACATGGAAGAGCCGGCCGAAACCACACGCCCGCCGCTCGGCAATTAGCCGCCGGCCTCCCCAGCGGCAGGGCCGCGGGGTCGCGCTCACATTTTGATAGCTGCCAGCGCTTGTCCGGCAAGGGCTGGGGCCTGATTTTCCCTATAGACCGCTGGCCAGCAACTCGGCCCGCGACGGCAGGCCTTCGCTGTCGCCCAGCACTTGCACCGACCGCGCACCTATCCAGGCGCCGCGCCGTACCGCTGCAGCAACCGCCAGGCCGGCCAGCAAGCCGCTGATCACGCCAACCGCAAAACCGTCGCCGGCCCCCACCGTGTCCACCACTTTTTCCACCGGGAAACCGGCGACCCGGCCGCTGCCGCCTTCGCCATCAAAATACGCGCCCTGCGCACCCAGCTTGACCACCACCAGCTTTGCGCCGCGCTGCCGGTAAAAATGCGCGATGCCCTCGGCGCTGTGTTCGCCCGTCAGCAAGCGGCCTTCCTCGAGGCCGGGCAGCACCCAGTCCGCGCGCGCCGCCAGGTCGTTGATGGTTTCCACCATCAGGGCCGGCGAGGCCCAGAGCGCCGGCCGCAGGTTGGGATCGAACGAGACACTGCGCCCGGCGCCGCGCATGATGTCCATGCTGCGCCGCGCCAGCAGCAGCGTGCTGGCGGAGATCGCCGGGAACACGCCGGTCGCATGCAGGTGCCGCGCCGACAGCAGCCAGTCGCTGTCGACGTCGTCCGGTCCCATGTGGCTGGCCGCCGAGCCCTTGCGGTGGTATTCGATGGGCGGGTCGCTGCCGTCGCTGACACTGCCCTTGATCATGAAACCGGTCGGCTGCGCCGGCGTCAACGCAACCTGTGAGCAGTCGATGCTTTCGGCCGCCATCTCGCGCATCAGGTAGCGCCCCATCATGTCGGTGCCCAGGCGGCTGGCCCAGCCGACCTTCAGGCCGAGGCGGGCCAAGCCGATGGCGACATTGGTCTCCGCGCCGGCCGTGCGTTTGAGAAAGGCGCCGGCATCCTCGAGCGCGCCGGGCCGGTCGGCCACCAGCAACATCATGGCTTCACCATAGGTGACGACGTCCAGCGCGTGGGTCATGCTTTTCAGGGGAAAGTGGGGGGTGCACAAATCGTAGCACCCTGTCAACGCTATCAAATAGATAGCTGCTGGCCCTTTCCGGACAGGGGCCAGGGCCCGATTTGATCCAAAAATCGGCTCAGGCCCCGATACTGCCGGTGATCGGCAGCACGATGCCGGTGATGTAGCCCGAACACACGGGCGCGGCCAGAAACACATAGGCCGGCGAAATTTCTTCCGGTTGCGCCGGGCGCTTCATGTCGGTTTTCCCGCCAAACTGCTGGATGTCCCGGGCCGACTTGTCGGCCGGGTTCAGCGGGGTCCAGACCGGGCCCGGCGCCACCGCGTTGACACGGATGCCCCTGTCGATCAGGTTGCTGGCCAGCGACTTGGTGAAGGCGTGGATCGCGCCTTTGGTCGCCGCATAGTCCAGCAAGTGGGCGCTGCCTTCCAGCCCGGTCACCGAACCGGTGTTGATGATGCAGGCGCCGCTGCGCAAATGCGGCACGGCGGCCCTGGCCATGTGGAAGT
This sequence comes from Polaromonas sp., assembly GCA_013824015.1. Classification (GTDB taxonomy): domain Bacteria; phylum Pseudomonadota; class Gammaproteobacteria; order Burkholderiales; family Burkholderiaceae_C; genus Polaromonas. Next base: position 24,247 of record PNNC01000051.1, read on the forward strand.
AGCCAAAGATGTTGGTGCGAAAGGTTTCCTCGAGACGTTGGTCGTCGAGTTCTTCCAGGCCCTGGGCGTGTTCCTGGAAGGCGGCGTTGTTGACCAGGATGTCGAGCTGGCCGAATTCCCTGAGGGTTCTGGCGACCGCCCTGGTGGCAAAGGCCGGGTTCTTGACATCGCCGGGGATCAGCACACAGGCCTGGCCCTCGGCCTCGACGCAGCGCTGCGTCTCGCGCGCGTCCACATGCTCGTTCAGGTAGGCCAGCGCGATGTCCGCGCCCTCGCGTGCAAACAGCACCGCCACCGCGCGGCCGATGCCGGAGTCGCCGCCGGTGATCAGCGCCACTTTTCCACGCAGCTTGTTGCTGCCTTCATAGGTCGGCGCCAGGAAGTTCGGTGACAGCGCCATGTCGGCTTCGAGGCCGGGCTTGCGCAGGTGCTGGCGCGGCAGGGGTGTGGCTGGCTGACGCCTCGCGCCTGCCTGCACGGCTTTCGCGGCCGGTGGTTTTTTTGGCTTTTGCGCATCGGCGGCATCCTGCGTCGCCTGGATGGCGCGCTGCCTGCGCACGGTGGCAGCCGGCCGGTTCTTGCGGGCAGGGGAAGGGGGTGTGCTGGCCATGGGTGCTCCTCAAACAAGGGGCGTTCAGCAGAGCAGGGCAGCGCCGCGGCGCGTGTCAACGCGGTGAGTCTTTGGGTGTAGGACAGACGCAGCTCAGCGGCCGGTCCGGCGCATTCCGTCCTACAACAAGTTCAACGGCGTCCGACAAGGCGGCGCCAGGCCACTGCCTAGAGTCGTTTTGGTGTCTGGCAGGCGTGACCGACAAGACCGCTGGCACCGTGACCGAACACAGCAACCCACAACCCAAGGAAGCCCACCATGAGCAAAGCACCCCCCAAGATGAATGACGCCGTTGACCTGCTCGACGCCGACCATATTGCCGTCAAGAAGCTGTTCACCCAGTTCAAGAAACTCAGCGAAGCCGAGGCCCCTGCCGACGAGCGCAAGGCGCTGGCCGACAGGATCTGCAAGGAGCTGACGGTGCATGCCGAGATCGAGGAGCAGATCTTTTATCCCGCCGCCCGCGAAGCCATCGGCGACGATGCGCTGCTCAACGAGGCCGAAGTCGAGCATGCCAGCGCCAAGGACCTGATCGCGCAGATTTCCGGCATGGACGCCGATGAAGCGCTGTTCGACGCCAAGGTCATCGTGCTGGGTGAATACATCGACCACCATGTCGAAGAAGAGCGCGAGGAGATGTTCCCCAAGGCCCGTAAAAGCGACATGGATCTCAAAGCCATGGTTGCCGAGCTGAAGGCGCTCAAGGAAGAGCTGCTCGCCAGCGCCGACGTCCCGGCCTGATGCAACTGGCCGGACCTGCCGCAGGCTCACGCCCGGGGCAAGCGCCCCGGCGTGCCGCGCCTGCCAGCGAAAGCATCGAGGAGCTGACACGCAGCAACATCGAGGCCATCCTGCAACTCGAGCGTGAGCGCCAGGCGCGCCGGCCCTGGGCGTACCGCCTGGCCGCCAGCATCGCCGGCTTTTGCGGCACGGCGCCGGTGTTGTGGTTGCATGCGGTGTTTTTCATCAGCTGGCTGGCTTTCAATGCGAGCCCGCTGGCCTTCGATCCCTATCCCTTCACCTTTCTGACCATGGTGGTGTCGCTGGAGGCGATTTTCCTGTCCTTCTTCATCATGATCGGGCAGAACATTGCCAGCCGCGAGAACGAACGGCGTCACCAGCTCGACCTGCAGATCAACCTGCTCAACGAACGCGAGATGACGGCCATGCTCCGGCTCATGGGCAAGGTGGCCGACAAACTCCAGATCAGTGCCGCCGACCAGGCGGAGGCCCGCACCTTTGCGCACAACACCGATCCGCTCGCGCTGCTCGACCAGATTGTCAGCGCCGAGCGTGCAGCGCGGCAGTCGTCCTGACCGGCCGCCTTGCGGGGCTTTCTGCGAGGGACTAAGCTAGGCAGGCCATGACGGCCCCCCTGACTGCCTTCACCACCCGATGCTGCATCGTCGGCGGCGGCCCCGCCGGCATGATGCTGGGCCTGCTGCTGGCGCGCGCCGGGGTGGAGGTGCTGGTGCTCGAAAAACACGGGGATTTCCTGCGTGATTTCCGCGGCGACACAGTGCACCCGTCGACCCTGCAGGTGATGCATGAGCTGGGCCTGCTGAAGCGCTTCCTGGCGCGCCCGCATGACGCGGTGCAGGTCCTGCGCGCGGTCATCGGCGACAGCGATGTGGCGATTGCCGACTTTTCCCGCCTGTCCACGCGTTGCAGGTTCATCGCGATGGTGCCGCAGTGGGAGTTTCTGGATTTCCTGCGCGACGAGGCCGAGGCCTTTTCCACGTTCAGCCTGATGCAAAACGCCGAGGTCACCGGTGTGCTGCAGCAGTGCGGTCGGGTCACGGGGGTGTCGGTGGCCACATCCGGTGGCCCCCGCCAGGTGCTGGCCGACCTGGTGATTGGCGCCGACGGCCGCCGCTCGGTGGTGCGCCAGTCGGCCGGCTTGCCGGTGCGTGATCTGGGGGCGCCCATCGACGTGTTGTGGATGCGCCTGTCCCGCTTGCCGGGCGATTCGCCGGTCACCGGCGGCCGCATCGACCGTGGCCGTTTCCTCGCGATGATCAACCGTGGCCACTACTGGCAATGCGCCTATGTCATCCCCAAAGGCGGGCTCGCGACCCTGCGCGCGCGCGGGCTCGAGGCCTTCCGCGCCGACCTGGTGCGGCTGGTGCCGGCGTTCGCTGACCGCGTCGGGCAACTGGCCAGCTGGGACGACATCAAGCTGCTGACCGTGACGCTGGACCGGCTCGAGCAGTGGTGGCGCCCCGGGCTGCTGTGCCTGGGTGACGCTGCCCACGCGATGTCGCCCATCGGCGGCGTGGGCATCAACCTGGCGATTCAGGATGCGGTAGCGGCGGCCAATCTGCTGGCCGAAGCGCTGGCCGATGCGGAAGTGTCGGCCGAGGCCTTGACCAGCCTGCTGGCCCGGGTCCAGAAGCGCCGCCTGCTGCCGACACGTATCACGCAAGCGGTGCAGCTGGCGATCCAGAACCGCGTGCTCACGCCGGTTCTCGCCAGCGCCGGCGTGCCGGACGACACACCGCTGGCCGTGCCCTGGCCGCTGCGGCTGATGAACCGCTTTCCTGTGTTGCTGGGATTGCCGGCCTATGCGGTGGGCATCGGCGTGAGGCCGGAACACGTGAAATCGCCGCGCGTGTAGATGGCGATTGCATCGCGGCTGCCTCCGGCCCGCTACGCTGTGTGGTGCGCGTGGCAAGCCGGGTCTCGCCCCGGCGGGCGACTCACTTTCTCTTGCGTCGCCAAGAGAAAGTAAGCAAAGAGAAGGCGACCCGATGGTCTGGGTCCCTCCGCTTCGCTGCGGGCAACCTGTGGTGCTCGATTCCGGCGGGGGTCGGCAGAACTCGCTTCGCTCGGACAACTGCCGCCCTGATCCCGCCTCCATCTGCGCTCCTCGGCCCAGCCCGACGGGTGGGGCGAAGACCAATACAAGATACCAATACCGAATTCATCCGGAGTCCTTGAAGCGCGCAGCGCTTCAAGGACGGGACTCTTAACAGACCGTCAAGTTTGCACGCGAGTGCAGTACACGCGGCCAGATGAGGCTCCCTTCTCTCGCCCGGCGGGGCGAGGGAAGGGCGGGGGGTTGGGAGTGGGGAGTTAAAACCATGGTCCGTCACGGAGCGCAGGCGCAGCGTGATGCTGGCGCCGAGACATCTCCGTCTGGCCGGCCTGCGAATCAGGCCGAGGATCCAAACTTCGGATCAAACGAAAAATAGAAACAGGCTCCGGCGCCCGCTGCCGACTCGCCGCGAATGGTGCCGCCGTGCCGCTCCAGGATGCGGTGCACCGTCGCCAGTCCGATGCCGCTGCCCTCGAACTCGTTTTCGTGGTGCAGCCGGTGAAACGGCTTGAACAGGCTGCCGGCATGGGCCATGTCGAAGCCGGCGCCGTTGTCGCGCACGAACAGCATCTTGCGCCCGCCCTCGCGGTGGGGCAGGGCGCCGAAAGCAATGGTCGCGTCGGCCTTGTCGCGCGAGTATTTCCAGGCGTTGCCGAGCAGGTTTTCGAGGATGATGCGTGCGAACTTGCTGTCGCAGCGCCTGCTGATCCCGTCCTGGATGGACACCTGGACCTGGCGCTGTGGATCGCGCTGGCGCAACTGGGCGACGACCTGCCCGGCGATGGCGCTGAGGTCCACCTGCTCGAGCACCAGCTTGCCTTTGCTGGCGCGGGCCAGGGCGAGCAGGTCGTTGATCAGCTCGTGCATGCGCACGACGTTGACGCGCACCCGGTCGAACAGGCGCTCCTCCTCCTCGCTGAGCCGGCCCTTGAGCCGGCGCGCCAGCAGCACGCTGAACCCCTCGATGCTGCGCAGTGGCGACTGCAGGTCGTGGGAGACCGAGTAACCGAAGGATTCCAGTTCGGCATTGGTCGCGCGCAGCTGGTCGGTGCGTTCGTTCACGCGTTGCTCCAGCGTTTCGTTCAGGCGCTGGATCTCGCGGTCACGCCGCAAGCGCACCAGTTCGGCCGTGAAGCGGCTGGCAAAAATCTGCAGCAGCGCGTCCCGGTCGGGCGAAGCGGCCTGCGGCTCGCGCCAGAAAGCGTTGACGATGCCGATGGAACTGCCGTCGGCATCACGCAGTGCGGCGCCGGAATAGGCGCGGTAGCCGCCGTCGGCCAGGAACTGGTCTTGCGGGAACAGTTGCTGGATGCCGTCGCCGTAGACGCACAAATCACCGCCGCCGATGGCCAGGTCGCAGGGCGTGCCGGCCAGCGCATAGGTCATGCTGGGCTGCAGCTCGCCATCCCGCATCATCGCCAGCGAGCTGACGCTGGCGTCCGGGCCGGTTTCACCCACCATCACCAGGTCGGCCGCAATGGCCTTGCCCAGATGCATCACCGCCGAGCGGAAAAAGGCCTCGCCGGTTTCGCCCGACAGGCCGCGGGCCAGGTCGATCAGCAGGGCTTCACGCCGCTTCTGCTCGCTGATGTTGATGGTGGAGCTCAGGATGCAGGGCTCGCCGGCGATCTCCACGATGACCGACCAGATCCGGCAGTCCACCATGGCGCCGTTTTTGTGCCGCATCTGCTTCTCGCGGCTGATCACGCCACCGCGCGCGCGCAGATCGGCGATGAACTGCATGCGGTCCTGGTCATTGGCCCACACGCCGGCCTCGACCGCGGTGCGCCCGATCAGTTCTTCTGGCGTGAAACCCTGCACCGAGTCCTCAGCCGCATTGACCGCCACGAAGGTGCCATCCAGCACCCGCGTGATGGTCATGTTGATGGGGCTGAAGTCGAAGGCCTTGGAAAACAGCTCGGCCGATTGCCGCGCCGCCTGGCGCGCCTCGGTTTCCGCGGTGGCATCGGTGATGGTGGACACCACGATGCGTCCATGCCCCATGCCTTCGATCTCGGTCGACAGCAACACATGCAGACGCCTGCCGTCACGGGCGCGTCCCTCCACCGGCAGGTTGATGGCGCGACCGGCGGCCGCCATCTGGAGCTGGAAAGCCCTGCGGTCTTCCGGGGAGCGCCAGAGCGCTTCGTCGGTGCTGCCCAGGATTTCCTCGCGGCTGTAGCCATACATGCGCTCGAAGGCCGGGTTGACGTCGAGCACCGTCATGTCCTCCAGCGCCTGCACCACGATGGCGGCCGGACTGCTGCGGAAGATCCGGCTGAAGCGGTCCTCACTCAGGCGCAGCCGGTCTTCGGCCGCCTCGCGGCGCCGGAGTTCGGCATGCTGCTCGCGCAGTGCCCGCAGCACCACCTGGCGGCTGGTGTACACGCTCACCGCGATGCCGGTGAGCAGCAACACGTTGACGGCCCAGAAGCGCACATTGACCTTGAAATCGGGTGCGGCCAGCAGGCCTGACAGCTCGGCCCAGCACAGCAGCCCCAGCGACAGTGCACTCACGCCGACCGCGGCCACCAGCGATTTTTTTCCCTGGGTCATGCCCGCCGCCACAACGGCGCCCACAAAACCCAGCAGCAGCGCGCTGCGCGTCGAACCGTAAGCCAGGATGCCGGCCGATGACAGGCCGATCAGCGAAAACACCAGCAAATGGCTGGTCCACTGGTAGTAGCCCTTGTGCAGCAGCCAGTAGCCGAGTCCCGTCAGTGCCAGCGCGACGCCCACGACCATCAGCTGCACGGGACCGGTGCGCTGGGCCAGCGACAGCAGCATCACCAGCGGCAGGCCGACCAGCAACATCAGCAGCAGCGAGCGCAGGCCGCGCGAGTAGCGCGTCTCGATCAGCTCTGCCGCCAGAAGGCGGGTGGATTCGGGCGAGGATGTGTCGGGCATGGTGGGCTAACGAATACTAAAGCACTGCATGTCGCCCACCAGACTTTTTTCCGGCTAGCCCTGGGCGACCGGCCGTGCCGGATCGCTGCACCAGTCGCTCCAGCTGCCGGCGTACAGGCTGCTGCGCCCCAGACCGGCGATTTCCATCGCGATCAGGTTGGGAATGGCGCTGACCCCGCTGCCGCAGTGGTGCACCACGCTGGCCGGATCGCGGCCGCCCAGCAGCGTTTCAAACTCGGCCCGGAGTTCGGCCGCCGGCTTGAATTTGCCGTCGGCGCCAATGTTCTGGCTGAATGGCCGGTTCAGCGCGCCA
>PNNC01000096.1 GCA_013824015.1 Polaromonas sp.
CTGCACCACCAGGATGAGGAGATCCATGTGTTCCCGCCGCTGCTGGCCGGGCCGGATGCCGGCCTGCGCGCGCTGGTGCAGCGCCTGCTGCAGGACCACCGCGCCATGGAAGCTGGCTGGGCCGCGGCGCGCAGCGTGCTGCAGGCCGTCAGCGACAGCCCGGCGGCGGACTGGGCGCCGCTGGCCCCCGGCCAGACCGCTGCACTGGAGCGGTTTGCCGCACTGTACGTGGACCACCTGGCCGCCGAAGACCGGCTGGCCTATCCTGCGGCGCAGGCCATCCTGACCGACGATGCCCTGCGCGCCATGAGCCTGGACATGATGCAGCGCCGTGGCGTGCCCGCCCGGAACTGAGGCCATGCTCCCCGCGCGATGAATCCGGGCAAAATAGCGTCATGAACGCGCCCGACTCCCCCCACACCCTGGCCGCCCGCAGTGCGCTCCCGGACCTGATGCTGGCCCTGGGTTCACAGGCAAAAGCGGCATCGGCCCATATGGCGCGGGCTTCAGCCGCTACAAAAAACAGAGCACTTTCGGCGCTGGCCGGCTTGCTGCGCAGCCAGATCGCCCCCCTGCAGGCCGCCAATGCGCTGGACCTGCAACGCGCGGCCGCTGCCGGCCTGGCCGGCCCCATGCTGGACCGGCTCAAGCTGGACGCCAAAACCCTGGAAACCGTCGCGCTCGGCTGCGAGCAGCTCGCGGCCATGCCCGACGTGATCGGCGAGATCATCGGCATGAAGCAGCAGCCCAGCGGCATCCGCGTCGGCCAGATGCGGGTGCCCATCGGCGTGTTCGGCATGATTTACGAAAGCCGTCCGAATGTCACGATCGAAGCGGCTTCGCTGGCGATCAAGAGCGGCAACGCCTGCATCCTGCGCGGCGGCTCGGAGGCGATTGAATCCAACAAGGCGCTGGCTGCGCTGGTGCAGCAGGCCCTGCAGGGCGCCGGCCTGCCGCTGGAGGCGGTGCAACTGGTGCCGACCACCGACCGGGAAGCCGTCGGCCTGCTGATCACCATGCCGCAGTATGTGGACGTGATCATCCCGCGCGGTGGCAAGGGCCTGATCGAGCGGATCAGCCGTGACGCCAAAGTGCCGGTCATCAAACACCTGGACGGCAACTGCCATGTGTATGTCGACGATCCCTGCGACATCGCGATGGCGGTGACCGTGGCCGACAACGCCAAGACGCAGAAGTACAGCCCCTGCAATGCCAGCGAAGGCCTGCTGGTCGCGCGCGGCGTGGCGGCGGCGTTCCTGCCAAAAATCGGGGCCCTCTATGCCGCCAAGGGGGTCGAAATGCGTTGCGACGCCGAAGCCCAGACCCTGCTCGCAAAGCTGCCCGGCGCCAAAGTGCTCGCCGCCACCGAGCAGGACTGGTACGAGGAATACCTGGCGCCCATCATCAGCATCAAGGTGGTTGCCGACGTCGACGAAGCGATTGCCCACATCAACAAGTACTCCAGCCACCACACCGACGCCATCCTCACGCGTGACCACATGCATGCGCAGCAGTTTCTGCGCGAAGTCGACTCGGCCAGTGTCATGGTGAATGCGAGCACCCGCTTCGCCGATGGTTTCGAGTTCGGGCTGGGGGCTGAAATCGGCATCAGCACCGACAAGTTCCACGCCCGCGGGCCGGTCGGCATCGAAGGCCTGACCTCGCTCAAGTACGTGGTGCTGGGCCAGGGCGAAGTCCGCGGCTGAGCCCTGCCGGCAAGGGCCGACCTTACATTTGCGACCAACCGGACCCCTTCATGAGCATTTCACGCCCCCTGCCTTTTGTCCTGGCCTCGTCCAGCCACGGCTCGCTGATCGTCAACCGCAACGACTACCGCATGGTGGACGAAGCGCGCGGCTACGGTGTCGGTTACCAGATTTTCCAGACCTCGGCCTTTGATCCGCAGGAAGTGCTGATGGCCCAGCAGCTGCTGACGCTGCGGCGCGAATTTTTCGGCGACGGCGTGGTGGCCATCGATGGCGGCGCCAACATCGGCGTGCACACGCTCGAGTGGGCCAAACACATGCACGGCTGGGGCCGCGTGATCGGCATCGAGGCGCAGGAGCGCGTGTTTTATGCGCTGGCCGGCAATGTGGCCCTCAACAACTGCTTCAATGCCACGGTGCTGCATGCGGCGCTGGGCGCCAGCGAGGGCAGCCTGAGCATTCCGCGGCCCGACTACCTCAAACCCGCCAGCTTCGGCTCGCTCGAGTTGCGCCAGCGCGCCGGCAACGAATTCATCGGCCAGGCCATCGACTACACACCGGCCCAGGGTGACACCGTGCGCATGATCACGGTGGACGGCCTGGGCCTGTCGCGGCTCGATTTCCTCAAGCTCGACATCGAGGGCATGGAGATTGAAGCCATGGAGGGCGCGCTCCAGTCCATCATCCGGCACAAGCCGCAGATGCTGATCGAAACGATCAAGACCGACGCGCCGGCCCTGCGACGGCTGCTGGAGCAGCAGGGCTATCATCACTTCCAGACCGGCATCAACCTGATCGCGGTTCACGCGACCGACCCGTCGCTGGCCCGTATCAAGGTGAGCTGAGCGCCGTCCGTCCGCCCCGGGCCGGCCCACACAGGCCGGCTTGAAGCGCCGTGTTTCGGCCCCAGCTTTGAAGCCCGATTTGCCCATTGTCCAGAGGATTCCATGGTTCCGCACCTCATCACCGCCCTGAACGGCCCCACCAACGAGCTCGAACAGCGCATCCTCGACATGACCCCGGCGATCGAACGCTGGTTCCGCCTCGAATGGATGGAGCACACGCCACCGTTTTACAGCTCGGTCGATGTGCGCAATGCCGGCTTCAAGCTGGCGCCGGTGGACACCAACCTCTACCCGGGCGGCTGGAACAACCTGACACCCGAAATGCTGCCGCTGGCGGTGCAGGCGGCGATGGCGGCGATCGAGAAGATCTGCCCCGAAGCGCGCAACCTGCTGGTGATCCCCGAAAACCACACCCGCAACACCTTCTACCTGTCGAACGTGCTGCAGCTCAAGCGCATCTTCCACCAGGCCGGCCTGAACGTGCGTTTCGGCTCGCTGAGCCCGGACATCACCGAACCGACCACGCTGACCCTGCCCACCGGCGAGCAGATCACGCTGGAGCCGCTGGTGCGCACCGACCGGCGCCTGGGCCTGAAAAACTTCGACCCCTGCACCATCCTGCTGAACAACGACCTGTCCGCCGGCACGCCCGGCATGCTGGAAGACCTCAACGAGCAGTATCTGCTGCCGCCGCTGCATGCGGGCTGGTCGGTGCGGCGCAAGTCGCGCCATTTCCAGGCCTATGAGGAAGTCTCCAAGCGCTTCGGCAAGCTGCTGGGTGTGGACCCCTGGCTGATCAACCCGATGTTTGCCAAATGCGGCGAGGTCAACATGGCCGAGGGCACGGGCATGGACTGCCTGACCAGCAACGTCGATGCCCTGCTGACCAAGATCCGGCGCAAGTACAAGGAATACGGCATCAACGAAAAGCCGTTTGTGATCGTCAAGGCCGACAACGGCACCTATGGCATGGGCATCATGACGGTGCGCGACGTGAAAGACCTGGACGAGCTCAACCGCAAGACCAAAAACAAGATGAGCACCACCAAGGACGGCCAGCCGCTGACCGAGGTCATCATCCAGGAAGGGGTGCAGACCCACGAACGCATCAACGACGCGGTGGCCGAACCGGTGGTCTACATGATGGACCGTTATGTGGTCGGCGGTTTTTACCGCGTACACGCCGACCGCGGCATCGACGAGAACCTCAATGCGCCGGGCTCGAGTTTTGTGCCGCTGGCGTTTGCCGACAGCGGCCGCCTGCCGCAGCCAGGCGTGGCACCCGGCGCCAGCGGTCCCAACCGCTTCTACATGTACGGCGTGATCGGCCGCCTGGCGATGCTGGCCGCCAGTTATGAACTGGAAGCCACCGATCCGGATGCCGAAGTCTACGATTAACCCCTATCGCCCCTCACTCCGCTTCGCTCCGTGTCGTTCCTTTTCCCCTTGCAGGGGACGCCGCGAGGCAGCCGGCCAAGCCGCCAGGTGCCATGTTTGAAGCGTTTTTGGCCTCCAGCCCCTGTCTGGCATGCGAGGGCAGCTATCAAAAACATAGTGCCCAGCAACCCTTCCGCCCGCAGGCTGAGGGCACAGACCGCGCCGGGGTCCGGTTACAAGTTGTTGCAGTGCAACAAACCCACCGGGTTTCTCGCGATTAGGGGTCTGCGCTGACTTGCCAAGGGCCCGCCTGGGCGCAAAATAGTCTTCCCCAAGGCAACCCTCCCGCGGCTGGCGCCCCCACCTGACCAGTTCCAGCGGGATTTTTTTGTGTCCAGAAAAAAATCTTCTCTTGCGGCGCTCACCCTGGGCGCCATCGGCATTGTTTACGGCGACATCGGCACCAGCGTGCTGTATGCCCTCAAGGTCGTCTTCGAATCGGGCTATGTGCCCCTGACCCCGGACAACGTCTACGGCATCCTGTCGATGGTTTTCTGGACCATCACCGTGATTGTTTCCCTGAAGTACGTCACGCTGATCCTGCGTGCCGACAACAACGGCGAGGGTGGCCTGATCGCGATGCTGGCGCTGGCCACCAATGCGGTCAACGACCAGCCCAGACTGCGGCGCTGGCTGCTGGCCGTGGGCATTTTCGGCACGGCGATTTTTTATGGCGACGGCGTCATCACGCCGGCGATTTCGGTGCTGTCGGCGGTCGAGGGTCTGGAGCTGCTGTCACCGGCCTTTCACGACTACATCATGCCGATTGCGCTGGTGGTGATCTTCGGCCTGTTTTACGTGCAGAAAAACGGCACCTCCGGCATCGGCCGGTTCTTCGGTCCGATCTGCGCGCTGTGGTTTGTGACCATCGCCGTGCTGGGCATCCCGCACATCTGGGCGCACCCGGAGGTACTGGGCGCCCTCAGCCCGCACCATGCGCTGCGTTTCATCTTCCAGCATCCGGGCACCACCTTTGTGTTGCTGGGCGCGCTGGTGCTGTGTGTCACCGGCGCCGAAGCGCTGTATGCCGATCTCGGCCACTTCGGCAAAAAGCCGATACGCACGGCCTGGTTTGTGCTGGTCATGCCGGCGCTGCTGATCAACTACTTCGGCCAGGGCGCGATGCTGATCTACACGCCTGAATCGGTGACCAACCCTTTCTATTTGATGGCACCCAAGTGGGCGCTGGTGCCGCTGGTGATCCTGGCGACCGCGGCCACCGTGATTGCCTCGCAGGCCCTGCTGTCGGCGGCCTTTTCGGTCAGCAAGCAGGCGATCCAGCTCGGTTACCTGCCGCGCATGCAGATCCGCCACACCTCGGTGCATGAAACCGGCCAGATCTACATCCCGGCCGTGAACTGGTCGCTGTTCGCCGCGATTGTGATCGCCGTGGTCCTGTTCAAGAATTCGACCAACCTGGCCTCGGCCTACGGCATTGCAGTCACCACCGACATGCTGATCACCACGGTGCTGACCTTTTTTGTGATTCGCTACCGCTGGAAGCTGCCGCTGGTGCTGTGTGTCGGCGCCACCGGCCTGTTCTTCGTCGTGGACCTGATGTTTTTCGCCTCCAACGCCCTGAAATTTCTCGCTGGCGGCTGGTTCCCGGTGCTGATCGGCGTGGTCATGTTCACCATCATGATGACCTGGAAACAGGGCCGGGCGCTGCTTAACCAGAAGCTTCGTGCCGACGCGATTGACCTGCCAAGCTTTCTGGAAGCGGTATTTGTCAGCCCACCGGTCCGCGTTGAAGGCACGGCGGTGTTCCTGACCGCCGAGCCCGGCGCGGTGCCCAATGCGCTGCTGCACAACCTCAAGCACAACAAGGTGCTGCACGACCAGAACCTGTTTGTCACCGTGCACAACCACGAGGTACCGTGGATCGGCCTGGACAAGCGCCTGGTGATCGAATCGCTGGGCCACAACTGCTGGCAGGTGGTGATCCACTACGGCTTCAAGAACGATCCGGACGTGCCCAAGGCGCTGCAGCAGATGCGCACCCGCGGCTGCGAACTCGAGACCATGACCACCAGCTACTTCCTGTCGCGCGACGTGGTGGTGCCGACCATAGGCGGCGGCATGATGCCCTGGCGCGAAAAGCTGTTTGCGCAGATGCACCACAACGCCAGCGGTGCAGCGGACTTCCTGAACCTGCCCAACAACTCGGTGGTCGAACTGGGCAGCAAGATCGAGATCTGATCCGGCATTTTTTGGCCTTCAGCCCCTGTGCAGCGGGCGTTTTCAGCTATTGAATTGATAGCGAAACACGACGCATCGATGGCTGGCCCCGGCACAGGCAGATAATCAGGGTCTGCCATGGTCCTGACCTTTCTGCTCCAGCTCACCGCCCGGGAGCGCACACGCCGCAGCAATCGCCAGTTCGGCGGCATCCTGGCCTTTGTCGCCGGCGCCATCAATGCCGGCGGTTTCCTGGCCGTGCACCGCTACACCTCCCACATGACGGGCATCGTGTCGTCGGTCGCCGATGACCTGGTGCTGGGCAGCATCGGCCTGGCGCTGGCCGGCCTGGTCTCGCTCGCCGCCTTTGTCGCGGGCGCCATCACCACCACCTTGCTGATCAGCTGGGCACGCCGCCAGGAGCTGCGCAGCAAATACGCGCTGGCGCTGCTGCTGGAGGCGGTGCTGCTGCTGGTGTTCGGTCTGGTCGGGGCCAACCTGAAGTCCTTCGCCACCCTGCTGGTGCCGACCGCGGTGCTGCTGCTGTGTTTCATCATGGGGCTGCAGAACGCCATCGTCACCAAGATCTCGAATGCGGAGATCCGCACCACCCACATGACCGGCGTGATCACCGACCTGGGCATCGAGCTGGGCCGGCTGATCTACTGGAACCACTCGCGCAAGGCCAACGACATCCAGTTCGTGCAGGCCAACACCGACAAGCTGTTCATCCACGCCAGCCTGCTGGGGCTGTTTTTTTCGGGCGGTATTGCCGGCGCACTGGCCTTCAAGGCCATGGGTTTCAGCGCCACCTTGCCGCTTGCCCTGCTGCTGGTGGCGATGGCACTGCCGCCGGTCCTGATCGACCTGCGCAACCGGACCCATGCCCGATGACGCGTCCACCTGCCGGCGGCGACTTCCTGTCCTTGCAGCATGTCAAACCCTTTGTGCGCAACGACGGCGCCGCGCTGTCCCTGCACTTCACGCTGGGCGAACTGCAAAGCCGCATGCTGCTGCGCCGGCCCGGCTACCTGGACGTGGACTACACCCGCACCATGATGGGTTTTCTGCTGTTCAAGCCGGCGCCGACGCACATCGGCATGATCGGCCTGGGCGGCGGCTCGCTGGCCAAGTTCTGCCACCGGCAACTGGGCGGCTGCCAGATGACGGTGCTGGAAATCAATCCGCATGTGATCGCGCTGCGCGGCGAGTTCCAGGTGCCCGAAGACGACGGACGTTTCAGGGTGATTGCGGCGGACGGGGCGATTTACCTGCAGCATGAAGCGCCGGGATTCGACGTGTTGCTGGTCGATGGTTTCGACCACCAGGGCCAGCCTGCGGCGCTGTGTTCACAGCGTTTTTACGACGATTGTTTTGCCGCGCTGACGCACGATGGTGTGCTGGTAGTCAACCTGCATCGCGACCACCCCGACTACGCGCTGCTGGTCGGCCGCATCAGCCGCAGCTTCAGCGGCAACGCGGTCGAGGTGCTGGCCACCGAGAAAAGCAACAGCATTGTGTTTGCCTCCCGCGGCCCCGCCATCTCGCCGCGCCGCATGAGCCTGCCGCAAAGCCTGTCGGGGCTGGATGCCGAAGCGCGCATGCAGCTCAAGAGCGAACTGGTGCGGATCGCCTGGGAGATGAAAAACCTGGACCCGCAGACGGCCTGAGCGCCGCCTGGAGCCGGTCAGAAGTTGTTCTGGCCCTGCATCTGCTGCGGCGGGGCGTAGTCCTGGGACTGGAGCTGGGTTTCTTCCATCTCCTGCGGGCTGTCGCCCTGCGTGTTGTGCGCCGGCTGGGCCGTGTCCTGGGTGTTCGAGTCGCCGGGCGCGGCGGGCTCACTGACCGAGCTGACCACCAGGTGGATGAAATGCAGCTTGGCGACCACCTCGTGCGGCAGCACAAACGGGTAAAAGTCGGGCTGCCCCATGGCGCGCGACATCTCGTTGAGCAGCATGGTCAGTTGTGTCCAGCGGTTCAGAAAGGCCAGGAAACGTTCGGCATCCGGGTGCTCGGGCTGGTACAGCGCGTCAATCGTGAACGGGGTGAACTCGAGTTGCGCCGTATCGGTGGCCAGGCCAAAACTCAGCGCGGTATCCACCGTGTCGCGGATGTGCAGGTAATGCGCCCAGCATTCGGCCCAGTCCTCCCAGGGATGCACACTGGCATAGGCGCTGACGTAATGCAGCGCCCAGTCCGGGCGCGGGCCCTGGGCATAGTTGGTCTGCAGGCTGGCGGCGTAGTCCTGGGTTTCATCGCCAAACAGCTCGCGAAAACCCTGCAGCCAGTCGGTGCCGGCAATCAGCCGGTCCCAGTAGTAGTGACCGACCTCGTGGCGAAAGTGACCCAGCAAGGTCCGGTAAGGCTCGTGCATGGCCTTGCGCACCGCCTCGCGCGTGGCGTCGTCGGCTTCGTTGAGGTTCAGCGTGATCAGGCCGGTGTTGTGGCCGGTCATGATGTGCGGGCCGTAATCGGGCGAGCGCAGGAAGTCGAACATCAGTCCGCCCTCGGCGTCCTCGCTCACGCGGGAGGACAGCGGCAGACCCAGCGCCAGCAGCGCCGACACCAGCCGGCGCTTGGCCAGCTCGACCTTGCCCCAGAGTTCGCCGTTGTCCGGATGGTCCGGGTCGTTCAGGTCGGGAATCGTGCGGTTGAGCCGGCAGGCCCGGCACAGCAGCATCTGCGGCTGGCCCTCGCCGACCGGCACCAGCCAGTTGCAGGCCGCCGGTGTCTGCAGGTTGGCGCAGCGCAAATACGCCGGCGTCGGCACATCGCTGACGGGCTTGGCGGGGGCGTCGTCGGCCTGCCATTCGACCCAGGTGTCCGGATCCTGGCCAGGCATCAGCGGCAACAGGCGCGCCTGCACGGTGTCATAACCGAGCGGCGTGCCACAGGCCAGGCAGGTGCTGTTGCGAAAGAACACCGGGCAACCGCACTGGCAACGGTAGGCGCGACCGGCCAGGCTTGGCAGATCGGCGGAGGCAGAAGCGGACGATGAATCGGTGGTAGTGGACAAAAAAATTCTCGGGGTCGCGGAATCAACAGGGACCGCAGCGCATGGGCATGCACGGCTGCGACAGCTTCAAAGTTTGCCACGTTTGCACCACCTGGTTTCGCCGACTTGCCTTGTCCGGATGTCAGCCGTTGCTGACAGAAAAGGCGCGGCAAGCGCCGGGCTTTTATCATGGAGGTCCTGATTGACCCAACCCAAGGATCCCCATGCCCACTTACCATGTTGAAATGATGGAAGGCCGCACGCTCGAGCAGAAAAAAAAGCTGGTCGCCGAACTGACCCGCGTCAGCGTCGAGGTGCTGGCCGTCACGCCCGAGTCGGTGGACGTCATCATCACCGACATCAAGCGCGAGAACTGGGCCACCGGCGGCAAGCTCTGGTCCGAACCGCGCTGATGCCGCTGCCGGCGCTTCAGGCCTCCCCGCACCCGAGCCCGGAACAGCCTTGAGCCGCCCCGCCACCCTTCCCGAGCTGCAGGCCCGCTACGGGCCACGCTACCGCTGGCTGCTGCTGCTGTCGGTGATGGTCGGCACCATGGCGTCCATCATGTCCTCGACCATCGTCAATGTGGCGATCCCGGACATGAGCCAGCATTTCACGCTGGGGCAGGAGCGCGCCCAGTGGGTCACCTCCGGCTTCATGGTGGCGATGACGGTGTCGATGCTGACCACGCCCTGGCTGCTGGCGCGTTACGGCTACCGCCGCACCTATGTGGGCACCATGCTGCTGCTGCTGGCCGGCGGCATCGTGGGCGGCTTTGCCAACAGTTTTGCGCTGGTGCTGGGCGCACGCGTCGTCGAAGGCCTGGCCGCCGGTGTGGTGCAGCCGATTCCGGCGATCATCATCATGCGCGCCTTCCAGCCCCATGAGCAGGGCCGCGCCAGCGGCATCTTCGGCATGGGTGTGGTGCTGGCGCCGGCGATTGGCCCCAGCATAGGCGGCGTGCTGGTGGACCTGTTCGGCTGGCGCTCGATTTTTTTCATGGTGGTGCCGTTTTGCCTGGCCTCGCTGTGGCTGGCTTACCGTTATGTGCCGGTCACCGCGCCGGGCGGCGCGGCGGCCAACCGCCAGGGCGCGACGCTGGACTGGCGCGGCCTGCTGCTGGGCGGCGTCGGCACGCTGTGCCTGCTCAACGGCATGGTGGCGCTGCATGGCGGATCGGTCGCCGAGGCGGCGCTGCTGCTGGGCGCTGCGGCCATCGCCTTGGGGGTGTTCCTGGCCTGGCAGCGGCGCATGGCCGCCACCGGCCGCGAGCCGCTGATGAATTTGGCGCTGTTCAGCTTCCGCCCGTTTGCGATGGGCAGCATCGTGGCCTTCATTTACGGCACAGCGCTGTTCGGCTCGACCTATTTGCTGCCGGTGTACATGCAATTGGGCCTGGGCCTGTCGGCCTCCTATGTCGGCAGCATTTTGCTGCCGGCCGGTTTTGTGCTGGCGGTCACGATTGCGCTGGTGGGCCGGCTGGCCGACCGCCGCCCGACCTGGCTGCTGGTCAGCATCGGGCTGGCCCTGCTGGCGCTGTCATTTGCGCTGATGCTGACGGTGACGCTGACCACCGCGATCTGGCTGCTGGTGCTCTGGGCCATCCTGGGGCGTATCGGGCTGGGCTTCATCCTGCCCTCGCTGAATCTCGGCTCGCTGCGGGCCCTGAGTTCTGACCTGATCTCGCAAGGGTCGAGCGCGATCAATTTTGTGCGCATGCTCGGTGGCGCCATCGGCGTCAGCCTGTGCGGCATCGTGCTCGAATGGCGGCTGGCTGCACACGGCGATTCGCTGGCGCAAACGGCCAGCAGCCCGGCACGGCTGGCCGCCTTCAACGAAGCCTTCCTGATGCTGGCCGCGCTGTGTGTGCTGGCCCTGTTTGCCGCCTGGAGACTGCGCCCCCACGCCCGGCACGCTGTGTCCTCGCTGCCCGCCGGGGGGGCTGGGTCCGCCTTGGGGCGGCCCGGCGCCGACCCGCACCCCTCTGAGAAAAAGGACTGATTCATGTGCCAACTGCTGGGGATGAACTGCAACACGCCGACCGATGTGACCTTCAGCTTCACCGGTTTTGCGCAGCGCGGCGGCAACACCGACCACCACGGCGATGGCTGGGGCATCGCGTTTTTCGAAGGCGGCGACTGCAGCGAAAGCGACCGCGGCCTGCGCCATTTTGTCGACCACCAGTCGGCCTTCCAGTCGCCGGTGGCCGAGCTGATACGCCGCTACCCGATCAAGAGCCGCAACGTGATCGCGCACATCCGCAAGGCCACCCAGGGCCGGGTGGCGCTGGAGAACTGCCACCCGTTTGTGCGCGAGTTGTGGGGCCGTTACTGGGTGTTTGCCCACAACGGCGACCTGAAGGACTTCAACCCGCGCTTGCACGGCAGCTTCCGCCCGGTCGGCAACACCGACAGTGAACGCGCTTTCTGCTGGATCATGCAGGAGCTGGCCAAGTCCCATGCGGCCGTTCCGGGCATCGCCGAGCTGACGCTGACGCTGCGCGAGCTGGCCGCGCAGATCGCCCCGCACGGCACCTTCAACTTCCTGCTGAGCAACGGGCTGGCGCTGTGGGCGCATGCCTCGACCAGCCTGTACCACGTCGAGCGCAAACACCCGTTCTCGCATGCCACGCTCAGCGACGAGGACCTCAGCGTCAACTTCGCGGAACAGGCCGCACCGGGCGACCGCGTCGCTGTCGTGGTGACCGCGCCACTGACCACCAACGAGGTCTGGCAGGCCTTCGCGCCCGGCGAACTGCGCGTGTTCGAGGGCGGCGCCTGGATCCGCTGAGCAGCGGCACTCCGCCATGAATTCAGGAGCTGTTGAGGCCCGCCAGTCATGGGCTGGCAGCCGATTTGATGCTTACTTCAGGGCCGCCTCGAGGGCATCGACAAACATCGCCGCCACATCAAAACCGGTCTGGTCGAAAATTTCCTGAAAGCAGGTCGGGCTGGTCACATTGATCTCCGTGACGCAGTCGCCGATCACGTCCACGCCAGCCAGCAGCAGGCCGCGCGACGCCAGCACCGGTCCCAGCGCCTCGCCAATCTCGCGGTCGCGCGCCGACAGCGGCAGGGCCACACCCAGGCCACCGGCGGCCAGGTTGCCGCGCACCTCGCTGCCCTGGGGAATCCGCGCCAGGCTGTGCGGCACACACTGGCCGCCGATGATCAGCACGCGTTTGTCACCCTTGACGATTTCGGGCAGGAACTTCTGCACCATCAGGCTTTGCGCGCCGTGGCGGTTCAGCGTCTCGGTGATGGAGCCCAGGTTCAGCCCATCGGGTCCGACGCGGAAAATCCCCATGCCGCCCATGCCGTCCAGCGGTTTCAGGATGATGTCCTGGTGTTCGGCATGGAAACGCTTGATGTCCTCGGGGTTGCGCGTCACCAGCGTCGGGCCGATGAACTGCGGGAACTCCATGATGGCGAGTTTTTCCGGGTGGTCGCGCAGCGCGCGCGGCTTGTTGAAGACCCGGGCGCCGTCGCGCTCGCCCTGCTCGAGCAAATGGGTGGCGTAGAAGTATTCGCTGTCAAACGGCGGGTCCTTGCGCATCAGCACGGCGCCGAAGTCCCTGAGCGCGACCTGGCGTGTGCCGCGCACCGCAAACCAGTCCTGCGCATCACCGGTCAGCGTGATGTCCTGCACATGGGCCATCACGGCCGAACCGCGCTGCCACATCAGGTCCTGCTGCTCGCAGGCGCTGATGCGGTGGCCGCGCCGCTGCGCCTCGCGCATCATGGCGAAGGTGGTGTCCTTGTAGATCTTGAAGGAGGCCAGCGGGTCGGCGATGAAAAGAATGTCCATGAGGGGAGTTCCGGGAGAAGGGATCGGGACGGCCGGGGTCAGGTCCTCAGGCCGCGCGCTGACGGTATTGTTGTACAAATAAGGCAAACGCGCCGGCCACCACGCCCCAGAACGCGGAGCCGACACCAGCCACCGTCACGCCCGACAGCGTCACGAGAAACGTGATAAGCGCGGCCTCGCGGTGCGACGCCTCGTGCATCGCCTGCGCGAGGCCGCTGCCGATGGTGCCCAGCAAGGCCAGCCCGGCGATCGCCACCACCAGCTCCTTCGGAAAGGCGCTGAGCAGGCCGGTGACGGCCGCGCCGAAAATCCCGATCAGCACATAGATCGCGCCGCAACACACGGCCGCGGTGTAACGCTTGCGCGGGTCTTCATGCGCCTCCGGGCCCATGCAGATGGCGGCGGTGATGGCGCTGAGGTTCAGCGCAAAGGCACCGAAGGGCGCCAGCAGCAGCGTGGCCACCCCCGTCAGCGTGATGATCTTCGACACCGGCATGCCACCGTCCGGCGCATCCGGCCCGTAACCGGCGGCGCGTATGGCCGCGACGCCGGGCAGGTTTTGCGAGGCCATGGTCACCACAAACAGCGGCAGCGCCAGGCTGACAATCGCCGCGGCGCTGAACTGCGGCGCCACAAACACCGGCAGCGCCAGCGAAAAAGTCATCGCCGACCAGGCCATCTCGCCGCGCGCGGCGACAAACACGATGGCGCCCAGCAGCGTCAGCACCACCGCATAACGCGGCATCAGGCGCCGGCCCAGCAGGTAAATCGCCAGCATCAGCAGCACCAGCGGCAAGGCGGTCTGCGCCGCTGCAAAGGCCTGGATGCCGAAACGCGCCAGCACACCGGCCAGCAAGGCCGCGGCAATCGCCATCGGGATGCGGTTCATGGCTTTTTCAAACCAGCCGGTCACGCCGAACAGCGTGATCAGCGCCGCGCTGACCATAAAGGCAGCGACCGCCTCGCCCATGGAGAAGCCGCCGGCCAGCCCGGCGGTGGCCAGCACCGCCGCCCCCGGTGTGGACCAGGCCACCATCACCGGCTGTTTCAGCCACAGCGAAGGCAGCGCCGAACACAGCCCCATGCCCAGGCCCAGCGCCCACATCCACGAACTGATCTGCGCCGGCGTGGCGCCAAAAGCCTGCGCCGCCTGGAACACGATGGCCACCGAACTGGTAAAGCCGACGAGGACCGCGACAAAACCGGCGGTGAAGGCGGAGAGGTTCAGGTCTTTGAAGAACTGCATTGGGGGATTTTGGCAGTTTGTTGAAGGGGATTTTTTGCGTCACGCTACGGCAGCGGTTTGCGTTGGTTTGCAGGGCCTAACTCCCCACTCCCACCCCTAACCCCTCCCTCGCCCCGCTGGGCGATGGAGGGGGACTTCATTTGGCCGCGTGCGCTGCGCTCGCGTGCACACATGACCGTCTGTTGGGAGTCCCGTGCATGAAGCGCCGCGCGCTTCATGCACTCCGGATTCTTTTCCCCGCATTGATTGTTCCCCACCCGTCGGGCTGGGCCGAGGAGCGCAGCTGAAAACGGATCAGGGCGAGCGATTGTCTGAGCCGAAGGCGAGTTCGAGCTCGACCCCGTTTTCAGCGAGCACCGCAGCTTGCCCCTGAGCGCCAGCGAAGGGGACCCAGACCATCGGGTCGCCTTTTCTTTGCTTACTTTCTTTTGGCGAAGCAAAAGAAAGTGAGTTGCCGCCGGGCAACCCCCGGCCTACAAGTGCAGGCACACCTCAAGGCACGAGGAAGCAAAGAACGGATCCCGGATCAAGTCCGGCATGACACTAAACCGCTATGAATTCAATAGCTGCCCACCCTCGCCGGACAGGGGCCAGAGCCTCAAAAGGCTCAAAAAAAAGTCAGTCCCGCGCAGCCTGCAGCAGATCGCGCGTGCGCATGGCCTCGCGCCGCGCCGCCTCGGCGAAATCATCGCCTGAAGACGCATAAATGATGGCGCGCGAGGAGTTGACGATGATGGGCGCGCCGGGCCGCCAGCCGGCCTTGACCGTGGCCACCGCGTCGCCGCCCTGGGCGCCGACACCCGGAATCAGCAGCGGCAGGGTCGGCGCCACGCTGCGCACACGTTCGATCTCGGCCGGGTAGGTCGCGCCGACCACCAGGCCCAGCTGTCCGTTGAGGTTCCACGGGCCCTGCGCCAGCCGCGCCACATGTTCGTAGAGCAGGGGCTGGCCCTCGACCGAGGCCAGGCGCTGGTTCTGCAAATCGTCGCCGCCGGGGTTGGAGGTGCGGCACAGCAAAAACGCGCCCTTGCCCTGGTGTTTCAGATAGGGCGCGACCGAATCGAAGCCCATGAAAGGCGACAGTGTCACCGCGTCGGCGCCGTAACGCTCGAAGGCCTCGATCGCGTACTGCCCGGCGGTGCTGCCGATGTCGCCGCGTTTGGCGTCGAGGATGATGGGCACCTGCGGCGCGACGCGGCGCATGTGTTCCATCAGGCGCTCGAGCTGGCCTTCGGCGCGATGCGCGGCGAAGTAGGCGATCTGCGGCTTGAAGGCAATCGACAGATCGGCGGTGGCGTCCACGATCGCGGCGCAGAAGTCGTAGATCTTGTTGGCGTCGCCCTTGTAGCGGCCCGGAAACTTCAGCGGGTCCGGGTCCAGGCCCACACACAGCATCGATTGGTTCTGGCGCTCAGCCGCGCCCAGCATCTCGAGGAAAGTCATCCCTTATTGTAAGAAGTGTCCAAAAAAACAACCGTGCCGGCAAAACAGGACAATAGGCACACATACCCACCGTGGAAACGCCCCGAAGATGCAACTGAGCCGCCAACAACTCATCGTCCTGGTCCTGCTGACACTGGCCTGGGGCTTCAACTGGCCGGTCATGAAGCTGGGCATTGCCGACTTTCCACCGCTGACCTTCCGCGCGCTGTCGATCTGGCTGGGGCTGCCGGTGCTGGGGCTGGCCATGGTGATCATGAAAGTGCCGTTTTTTGTCCCGCGTGACAGGTTGCGCGAGCTGTTCTGGCTGGCCTTTGCCAACATGTTTGTCTGGCACGCGCTGATCATCGTCGCGCTCAAACACCTGAGCAGCGGCCGCGCCGCCATCCTCGGCTACACCATGCCGATTTTTTCCGCGCTGCTGGGCGCCTGGTTTTTCGGCAACCGGCTGACGGCGCGCAGCTGGGTCGGCGTGGGCGCCGCGGCGCTCGGCGTGTCGCTGCTGCTGTGGCACGAACTGACCAACCTCAGCGGCGCGCCGCTGGCCGTGTTGTGCGCGCTGATCGGCGCGGCGACCTGGGCGCTGGGCACGCACAAGCTGCGCAACACCACGATGCCGGTGGCGACGCTGACCATCTCGTTCTGGATGACCGCCATGACCGCCGTGGTGCTGAGCCTGCTCAGCCTGCTGTTCGAGCTGCCGCAGTGGAAGGCGCCCAGCGTCGCCACCTGGTGGTCCATCGCCTACAACGCGGTGCTGATCTTCGGTTTTGCGCACGCCGCCTGGTACTTCCTGGCACGCAGCCTGCCGCCGGTGGCCTCGTCGCTGAGCGTGATGATGATTCCCATCCTCGGCGTGTTCTCCGGCGCGATCGGCCTGGGCGAAGTGCTGCACTGGCAGGACTGGGCCGCGGTGGTGCTGATGGTGGTGGCGATTGCCTCGGTGCTGGTGCCGGGACGGGCCGCCTTGTCATCCCGAACCTGAGGAGCCGGCCCGGGCCCCGATCCGCGGGCTCCAGGCGGGCATCACGCAGCCGGAGGGTCAGCGCGGCATGGATGGCGGATCAGGTCCGCCATGACACCTCGGTCAGGACTTGAATGCCGACAGGGCCAGACACAAATCGTCCCAGGCCTTGGCCTTGTCGCCCAGGCTGCGCAGCAGATAGGCCGGGTGGTAAGTCACCACCACCGGCACGCCAAGGTAGCTGTGCAGCTGGCCACGCAGCTTGCCCAGCGGGATTTTCTGCACATCCGGCACGCTGTCCTGCAGCAGCGACTGCGCGGCGAACTTGCCCAGCGCGAGGATCATCTTCGGCTGCAGCAGCTCGACCTGGCGCTTCAGGTAGGGCTCGCATTGCGCGACTTCCGCCGGATCGGGATTGCGGTTGGCCGGCGGGCGGCACTTGAGCACATTGGTGATGAAGACATGGTTGGCCAGGCCGGGCCGCAGCGCGTCAGCATTGCCGCGCTGCAGGCGCATCGCCAGCAGCATGTTGTCGAGCAGCTTGCCGGCCTGGCCGACAAAAGGTTCACCGGCGAGGTCCTCGTTCTCACCGGGCGCCTCGCCGACGATCAGCCAGTCCACGACCGGCGCAGACGCGCCGGCCTCGGGACCGGCGCCAAACACGGTGTTTTTCCGGCTGGCGCACAGCGCGCAGGCGCGGCAGCCGGCGACGGCGGCCTGCAAGGCCGGCCAGGCCATCAACTCGATGCCAGCGGGGCGCGGCGCCAGCCCGGGCGCGGGCGCTGACGGCGCTGGTGCGCGCGCGGCAGGCGCAGGCGCGACCTGGGGCGGGCGCACTGCAGGCATGGAGGCGGCCGCGGGCGGCTGCGCTGGTTCGGCAACAAATCGGGTCTCAGCCCCTGTCAGCCGGGCATTGTCAGCTACTGAATCAATAGCAGGCGGGGCATCCGCTGAACCCGCCGCCGGCGGCGGCTGCCAGAGCCGAACCCCCATCTCGCGCAGCATGGCGCGCTGGCGTTTGTCGAGGTCCAGGCTCATGACAGGCCCAGGCTCATGACCACCGCGTCTTCACGCTGGCCGCTGCCCGCCGGGTAATAGGCGCGCCGCGTGCCGACATGGCGAAAGCCGTAGGCCTCGTACACGGCACGCGCACGCTGGTTGCTGACGCGCACTTCCAGCCACAGCCACAGGGCGCCCTGGCCGCGCGACCAGAGCACCAGCGCGTCCAGCATCACGCGGGCCCAGCCCTGGCGCTGGTGGTCCGGCGCCACCGTGATGTTGAGCAAATGCACCTCGTCCACGCCCTTCATCGCCACAAAGTAGCCCAGCAGCTCACCGGCGCCCTCGGGCCCGCCCGTCAGTACCTGCGCCTGGTAACCGGCGTTCAGCGAATCGCTGAAGTTGCCGCGGCTCCAGGGATGGTCGTAGGCGCTGTTCTCCACCCGCAGCACGGCGTCGAACCATGACGCGGTCATCGGTTCAAAACGGGCTTCGGAGGGTTGCAGAACGGCGTTCATGGGGGTTTGGCAAGCGCGGCCCTGGCCTTGACCCCGGCGCGCTCTTCGGTGGTCAATGCTACTTTATCGCGCACATACAGCGGCAACGCCTGGGCCGCGTCCACGCCCTGGCCGGCCGCCAGCAAGGCCGGCGCCAGCCGCAGCATGGCGCTGGCCGTGGGCAGGGCCTCATGGCATTGCGCTGCCGGCCAGGCCGGCAGGCGGCCCGCATACACCTTGAACACATTGCCGGCCAGCAAGGTGTCGGCCGCGCCCGGCTGGAAATCCTCAGGCCGGCACAAGGTGCAACTGTCCAGCGCGGTCCAGGCGCCGGCGCCCCAGGCAAAACGCTGCACATACATCTCGTCCATGCGGGCATCGAGCAGCGCGGTGAGCTCAAATGCCTGCGCATCGGGCCGATCGCAAAAACGCGCCTCTTCGGCGACGGCCAGCAAGGTATCCAGCGGCAGCACCGGCAGCCTGGCGCCCAGCGCCAGGCCCTGGGCCACCGAACAGGCGGTGCGCAGGCCGGTGAAGGAGCCGGGCCCGCGGCCAAACACCAGCGCGTCCAGCGCGTCCAGCGCCCAGCCGGCCTGCGCCAGCAGGTCGAGGACAGACGGGATCAGCGTGCCGGAGGCCTGCGCCGCGCCGGGCCCGGTGTGCTGCCAGACGCGGTCGCCGTCGCTCAGCGCGACCGACAGCATGTCGGTGCTGGTGTCGAAAGCCAGGAGTTTCATGGGTTTCACAATCAAATCAAGCCTTGGCCCTTGTCGGACGGGTCTCGTCAGCTATCAAATCAGGAGCAGTTGGCGCAGGAATGACGGCTCGCTGCGCCTGCACGCGCACGCCGAACACAATGCCGACCGTGACCAGCGCGAGCCCGGCCAGCAAGTTCCAGTGCAGCGGCTCGCCCAGAAACATCACCGCGCCCAGTGCCGACAGGCCGGGCACCACGGCGGTGATCATGGTCGAGCGCACCGGCCCGAAGTGCTGGACCATCTTGGTGAAGGTGATGCCCGAAATCACCACCGAACCCATGCCCTGGAACATCACCTGGAACACAATCTCGCCCCAGGGTGCGCTGGCCAACTGGGTCATCAGCGCGCCCGACAGCACCAGCAGGCCGTAAACCGGCACATAGACCACAAACGCGAACACGCTGATCGCGATCGTCGCCTGCACCGCCTGCAGCGCATGTTTGCGCACCAGCACCGAATAAACGGCCCAGCAGGTCGACGCACTCAAAAACAGCAGGTCGCCCTTCCAGACCTCGCTGCCCGGCTCCAGCCAGGCGCGCATCAGGCTGGCGCCGCCAACCAGCACATCGCCGAGAAAAATCAGGCCCAGGCCGATGGCGCGCACCGGCGTCACCCGGTCCTTCAGGATCAGCACCGCCATCAGCGTGGTGCTCAGCGGCAGCGTGCCGGGCAGCAGCACCGAGGCATGCGCGGCCGGTGCGAAATAAAAGCCGCTGTAGGCCAGGCAGGCGTAACCGATGCCGCCGACCAGACCGATCAGCGCGGTCAGCTTGAAGCCGAGCGGCGACAGGCCCAGCCAGCTTGGCGGGGCGAGTCCCGGTGCGGCGTCGCGCGCGCGTTTCCAGACCAGCCAGGCGCCCCAGGGCAGCAGCACCAGCGCGGCGCCGGCAAAACGCAGCAGGCAGATGTCCAGCGGCGTGAGGTTGCGGTGCGCGGTCGCGCGGGCAATCACGATGAAGGAGGTCCAGATGGCGACGGTCACGATGGCGGCGAGCACACCGACCGTCTTGGGGGAAAAACGCATGCGCTGATTATCCGGGCAAGCGGCCGCGGCCCGCCCCCGCACGGATAATCAGGACATGCTTGTGAATCCCCTTCCCGCCCGGCTGCTGCTGGCCACGGTCCTGGCCCTGCTGCCGGCCTGGACACTGGCCCAGAAAGCCCCTGTCGCCCGATCTGCGAAGCCCTTGCTGCCGGCGGCAGTGACCAAGGCCCTGAGCCGCGCCCAGGTACCGCTGGACGCGGTGACGCTGCTGGTGGTGGACGCAGCCGGAAAGCAGCCGCCGCGCCTGGCCTACCGTGCCACGGAGCCGATGAACCCGGCCTCGGTCATGAAACTGGTGACCACCTATGCGGCGCTGGACCTGCTGGGCCCCGACTACACCTGGACCACGCGCGTGCTGATGGACGGCAGCATTTCCGGCGGTGTCCTGCACGGCAACCTGATCGTGCGCGGCGGCGGCGACCCCAAGATGGTGGTCGAGCGCCTGCAGGCGCTGCTCGCGCAAATCCAGTACAGCGGCGTGAAGGTGGTGCGCGGCGACATCGTGCTGGACCGCAGCGCCTTCCAGTCGGCGGCGCAGGACGCGGGCGAGTTCGACGGCGAGCCGCTGCGGCCCTACAACGCCAGCCCTGACGCGCTGCTGATCAATTTCAAGGCCATGGTGATGCGTTTCACGCCGGACCCGCTGAACAACCGCGCGCTGGTGACGGTCGAGCCGCCACTGTCCGGCATCGTGATTGATGAGAGTGTGCCGCTGGCGCGGGTGGCGCGCTGCGGCGACTGGCGCAGCGAACTGCGCGCCAGCGTCGACAACCCGAACCGCCTGCAGTTCACCGGCAGTTATTCGGCAGCCTGCGGTGAACGCGTCTGGCCCAGCGCCTATGCCGAGCCCGCGAGTTTTGCGGCGCGCGCGATCGAGGGCTCCTGGCGCGCCATGGGCGGCCTGCTGACCGGCACGGTGCGCGACGCCAGCGCGCCAGAACTGGCGCTGCTGCGCGCACGCGGCACGCTGTCGGGCGAGAAGCCGCCGCTGCGCCTGGATGCGCCCTCGCTGCCGCTGCGCGAGATCGTGCGTGACGTCAACAAGTTCTCCAACAACGTGATGGCCCGGCATCTGTTCCTGAGCCTGAGCCGTCAACAGGGCGGCCAGCTCGACCAGGCCTCGCCCGAGACCGGCCGCGCGGCGCTGGCCGCCTGGTGGAAAAAGTCGCTGCCGCAGCAGCCGGCGCCGGTGATGGACAACGGCTCGGGCCTGAGTCGCATCGAACGCGTCACGGCCAGCGGCCTGGCGGCCATGCTGCAACACGCCGCGTCAAGCCGCGTCGCCCAGGACCTGCTGGACTCGCTGCCGGTGGCCGGCATGGACGCGACCATGCGCGAGCGCGCCAAAAACGTCGCCGGCCAGGCCTTCATCAAGACCGGCTCGCTGCGCGACGTGACAGCGGTCGCCGGTTATGCCAACGGCGCCAGTGGTGCGCGTTACATCGTCGTCGGCATCGTCAACCACCCGAATGCCGGCGCGGCGCGGCCGGCGCTGGATGCGCTGATCCAGTGGGCGGTACAGGAAAGGTGACGCAGGCTCGAGGCCGCCTGCCACCTTTGCCTTCCTGGCATCACGCTGCGCTTGTGGCCTGCCTCGGGCAGTAGTTCCAACTCCCCACTCCCATCCCTGGCCCTCCCTCCCCCCGCTGGGCGAGAGCAAGCCGCCGCATCTGGCCGCGTGTGCTGCGCTCGCGTGCAAGGCCCGGCATGACCGGAACACCTCAGGACCCAGGCAGGCAAAACCTCCCGTGAAGAAGGCTCAATCGGCCTGGATGTTGCGTTCCTTGATGATGGCTGCGTAGCGACGGCTGTCATCGCGCATCTGGGCGGCAAATTGGGCCGGTGTCAGCGGTGTGGGCTCGGCGCCTATGGCCGCGATCTGGCTGTGCACATTCGGCAGCGCGAGGATGCGGTTGATCTCGAGATTCAGACGGGCGATGACCTCCGGCGGCGTGCCAGCCGGCGCATAAAAACCATGCGTGGTGCCGGCATCGAAGCCCTTCAAGCCTGCTTCGTCCAGCGAGGGAACGTCCGGAAAGATGGACGAACGGCGCAGCGCCGCCACCGCCAGCATGCGCAGCTTTCCTGCGCGCACATGGCTGAGGGCAATGCCGGGGTCGAAATAGAAATCGATCTGGCCGGCCAGCAGGTCCTGCAAGGCCGGTGAGGCGCCGCGATAAGGCACGTGCACCGCAAAAACGCCGGCCTGGCTCTTGAGCATTTCACCGGCCAGGTGCGGGCCGGTGCCGTTGCCCGCAGAGCCATAGGAGAGTTTGCCCGGGTTGGCTTTCATGTGAGCCAGCAACTCGCGAACATCCTTGACCGGCAATCCCGGTTTGGTGACGAGGAACAACACGATCCGGGCGGTGGCCGCGACCGGCACCAGGTCCCTGGCCGTGTCGTAGGGAATTTTGGGATAAATGAAGGGGTTGGTGGTGATCGTGCTGCCGGCGGTCATCAACAGCGTGTGGCCGTCGGCTGGCGCTTTCACGACCACTTCGGCGCCAATCATGCCGCTGGCGCCGGAGCGGTTTTCAATAACCACGGGCTGGCCCAGGGCCTGCTGCAGCGGCAGTGCGACCGCGCGCGCCAGCACGTCGGGCGAACTGCCTGGCGGAAAATTCACGATCACCCGGACCGGCTTGCCGGGCCAGCTTTCGGGCTGGGCCCATGCCGCCCCGGAAAACCCGGCGGCGCCGGCCGCAGCCAGGCCGGCGGCGGTCAGCATCCGGCGACGAACGTCAAAACGATGGGAATTCTGCACGGCAATCTCCTTGGATCAGGTTTCGATGGGAAGACCCGTAAAGTTTTCAGAGAACGCAAGCCGCCCGGCGGCGGTGCCCGTCATGTAGTCGAGGTCGGCGCGTTGCAGCCTTCGTACGAAGGCGTTGTCGCCGGGGAACTGATGGACCATCGTGCACAGGCCTGCCGAAAAGCGCTGCACCAGCCACATGCGCTTGAGGCAAATTTGGGAGTAACGCTCGAGGAGGTGGTCCGCGCCGCGCCGGTATTTCTCCGCCAGGCCGCGCCCCAGCACCTTGACATCGGCCATCGCCGAGTTCAGTCCCTTGGCGCCCGTGGGCGGTACGATATGGGCGGCGTCGCCGGCCAGGAAGAGTTTCCCGTATTGCATGGGCTCCGCCAGAAAACTGCGCATGGCCGTGACGCCTTTTTGCATGATCTTCCCCTCATTGACCGGCGGCATGCCGGGCACGTCGAGGCGTTTGTGCAGCTCGGCCCAGATGTGATCGTCCGACCAGTGGTCCGGGTCGTCGTCGGGCTCGCATTGCAGGTAAAGGCGCGTCACGCTTGGCGAGCGGATGCTCAGCATCGCAAAACCCTCTTCATGGCAGCCCCAGGTGATTTCGCGGGTCGGGGCCGGCGCCTCGGCCAGGATGCCCAGCCAGCCGAAGGGGTACACGCGGTCGTAGGTCTTCAGGACCGTGTCCGGTATCGCGTCGCGGCAGACGCCGCGAAAACCGTCACAACCCACCACAAAATCGCACACCAGCTCGCGCGGCTCGCCACCCTGTTCGAAGTGAACCGTCGGCTTGCTGGTGTGAAGGCCGTCGATACGCGTCACGGGCGTTTCGAAAAGAATTTCCGCGCCAGCCTGCATGCGCGCATTCATCAGGTCGGTCACCAGTTCGTGCTGCGGATAGACCCAGGCGCTGCGGCCGTTCGTGGCCTGATGGAAATCGAGGCGATGTGATTCACCGCCGAAGCGAAAGTCGATCGCGTGTTGCTCCAGCCCGATCTTGCCGATGCGCTCGCCCAGGCCCAGCTCCCTGAGCATGTCCACGGTGCCATGCTCCAGCACGCCCGCCCGCAGCCGGCTTTGAACATGTTCGCGGCTGGCGCGCTCGATGATGACCGACTCGATGCCTTCGAGATGCAGCATGTGCGAAAGCATCAGCCCTGCCGGGCCGGCACCGACGATACCTACCTGGGTGCGCATCAGGCCTGCTCCTCGAACGTGACGAGACCCATGCCGGTGGTCATGGGCGCGTAGTAATTGCGGTGCACGCGCCGCGCGCCGCTGGAGAGAGCGCCGCGCATCACCAGCCACATGATGAGTTCGATGCCTTCAACGCCAAACCGCTCCATCAGGGTCTGGTGGGTAAGCCGGGTCAGGCTCTCCGGGTCGCTCTCGATGCGTTCAAGAAAGTCCATGTCGTTGTCGCGGTGCATCTGGCCGAAATTTTTCCCCGTCAGCTGGTGCGACATGCCGCCGGTACCCACGATGGCCACGCGGATGTCCCGCTCACAGGATTCCACCGCGTGGCGGATGCCCTGGCCCAGCTTGTAACACCGGTGCGCTGTCGGCAGGGGGTGCTGGAGCACATTCACGGCGATGGGAACCGAGGCCACTGGCCAGCCCTCCCCGTGCTCGAAGCACAGATGCATGGGCACCAGAAAACCGTGCTCAACGCGCATCTCCTGGCACACCGTGAGGTCGAACTCGTCGTACACGAGCGAGCGGCACAGGTGCTGCGAAAACGCCAGGTCGCCGCGGATCGCGGGCAACGGACGGGTGCCGAAACCCTCGTCGGCAATCGCGTAGCTGTCGGCGCAACCCACGGCAAAAGTGGGGTACTTGTCGAAGAAAAAATCCGCCCCATGGTCGTTGTAGACCATGATGACGATATCGGGCTTGAGCTCCCTGAGCCATTCGCGCACAGGCACGTAAGCATCGAACAGCGGCTTCCAGCCGGGGGTTCCGGTTTTGCCGCGATCATAGGCGCCGCCGATGGAAGGAACGTGCGAGGTGCCGATGCCGGCGATGATCTTGCCCATCAGGTGGCACTCCTTTCGTTGCGGGTGTCGAGGAACTGCTCGTAGCTCTCACCGCGCATCTTCGCGCCCATGTAGTACAGGCCATTACCGGTGACCACACCCAGCTTGAGCAGGAAATAGATGTTGCCGCCGGCCGCGAGCAGGCCCGAGAAGTCGCGTGCGCGCACCAGGCACTTTTCTTCCTCGGTCAGCCCGTGGCTGGCCATGAAGGCTTCCTCGTCCTGCTTGCAGGCCTCCCGGTTGACCGGTTGCGTCAGCGCGTTGCACATCTTGTTGATGCGGTAGCCGCGCCAGGACATCGCCAAATCGAAAACGTCGGTGTCCGCGATCCTCGCGCCCGCTGTGAGTTGTTGAGTTGTCATGCAGAAGCTTCCAGTGAAGTACATGAAAACGAGTGTAGAAGCCGATGCGGTAGTTCTTCTATACAACTACTCCGGTACGGGGCAAAATAAAACCAAACTCTGTTGCGCGCCATGTCCTTCGCTGAACCTTCCACCGTCCACGATCTGCTCAACTACCGGCTCAGCTGCCTGCTGGCCAGCAGCGGGGCCATGGTCACGCGCTTGTGCGAAGGGCGGTACGGCATCACGCGGCGCGAGTGGCGGCTGATCTGCATCCTCGCCGTACAAGGCGCCATGTCCCCTTCCGGGCTGGCCGGGCAGGCCCACCTCGAACGCGCCAGGGTGTCGCGGCACATCACCGACCTGGTGGCCAAGAAACTGGTGACGCGGCTGGGGGTGCCCGATGACAAGCGGCGTGCCCTCGTGGAACTCAACGAGCGCGGCCGCAAACTCTATGACGAGCTATTTCCACAGTCGGTGCGCTTCAACAACATGGTGCTGCGGGCGCTCACATCGACCGAGCTGGCGGCTTTCGATGTTGCGCTCACGCGCCTGACGGAAGTGAGCGAAGAACTCGGCCGCTCACACCTTCTGACGGAAAAGGCGGACCGCAGGCATGGCGGTAGCCGTCGCTTCGCGGAAATGGAGCCTGACGCCGGCTTGTGGTGACGAGGCGGACAGGCCGTCTCGCGCCTTGCCGCATCAGGGGCTGTTCAAAGGACTCGCGGCCAGCGCATGGGCTGCCAGTGTGAAGTAAATCGTCGCGCCCTCTTCAACCGCGGCTTCGGCCCAGATGCGCCCGCCGTGCCGCGCCACGATGCGCTGCACGATCGCCAGGCCGGCGCCCAGGCCGGGGAACTCGGAGCTGACGTGCAGGCGCTGGAAGATACCGAACAGTTTCTCGGCATGCGCCATGTCGAATCCGGCGCCGTTGTCCCGCACAAAATAAACCGTCTCGCCATCGGCTGCGGCCTGCGAGCCGACCTCGATCAGGGCCTTGTCTTTTTTGGCAGTGAACTTCCAGGCGTTGCCGGTCAGGTTGTCCACCAGTTGCTTGAGCAGTGCCGGATCGCCCCGGGCCATCAGTCCGGGTTGCACGTCCACCCGCGCCAGCCGGTCGGGTTCGGCCGCCTGCCGCGCCGCCAGCGCCTCCTGCGCCAGCGCGCCGAGGTCCACGAGCTGCGGCGCCATGGGTGCACGCAGCAGGCGCGACACCAGCAGCAGCGCGGCGATCAGTTCATTGATGTTGGCCACGCCCAGCCTGAGCCGCTGCAGATAGTGCTTGCTGCGCTCGGCATCTCCCTTGGCCGAGGAGCTTTCGAGCAGGCGGCTGAAACCGTCGATGGTGCTCAGCGGCGCGCGCAGGTCGTGCGACACCGAGTACGAAAAGGACTCCAGCTCCTTGATGGCCGCGGCCACATCCGCATCGCGCTGGCGCAACTGCGCCTCGAGTCCGGACGTGATCTGCAGGATTTGCTGCGCTGCCGCGTCGGGTTCCCGGCCTTCACGGACTTGCTGCAGCAATGCAGCGATGGCTGGGGTGGCGCCGGGGGCTGGGGGAGAGGTCATGGAGGCACTTTCAGGAAAGGAATGCTCATCGTGCGGCGCGCAGCGTAGCCCGCCCACTATGCACCGGGGCGACGCCGTGCGTCAATCCGCAGCCGCCCGCCCCAGCCGGTCGCGCACGCCATCCCACTCGGCAGCCAGCGGCGGCTGCTCGATCCAGATCAGCTTGACGCCCTGCGCATCAAAACCGCGCAGCACCGCGAACAGTTGTTGCGCGGTGGCCAGCGCATCGTCAGGCATGCGGCGGTAAATCACCTTGTCGGACTGGATGCGCACGATGGAACGCGCATACA
Source organism: Polaromonas sp. (assembly GCA_013824015.1). Lineage (GTDB taxonomy): Bacteria > Pseudomonadota > Gammaproteobacteria > Burkholderiales > Burkholderiaceae_C > Polaromonas. The sequence goes on from PNNC01000096.1 coordinate 26,915, forward strand.
CCGCGATATGCGCAGCGTCGGCGCCCAGCAGGTCCAGCGCGGCCTGGATGGCGGCAGCGTCCATCAGGCGCACCCGCGCGTTGGGCGCATAGTGCGACGCCAGCGTGCCGGAGGCGCGCGGGGCGTCGGCGTCCGCCATGTCGTCAGCGTCCAGCACCGGCTCGCCGCAAGCGGCTTCGAGTTGCGCGCGCGTGAACACGCCGGGGCGCAGCAGCACGGGCCGGCCGCGTGTGCAGTCGACGATGCTGGACTCGATGCCGACCTCGCAGGGCCCGCCGTCGAGCACCAGCAAGTCGTCGCCAAATTCGTCGGCCACATGGCGTGCGGTGGTCGGGCTGACGCGGCCAAAGCGGTTGGCGCTCGGCGCGGCCACGCCGGTGCCGCAGGCTTTCAGCAGCGCCTGCGCCACCGGGTGGGCCGGGCAGCGCAGGCCGATCGAGTCCTGGCCGCCAGCGGCCGCCGCGGCAACCCCCGGCTGGCGCTTCAGGATCACGGTGAGCGGGCCCGGCCACAGCGCTTTCATCAGGCGTTCGGCAAACGGCGGGATGCCCACCGCGTAGTCGGCCACCTGCGCCGGCTCGGCCACATGCACGATCAGCGGGTGGTCGCTGGGCCGGCCCTTGGCGGCGAAGATGCCGGCCACCGCCGTGTCGCTGGAGGCGTCGGCGCCCAGGCCATAGACGGTTTCGGTGGCAAAACCGACGAGGCCGCCGGCCCGGATCACGCGGGCCGCCTCGGCGATCGCCGCCGGATCCTGACCGTCGCGGATCATTCCAGCGCGTCCAGCCCGGGCAGCGACAGCAGGGCGGCGGCCTGGCGCGCCACCGCCTTCACAGCCGCCGTGTCCGCGCCGGTGAGCGTCAGGTGACCCATCTTGCGCCCCGGCCGTGCCTCGAGCTTGCCGTAGAGGTGCAGGTGCGCGCCCGGCAGGGCCAGCACGGCCTGCCAGTCGGGCGCGCGCGGCTGGCCCGCCGCGTCGAGCCAGACATCACCGAGCAGGTTCAGCATGATCGCCGGCGAATGCTGGCGCGGCTGCGGCAGCGGCAAACCGGCCATGGTGTGCACCTGCAGGTCGAATTGCGAGACATCGCAGGCATCCAGCGTGTAGTGGCCGCTGTTGTGCGGCCGCGGCGCCATTTCATTGACCACCAGCGCGCCGTCGGCCGTGCCGTCGTCCACGACAAAAAACTCGACACACAACACACCGACGTAGCCGATGTGATTGGCGATGGATTCCGTCGCTGTCCGTGCCCGCCGGGCAAGGGCTGGCGGCAAGTTTCCTTCATAAGCCGCGGTCACGGCCAGGATGCCGTCCACATGCACGTTGAACTGCGGCGCAAAGCCGGTGATGGCGCCGTCCCAGCCGCGCGCGACAATCACCGAACACTCGGCCTTCAGCGGCAGCAGCTTTTCCAGCACGCAGGGCACCTGTTTCAGGCGGGCCCAGGCCGCAGCCAGTTCGGCCGCATCTTTCACCCGCACCTGGCCCTTGCCGTCGTAACCCAGACGCGCGGTCTTCAGGATGCCGGGCAGCAGCTCTGCAGCAACCGCTTCGAGCTGTTCGGCGGTTTCGATCACCGCGTACGGCGCGCAGGTCACACCCGCCACACCGGCGCTGGCGGTGAAATGGGCTTTTTCCTCGATGCGGTTTTGCGCAATCGCGACCGCAGCCGCGCCCGGCGCCATCGGCCGGTTGGCCGCCAGCGCCAGCAGCGAACCGGCCGGCACGTTCTCGAATTCCGTGGTGATCGCGTCGCACAGCAGGGACAGCTGCCGGAGGCCGGGCTTGAAGCCGTAGTCGGTGGCGATGTGGTGGTGGCTGACACGACCGGCCGGACTGGCCTTGTCGGGATCGAGCACCGCGGTGAAATAGCCGAGGCGCTGCGCCGCGTGCACAAACATGCGGCCGAGTTGGCCGCCGCCCATCACGCCCAGGGTGGCGGGCCTGCCGGCTGCATTGATGGAGCCGGGGAAAATTGGCGTAAAACTCATGTCGGAGGCAAGGTCATGGCTTGCGCGGCGGCCGTCTGCTCGGCGCGGAAGGCCTGCAGCTTGCCGGCCAGCGCCTTGTCGTGCAAGGCCAGCATGGCCACCGCAAACAGCGCCGCATTGGCCGCGCCGGCGTGGCCGATGGCAAAGGTCGCGACCGGGATGCCCCGGGGCATCTGCACGATGCTGTGCAGCGAGTCCACGCCCTGCAGGTGTTTGCTGGCCACCGGCACGCCCAGCACCGGCACGGTGGTCTTGGACGCCAGCATGCCCGGCAGGTGGGCGGCGCCGCCGGCGCCGGCGATGATGGCCTGCAGGCCACGGCCGGAGGCGCTCTCGGCATAGGCAAACAGCTCGTCGGGCATGCGGTGGGCGGACACCACGCGCGCCTCGTGCGCCACGCCGAACTGCGTCAGGATCTGCACCGCGTGCTGCAGGGTGTCCCAGTCGCTGCTGGAGCCCATCAGCACGCCCACCAGGGGGCTGACGGGAGGAGAACTTGTTGTCATAGGGACCTTCGAGGTCGGGTTGGTCGGCGGATGTTTGCCAGCCTGATTTTAAGGGTGCCGTGCTATCGTCCCATCCCGACACGCCCGCCGGTTGAAAATTCCCTGTCCCACCCCATGTCCTGAGCACCATGATCGACGTCACCATTGCCAATTTCGAACAGGAAGTCATCGCGGCTTCCATGAACACGCCCGTGCTGATTGATTTCTGGGCGCCCTGGTGCGGGCCCTGCAAATCGCTGGGCCCCATCCTGGAAAAGGTCGAGCTCGCCTACAACGGCCGCTTCAAGCTGGTCAAGATCGACTCGGACCAGGAGCAGCAGCTGGGCGCCGCCTTCGGCATCCGCAGCATCCCGACCTGCATCCTGATGGTCAACGGCCAGCCGGTCGATGGTTTCCAGGGTGCGCTGCCCGAGGGCAAGGTCAAGGAGTTCCTTGACAAACACCTGCCGCCGGCCGACGAGCTGCCGCCCGAGGAAGAGGATGCAGCGCCGGAACCTGAAGACAGCAGCCCGGCGGCCGTGCTCGAGAAACTCCAGGCCGCCGTCGCCAATGACCCGGCCAACGACAACGCCCGCTTCGACCTGGTGCGCATGCTGCTGCAACACGGCCAGCTCGAGCACGCCAAAGCCGCGTTTGCGCCTGCGGCCCCCCGGGTGACGCTGGTGCGCAAGTTCGAGGCCTTGCAGCACTGGTTCGATGCTATCGAATCAGGAGCTGCTCATGCAGACCCGACAGGGGCTCAGGCCGGATTTGATGCAAAAATTGCAGCCAACAAGCGGGATTTCGAGACGCGTTATACGCTGGCGCAACTGCACATGAGCCAGCAGCGCTGGGTGGCGGCGATGGACGAGTTGCTGGAAATCCTGATGCGCGACAAGTCCTGGAACGAGGAGCTGGCGCGCAAGACCTTTGTCTCCATCCTCGAGATCATCGAGCCCCCCAAAGTCAAGGTCGCCGACGGCCAGATTCCGCCCGATGATCCGGTGGTGGCGACTTATCGGCGACGCTTGAGCAGTGTGGTGCTGAGCTGAACCGTCCGCGGTTCTGTCATCCCGGACTTGATCCGGGATCCATGTCGGATGAATCGTGCAGCCTGGTCCACCAGCAAGCCGGGTCTCGCCCCGGCGGGCGACTCACTTTCTCTTGCTTCGCCAAGAGAAAGTAAGCAAAGAGAAGGCGACCCGATGGTCTGGGTCCCTCCGCTTCGCTGCGGGCA
>PNNC01000091.1 GCA_013824015.1 Polaromonas sp.
GCCACCCGCGCCATCAGTGTGGACCGCATGGGCTGCGGCAACATCGCGCATGCGGTGGCCGGCATGCCGCTGGACGACCGCTTCAAGGTGGTGACCGAACGCGCGCCCAACATCGGCATCGTCACCGCCTACAACGACATGCTCTCGGCGCACACGCCGCTGCAGCCTTACCCCGACCTGATCAAGTGGGAAGCGCGCCTGCACGGCGCGACCGCCCAGGTCGCCGGTGGCGTGCCGGCCATGTGCGACGGCGTAACCCAGGGCACCACCGGCATGGAGCTCAGCCTGTTCAGCCGCGACGTGATCGCGATGGCCACGGCGGTGTCGCTGAGCCATGACATGTTTGATGCGGCGCTGATGCTGGGTGTCTGCGACAAGATCGTGCCCGGCCTGCTGATAGGCGCGCTGCACTTCGGCCACCTGCCGATGGTGTTTGTGCCGGCAGGTCCGATGCCGTCGGGCCTGCCGAACAAGGAAAAAGCCCGCGTGCGCGAACTCGCGGCGCAGGGCCTGGTCGGCCGCGACGGTCTGCTGGACGCCGAGCTCAAGAGTTACCACAGCCCCGGCACCTGCACGTTTTACGGCACCGCCAACAGCAACCAGATGCTGCTGGAAGCCATGGGCCTGCATGTGCCGGGCACCGCCTTCGTCAACCCGGGCGGCGACCTGCGCGACGAGCTCACGCGCGAGGCCACACGCACGGTGCTGGGCATCGTCAAGTCGTCGAAACGTTTCTCCCCGATTGGCAAAATCGTCGACGAAAAGGCCATCGTCAACGCGATGGTCGCGCTGCTGGCCACCGGCGGCTCGACCAATCACCTGATCCACTGGGTCGCGGTCGCGCGCTCGGCCGGCATCCTGATCGACTGGAATGATTTTTCCGACCTGTCCGACGTCGTGCCTTTGCTCACGCATGTTTATCCCAACGGCAGCGCTGATGTGAACCAGTTCCAGGCGGCTGGCGGCACCGGTTATGTGATCCGCGAACTGCTGGACGCCGGCTTCATGCACGAGGACGTGCTGACGGTGCGCGCCGGTGGCATCCGCGAGTACACCCGCGAGCCGGAAATGCGCGACGGCAAGCTGGCCTGGCACGAGATGGGGCCGTCGAAAGACGAGGGCATCGTGCGGCCGGCCGCAGCGCCTTTCAGCGCCAGCGGCGGCCTCAAGTTGTTGCAGGGCAACCTGGGCCGCAGCGTGATCAAGGTGTCGGCGGTGCCGGACGACCGCCATGTGATCGAGGCCCCGGCGCGTGTTTTTGATTCGCAGGAGGCCCTGCACCTGGCGTTCCAGGCCGGCGAGCTGGACCGCGATGTGATCTGCGTCGTGCGCTGGCAGGGGCCGCAGGCCAACGGCATGCCCGAGCTGCACAAACTCACGCCGCCGCTGGCGGTGTTGCAGGGCAAGGGCTTTCGCGTCGCGCTGGTCACCGATGGCCGCATGAGTGGCGCGTCCGGCAAGGTGCCGGCGGCCATCCATGTCTCGCCGGAAGCCGCGGCCGGTGGCCCGCTGGCGAAGGTGCGTGATGGCGATGTGATCCTGGTCGATTCGATCAGCGGCATACTCGAAGTCAACGTGCCGGCCGCCGACTGGGCCGCGCGCGAATCTGCCGTGATGCCGGAAGCCTTGCGCGTGGCCAATGGCCTGGGCATGGGACGTGAGTTGTTTGCCGGCATGCGGCGCAACGCGCTGGCCGCTGAAGAAGGAGCTTTGTCGTGGACGTGAACATGGATACCGCCGGACCGCTGACGGCGCTGCAGGTGATGCAGGACGCGGCCGTGATCCCGGTGATTGTGCTGACCGATGTGGCGCATGCGGTGCCGCTGGCGCGCGCGCTGGTGCTGGGGGGCATCCGCATGCTGGAGGTGACCTTGCGCACGCCGCAGGCGCTGGCCTGCATCGAGGCGATCGCGCGTGATGTGCCCGAGGCGGTGGTCGGCGCCGGCACCGCGCGCAGCGCCGCCGATGTGCAGGCCTGCGCGATGGCCGGCGCGCGTTTTATCGTGAGCCCGGGTTACACCCACGCGGTCGGCACGGCTTGCCGCGACGCGCATTTGCCGCTGCTGCCCGGTGTGGCCACCGGCAGTGAAATCATGGCGGCGCAGGAAGACGGATTCACCGAACTGAAGTTTTTCCCGGCGCTGCAAGCCGGCGGCCTGGCCATGCTCAAGGCCTGGGGCGGACCGTTTGGCGATGTGAAGTTCTGCCCCACCGGCGGCATCACCGCGGCCAATGCGCCAGATTTCCTGGCGCTGGCCAACGTGGCCTGTGTCGGCGGCTCCTGGCTGGTGCCGGCCGACGCGCTGGCGCGTGGCGACTGGGCCCGGGTCACGGACCTGGCCCGGCAGGCCAGTCAGTTGCCGCGCCAGCCTGCTTTATAGATTGAATTGGCCTCTAGCCCTTATGTGACGGGCGCCATCAGCTATTGAATTCGTAGCGCCTTCAGCGCGGACTGTCATCCTGGACTTGATCCGGGATCCATGTTGGTGTGCTGATACCGTTTGGTCTGCCAACAAGCCGGGTCTCCCCCGGCGGGCGAGCCACTTTTCTTTGCTTCGCCAAAGAAAAGTACCCAAAAGAAAGGCGACGCTATGGTCTGGGTCCCCTGCGCTGCGCTCCGGGGCAACCTGCGGTGCTCGCAAAAAATGGGGTCGAGCTCGAACTCGCCTTCGGCTCAGACAATCGCTCGCCCTGATCCATTTTTCGCTGCGCTCCTCGGCCCAGCCCGACGGGTGGGTGAGAGAAAACCAAACGCCCGAATACCGAATTCAATCCGGAGTCCTTGAGGCGCAAAGCGCTTCAAGGGCGGGACTCCCAAGCGGCAGTCATGTTGGCACGCGAGCGCAGCGCACGCGGCCGCATGTTGTCCCCCTCCATCGCCCAGCGGGGCGAGGGAGGGGCTAGGGGGGGAGTGGGGAGTTAATTCCCGCTGCCGAAAGTGAATCGAGGATGCAGGGCGAAGCAGAAATTTGCTACAAATTCGATAGCTGCTTACTCTTGTCAATCAAGGGCTAGAGGCAATTTCGGCTCAAACTTTGCACGTTTGACACTGAAAAATGCCTTGACGTTCCTGACGTTGGCATCGCTGGTGAACAGGCGCTGGGCCAGCGCCAGGTAGGCCGGCATGTCGCGCACATGCAGCACCAGCACGAAGTCCGGCCCGGGCGAGACGCGGTAACACTGCTGCACCGCGTCGTCCTGGACGGCGCGGGCCTCGAAGGCCGCCAGCTCTTCGGCGCCCTGGCGGTCCAGTGTGATCTCGGTGATGGCGCTCAGGCCATGACCCAGGGTGGCTGCCATTTTTTCGAGGGACAACACCGCGATCTGGCGTTCGATCAGCCCGGCTTCCTGCAGCCGCTTGACACGCCGCAGGCAGGTGGGCGGCGACACGTGGGCCCGCTCGGCCAGCGCCTGGTTGGACAGCGCGGCGTCGCGTTGCAACTGGTCCAGGATGCGCAAGTCGGCGCCGTCCAGCGTGATGGCTTGATCGACCAGTCGTGAATTCATTGATGATTAATTGAGTGATTTTGGAATAAATCGATATTAAATGAAAAGTATGAAATTTAATTCCATAAATAACCCAAGTTAGTCGATTTATTTTTCATTCATCTCACTACCATCGATCATCTTCCGTCTAAAGGACCCATCTCATGTGTGGCATCGTCGCATCCGTTTCTACCCGCAACATCGTCCCCATTCTTGTCCAGGGCCTGCAACGCCTCGAATACCGCGGGTATGACTCCTGCGGCGTCGCGATTTATGCGGATGGCCTCAAACGCGCGCGCAGCACCTCGCGCGTTGCCGAACTGATGGAGCAGGTCAGCACGGACAAACTGGAAAGCGGCACCGGCATCGCCCATACGCGCTGGGCCACCCACGGCGCCCCCGCCGTGCACAACGCGCATCCCCATTTCAGCCACGGCGCGGGCGACGCAGCACACAAGCCTGGCAAGGTCGCGCTGGTGCACAACGGCATCATCGAGAACCACGACGAGTTGCGCGCCGCGCTGCAGGCCAAGGGTTATGTGTTTGCCAGCCAGACCGATACCGAGGTCATCGTGCACCTGATGGACAGCCTGTATGACGGCGACCTGTTCGAGGCCCTGAAGGCCGCCACGCGCCAGTTGCACGGCGCCTACGCGATTGCCGCTTTCTGCAAGGACGAGCCGCACCGCGTGGTCGGCGCGCGCGCCGGCTCGCCGCTGATCCTCGGTGTCGGCAAGGACAAGACCGAGAACTTCCTGGCCAGCGATGCGATGGCGCTGGCCGGCGTGACTGACCAGATCCTGTACCTGGAAGAGGGCGACCTGGTGGATATCCAGCTCGGCAAGTACTGGGTCATCGACCGCGAGCACAAGGCCGTGCAGCGCGAGGTCAAGACCGTGCAGGCGCACAGCGGCGCGGCAGAACTTGGCCCCTACCGCCATTACATGCAAAAGGAAATTTTCGAGCAGCCGCGCGCCATCGGCGACACGCTCGAAGGCATCGCCGGCATCACGCCCGAGCTGTTCGGCGACGAGGCTTTTCGCAGTTTCAAGGACATCGACTCGGTGCTGATCCTGGCCTGCGGCACCAGCTACTACAGCGGTTGCACCGCCAAGTACTGGCTGGAATCGATTGCCGGCATCCCGACCCAGGTCGAGGTCGCCAGCGAATACCGCTACCGCACCTCGGTGCCGAATCCAAAGTCGCTGGTGGTCACCATCACCCAGAGCGGCGAGACGGCCGACACCCTGGCGGCCCTGCGCCACGCGCAATCGATGGGCATGACCCAGACGCTGACCATCTGCAATGTGTCCACCTCGGCCATGGTGCGCGAATGCAAGCTGGCCTACATCACGCGCGCCGGCGTCGAGATCGGCGTGGCCTCCACCAAGGCCTTTACCACGCAGCTGGCCGGCCTGTTCCTGCTGACACTGGCGCTGGCGCAAAGCAAGGGCAAGCTCAGCGACGAGGAGGAAGCCGGACACCTCAAGGCCATGCGGCATCTGCCGGCCGCGCTGCAGGCGGTGCTGGCGCTGGAGCCGCAGGTCATCGCCTGGGCCGAAGACTTCGCCAAAATGGAAAACGCGCTGTTCCTCGGGCGCGGTCTGCATTACCCGATTGCGCTCGAGGGTGCGCTCAAGCTCAAGGAAATCAGCTACATCCACGCCGAGGCCTACCCGGCCGGTGAACTCAAACACGGCCCGCTGGCGCTCGTCACGAGCGCCATGCCGGTGGTCACCGTGGCCCCCAACGACAGCCTGCTGGAAAAACTCAAGAGCAACATGCAGGAAGTCCGCGCCCGCGGCGGCGTGCTGTATGTGCTGGCCGACGCCGACACCAGGATCGAAAGCGGCGAAGGCATCCACGTGATCCGCATGCCCGAGCACTACGGCGCGCTGAGCCCGCTGCTGCACGTGGTACCGCTGCAGTTGCTGGCGTATCACACGGCCCTGGCGCGTGGCACCGATGTTGACAAACCGCGAAACCTGGCGAAGTCAGTGACCGTCGAATGACGGTCAGCGTGCCTTGCACGCGTCGCGGTTTGGTGGGCACTTGCTTGCGAAGCAAGTCAGGTGACCACACAACCCCCGCGATCTTGCAAAGAGCGTGACTGTCGAATAAGGGTCAGCGCGCTGTTTGCAAAAGAAACACTGCAAAAACTTCCCGGGTTTCCCCCCCCATCCAGGTACGTTCTTCAAGTTCAACTACTCAGCGTCCGTCCGAGCGGACCCTTGGATGGCCAATGGGACGTGCCTCTGGCCTTGCGCACTTGCACAAGGACGTCTTGCGAACGATTCATCGGGTCCGCTGACGCATCGGGTGGCGGCGAGGCGAGGAAACGGCCTTCAGGTTCCAGACTTGGACCGGTCAGCGCATCAGCACGACAAGCAGCACCAGGACACCCAGGCCGAGCTGGATCAGTACCCATGTGCGAATTTGCGCCAGGGCATGAGCACCAGCGGCCCACTGGGACATGGTGACGGCCCGGCCCAGCCTCCTGAAAGACACGAAGCGGATGTACATGAAGATCGCCACCATTGCGACTCCAAGCACCGCCATGACGGTCCATGCCAGCGGCATCTCAAAGTTGCCCCCCGATTGAACCACTTGCCTGGCGATGCGACCCAGCATCCACACGCCGCTGGCCAGTGTCAGCAGCGAGGCCACCAGCACGACTTGAAAGAACCGCCCGAGCACGTCGTGCATCAGCCGAAGCCGCAACGGTGCCTCCAGCTGCGCAACAGCCGGTCTCAGGAAGAAGTGTGCAAACACCATTCCACCAATCCACACTGTGATGGACAGCACATGAACAAAATTCAGGATCGCGTAGATCATTGGTCATTCCTGTTCATCTGAACCCCGTCCAGGTTCCACGTGGTGTCCCAAACCGACTTCATGTCTTCTCCCGGGTCAGACGCTCTGCAAAGGAGATTCCTATGGCGGAAAGTACGAAAGTGAAGTGAATGACAGCCACCATCGTCACTACCTGCATGTTTTCCAAGCTCAGATCGCCACTCAGGTAAGTCTTCAACGCATGAACGCCTGAAATGGAGATGATGGCGAATGCGAGCTTTAATTTGAGGTTGTAGGTATTGACATGGTCCAGCCAGTCAGGCTTTCTCATCTCCTTTTTATCAAAGTGTCCGGTGGTGACAAAGAGAGATACACCTGCCAGGGCCACAACCCAGACAAGCTGCGCGACCATCGTCATGTCCACCAGTTCAAGCACCTTGATGATCAGGTCGATTTTTTCGAGCTCGCCAAACAGCAAGGTGGTCATCAGCTTGTAGGTTTCCAGCAGAAACTTCCCCAAAATGCCGAAAATGATCGTTACCAGACCCACATAGAAAAACAGCATGGTGAACCTCATGCCGTAGAGCAGCGAACCGACACCTGAAAGTAGTTTTTCCATTCTTGCTTACCTTGAAACTTGGCCAATAGTTAGATGTAAAGGGCGATCCACTCCGCGCATACCGGCAGCCACCCAGAGCAGGTTGCCGATGACGGCCGCTCCCGCAGGATTGGACTCGGCCGGGCATTTGGGCGCGAACCCGGGACGGCTGACATTCGCGGTTCGAAAGCAGGGCTTGGCAAGAAGGCTCGTGCACTGAAGCAGTGCCAACCGCAAGCACCAAACCCGGAAATATGCGGCTGAAGCACTGCTCTTCGTTCAGGTGGATCCGATGTTTGGCTCAGGGCCTCGCCGGGTATTGGCTGTCGAGAGCCAATCTCGCGCTGCGCCCGCGCAGCGGCTTTTTGTCGCGTTGCAGGCTGCGCTTGAACATCTGGGCTGCACGGCGCAGCGAAAGGTCCAGCGCGGTGCGCCAATCGCGTGCCAACGATACGATCACCACTTTGCCGGCCGCCCTGTTGCCCAGTTCCACCTGGCAGCGTTTGTCCAGACCGCCACGTGGGCCGTTGACGTCAGAGAACTGTACGTTGACACGCGGAATCCAGGACGAGAGCCTGCGAAAAGCAAAGCGGGTGCGTTCAATCGACAGCTCGCGCAGCTGGTTTTCGTGGTGATGCCGGGATTCAATAATAACTTGCATGGCGTCACTCCTTGGTGTGAATCAAGGCTTAGGTTAAAAGTTAAATCAGGAAGAAAAAAGCAGATAATCGATTAGAGAAATTCCCAAAATTCCTGTATGAGCACATCGTTCAACTACAAGCATCTGTACTACTTCTGGGTCGTCGCCAAAGAAGGCGGCATCTCACGGGCCGCCATCAAACTCGATATGGCGGTGCAAACCGTGAGTGCCCAGGTACGTGAGCTGGAACGATCGCTGGGCTATGAACTGCTCAAGCCGGCAGGTCGCGGAGTGGCGCTGACAGAGGCCGGGCTTGCTGCGATGAAACAGGCCGATCAGATATTTCAGTTGGGCGAGAGCCTGCCGGCTTTGGTGCGCGACGCAATGAGCGCGCCCGCGGTGCGTCTGGCAATCGGCATTTCCGACGGACTGCCAAAGCTGGTCGTACGCCGTCTGATGCAGCCGGTGATTGCCGAGCCCAATCTGCGGCTGCTATGCCATGAAGGTGAGTTCGACGATTTGCTGGGCGATCTTGCATTACATCGGCTGGATGTCGTGCTGTCGGATCGGCCCGCGCCCAGCAACCCGAATATCAAGTTATACAGCCATCCCATGGGGTCGTCCACGATCGCGTGGTACGGTACGGCCGACAAAGTGGCTGCCGCAAGAAAGAACTTCCCCCATAGCCTCGCTGACGTGCCGGTGCTGCTTCATACAGGCCACACTGCGGTGCGTGCCCGCCTCGATCATTGGTTTGAGGAACGCGGGATCAAGCCACGTATTGTGGGCGAGTTTGAAGACAGCGCTCTGCTTAAAACCTTCGGCGCAAGCGGCATGGGCGTATTTCCCGCAGCGGAGTGGGCGCATGATGATCTGCTGGCCCACTACGCAGTTCAGCGTCTGGGCTCCTGTGAGGGAGTTAGCGAGCACTTCTTCGCAATAGGTACTGAAAAGAAAGTGCTCCACCCTCTGGTGCAGCGCCTGCTGCGAGCTGCGCCAACCTGACTTGCGCGCCTGCGCAAGGGCAGGACACCATGCTGCCCGGTCGCCGGTGGCGCCTGGCATTTAGTGCGGCGCATCGGCAGAAGCGGTCAGCATTGACAATCATGTCAGGACTGGGCCTTGCTTGTGCGCACACTCAGGACCATGGTCAGCGCCAGGATGGCGACCACCACACCCAACGATATGCCGACCGGGATTTTGTAGAAATCGATCAAACACATCTTGGTGCCGATGAATACGAGGATCGCTGCAAGGCCGTAATTGAGCAGGTGGAATTTGTTGGCCACGGCCGCCAGCAGAAAATACATCGCGCGCAGACCCAGGATGGCAAAGACATTGCTGGTCAGGACGATAAATGGATCGCTCGTGATGGCAAAAATCGCGGGGATTGAGTCGACCGCGAAAATCACGTCTGTGAGCGCTATCAGACAAATGACCATGAAAAGCGGTGTGGCAATCCTCTTGCCGTTTTCCACCGTCCAAAAGTTTTCGCCGTCGTAGTTTTTGCTCACTGGCAGCAGCTTGCGCAGCAGTTTGAGCGCAGGGTTATCTTCCAGGTCGGGTTCCTTTCCCGCTGCCCACCACATCTTCAAGCCTGTAAGAATCAGGAACGCACCGAACACATACAAGATCCAGTGAAACTCTGCCAGCAGCCAGCCACCCACCAAAATCATCACTGTTCTAAGCACAATGGCCCCGATGATGCCAATCATGAGCACCCGTTTTTGAAACTGGGTCGGCACCGCGAAGTAGGTAAAGATCATCAGGAAGACAAATATGTTGTCCACGGCCAGTGACTTCTCGATCAGATAGCCGGTGAGAAACTCCAGGGATTTGGTGTTGGCTATCTCAACCGACCCCGTGGTGTCTTTTACCGCCCACCAGAACAGGCCGTTAAAGAGAAAGCTGAGTGCAATCCAGACCAGGGACCATATCAGCGCCTCCTTCGCGCCGATGTCGTGAGAGCCTTGCTTTTTAAGGACCACAAAGTCGATGAATAGCGACACCAGTACGATGCCGACAAAGGTGGCCCAAAGCCAAAGGGGAGCAATCGTTTCCATAAAATTCCTGATTTGATCATCGTCCACCACTGACGGTCAGGGGTGTCTCACCGGTCAGTGGTCTGGTTACAGCGTACGAGAGTTTACGAAGCAGATGACCGGTTTCATTTTCCGAATTCAGAATGTGACTTCGCAAAAACCGGAGGGTTGGGGTCACGCAAGTCGTCGATCGTCATTTGCGGAGGATGAGGAAGCAGATGGTTCAGTGCCTGGACGGGTGTCAGGCAACCACCTCCGAGCTGAAAAATATCCCGGCATTGGCCAGCCTGGGATTGGCGTGGCAGCAACCTTTCGCCGCCTTCCCGGGTCTTGGCTGTTATCCGGTTCGCAAATTTCAGGACATCGATGCGTTTTGGACTGAGTGCATTGCCGCCGGCATGCGGCCATACACCCTGCGAGGATCACAAGAAACCTTATGTGCTTGGTTTTCCTTTTATAAACAGCGCTGCGTCGTTTGGTGCGCGCTCACCTCGCGCAAGCGAAGTGATGCGGCCGGATAAGCCAAGAAAGCTGCGAAATCGGTCACTGTGGAGTAACTGACTTCGACGCGGCATGGAATGCCGTCCCGCGGAGCCGCAGATTTCTGGTTTGAGGCACCCCTATCGCGAAGCGATGTGATGGGTTCCACAAGCCGCGTCATCTGGCGGAGTCAGTGACTGTCGACTGACACGCACGCGCTGCGCGGCCGGATGGACGCTCACGGTTGACGAGGTCGTTCTCTTCCCTCTGCCGCGGACCCGGGGTCAGGCGGCAGCGTCTCACCGCTCAGGCGACTTCGGGAGACAGTTGGTGGATGGCCTGGTAATGAGTCAGGAAAACCTGCCCACTGAGGCCGTGCAGGAATTCGGTGTTTCGGAGGCGGTCCATCACTGGCCCCTTGACCTCGGACAGGTGCAGCCGGACGCCGGCACCGCGCAGACGCAGGTCGATGGCCTCCAGGCTTTCCAGGGCGCTGGCATCGATGTCGTTGATGGCCGAGCATTGCAGCACCACATGCTCCAGACCAGGGCGGTCGGCGACGGCGTTGTTGATGCGGTCTTCCAGCGCGCGGGAATTGGCGAAATACAGGCTTTCGTCAACCCGCAGGCTCAGGACCCGCGGGCTCACCACCACCGTGTGGCGCTGCACATTGCGGAAATGTTCAGTGCCCGCGACCAGGCCCACCTCGGCCATATGCGGACGGCTGGTGCGATAGAGGTACAGCGCCAGCGAGACGCCCACGCCCACGACCAGCCCGGTCTCCACCCCGACGGTGAGTGTGGCCACCAGCGTGGCCAGCACCGCCATGAAGTCGGATTTGGCGTAGTTCCAGGTCTTGCGCAGGATGCTGAAGTCCACCAGCGACAGCACTGCCACCACGATGGTGGCCGCCAGCGTGGCCTGCGGCAGGTAATACAGCGCCGGTGTGAGGAACAGCGAGGCCAGCGTGATGCCCAGGGCGGTGAACACGCCGGCGGCCGGGGTCTGGGCGCCGGCGTCGAAATTGACCACCGAGCGTGCAAAGCCACCGGTCACCGGGAAGCCGCCGGTGAAGGCGGCCGAGAGGTTGCTCGATCCGAGGGCGACCAGCTCCTGGTCAGGCTCGATGCGCTGACGGCGTTTGGCCGCCAGGGTCTGTCCGACCGACACTGACTCGACGAAACCGACCACGCTGATGAGCAGCGCCGGCACCAGCAGTTGTTGCCACAGGCCGAGGTCCCACAGGGGCAGCGTGAACGGCGGCAGGCCCTGGGGCACGGCTCCGACGATCTTCACGCCCTGCGTCTGCCAGTCCAGGCCCCAGGTGAGCAGCGTGGTCATGGCAATTGCGGCCACCGGGCCGGTCTTGGCCACCACGTCGGCCGCCCGCGGTGTCATGCCGAGGCGCTGCAGCAGTGGCTTGAGGCCGCTGCGCACCCAGAACAGGAAGGCGACCGTGGCCGCACCGATGGTCAGGGTCAGAAGGTGCACCTGACCAAGCTGCGACAGCAGTGACAGGCTCAGATCGACAAAGTTGTGCCCTTCGGCCTTCACGCCCATCAGTGTCTTGAGCTGGCTGGCCGCGATCAGGATGCCGGACGCCGAGATGAAGCCCGAGATGACCGGGTGGCTGAGGAAGTTGGCGAGGAAACCCAGGCGCAGCAGGCCCATGGCCAGCAGCAGCAGGCCCGAGAGGAAGGCCAGCGTGATCGCCACCGCCCAGTAGGCCGGTGTGCCGGCCACGGCATGCTGGCCGATGGCCGCCGCCGTCATCAGCGAGACCACCGCCACCGGTCCCACGGCCAGCACGCGGCTGGTGCCGAACACCGCATACAGCAGCAGCGGCGCCACGCTGGCGTACAGGCCCACCTCGGGCGGCAAGCCCGCGAGCATGGCGTAGGCCAGGCTCTGGGGGATCAGCATGATGGTGACGATGAGCGCCGCCACGCCGTCGCTGAGCAGCGTCTCGCGGTTGTACGCGCGACCCCACTGCAGTACGGGCAAGGAAGGCAGGCGCTGGCGCCAGGTGGACGATGGTTTCATGGGGTGGGGTGGTCGCTGGCTGCGGATATCAAGGATGCGAAGTCTGGGCGGGCGGCGCGACCCCGCTCAGGTTGAACCCGGCTTGGGCTGCTTTTTGTACCAGCGTGGGCCAGGCCTGCCGGTCCGCCTGTGACAGCGCCCACAGGGTCGCCGAACGCATGCCGCTGCGGCAGTAGGCGAGCGTGGGCGCGGGCAGCTGGTTCAGCAAGCTGGCGAAGGCCTGCCCGTCTTGCTGGCTGACCCGGCCTGGAACCACCGGCAGGTAGGCCAGGGCCAGGCCGGCCTGGCTGGCCGCAAGCGCCAGCTCGCGGTGATTGAACTGGCCCGGGCTCTCGCCGTCCGGCCGATTGCAGATGACGGACTTGAAGCCGGCGCCCGCAATTCCGGGCAGGTCGGACGGCGAAATCTGCCCTGCGACCGACACGGTTTCCGACAGTGGGACCAGCTTCAAGGGTGCCATGTCAGGCTCCCAGGCGCCGGCGCAGGCCGGTGCGCTCGACGACTTCGAAGATCACCATGCCGACGACCATGGCGGCCACGAACAGCGCAGCCTTCATTTCGCCTGACGCCATGGAGACGATCCCCGGTCCAGGGCAGAAACCCGCCAGGCCCCAGCCGGCACCGAAGGTCAGGCCACCGATGACCAGGCGTTTGTCGATGTCCTTCGATTTGGGCAGGTGCAAAGCGCCTCCCAGAAAGTTCGTGGTGCGTTTGCGGGCCAGTGCAAAGGCGAAGAAACCCACGGCGATGGCGCCGCCCATGACCAGGGCGAGTGACGGATCCCAGGTGCCGAACAGGTCCAGGAAGCCGAGCACCTTGCCTGGGTCGGTCATGCCGGAGAGCAGCAGGCCCAGGCCGAACAGCAGGCCTACAAAAAATTCGGTGATGCGATGCATGTGGATGCTCCTTACAGAACGTGGCGAACCACGAAGACCATGGCGAAGCCCGCGCCCATGAAGGCGAGCGTGGCAACCATTGAGCGGGGCGACAGGCGCGAGAGTCCGCAGACTCCGTGCCCGCTGGTGCAACCCGAGCCGTAGCGCGTGCCCAGACCCACCAGCAAGCCGGCGGCGACGATGGTCGCAAAACCCGCGTCGATACGCGGTGCCTTGACAAAACCTTCGGGCGCCAGCAGGCCATACACCAGCGGGGCGGCCAGCATGCCCAGCAGGAATGCCAAGCGCCAGCCGGCGTCGCCCGCCTTCGGGGGCAACAGCCCGCCCAGGATGCCGCTGATCCCCAACACCCGGCCGTTGACCAGGATGAAGAAGGCCGAGGCGAGGCCCAGCAGGATGCCGCCGGACAGCGAAGCCCACGGCGTGAAATTGGCCCAGTCAATTGTCATCATTTACTCCTTTTCAGAAACACAAAATTGTTCGTACAGCACCTGCATCACGGCCAGCGCCTCGGGGCTGGTCAGCGCGTAGTGGATGTTCTTGCCCTCGCGGCGGGTGCTCACCAGCTCCTCGTCGCGCAGCACGGTGAGCTGCTGCGACAAGGTCGGTTGCACGATGCCCAGCAACGCTTCGAGCTCGCCCACGCGCCGCTCCCCCTGCGAGAGCTGGCACAGGATCAACAGCCGGTCAGGGTTGGCCAGCACCTTCATCAGCCGGCATGCGCTGCCCGCGGCCGTCTGCATGGCTTCCAGATCCAACACGACGTTTTTCATCGATTTTTCCTTGAGGTTCATTGAGGCTGCGCAATTGCATGCCCGGTTCATGGTGAGAATATATTGACAAACAATCTATTTGTCAATATATTATCGTCAACTTATTTAAAGGAGCCTCTCATGACCGATCTCCCGAACACCACCACCCCAGCCCAGGTGCATGGCCTCTTCGACCCCGCCACCTGGACCGTGACCTATGTGGTCCACAGCGGCCCGGGCAGCGACTGCGCCATCATCGATTCGGTGCTTGACTACGACCCGAAATCGGGCCGAACGCAGCACGCCTCGGCCGACAGGGTGATTGCCTACGTGCGCGCCAACGACCTGAAAGTGCAATGGATTCTGGAAACCCATGCCCATGCCGACCACCTCTCGGCCGCGCCCTACTTGCGGAGCCAGCTGGGCGGAAAAATCGGTATCGGCGGCAACATCACCCGGGTGCAAAAGGTGTTCAAGGGCGTCTTCAACCTGGAGCCCGGCTTCAAGCAGGATGGCTCGCAGTTCGACCACCTTTTTCAGGAGGGTGAGGTCATTCCACTGGGCGCCCTGGCTGGCGAGGTCCTGTTTGTGCCCGGCCACACGCCGGCCTGCGCGGCCTATCGTTTTGGGGATGCGGTTTTTGTGGGCGACACCTTGTTCATGCCTGACGTGGGCACCGCACGCTGCGATTTCCCGGGTGGGGACGCGCGCGCGCTCTATGCTTCCACCCGCAAGCTGCTCAGCCTGCCGCCCCAGACACGGCTGTTCATGTGCCACGACTATCCGCCCAACGACCGGCCAGTGGCCTTCGAGACCACGGTGGCCGAGCAGCGTGCGAAGAACATCCACGTGCACGACGGTGTGAGCGAAGACGAGTTCGTCGCCATGCGCACCCGGCGCGACGCCACCCTGGAGATGCCCACGCTGATCCTGCCCTCGGTCCAGGTCAACATCCGCGCCGGTGAGTTGCCGCCGAAGGAAGACAACGGCGTGGCCTACCTGAAAATCCCGCTCAACGCACTGTGATCAGACCAGCGCACGCATCGAAGGCAAGACCATGACGACCGCCACCGTTTCGCTCCAGCAGCAAGCCGACTACCGCTTCGAGATCCGTTTCGGAGGCAACATCCCGGGCCTGATTGCCGACGAACCTGCACCGCTGGGCAAAGGGGAAGGGCCTTCGCCGGCGCAACTGCTGTGTGCCGCCGTGGGCAACTGCCTGAGCGATTCACTGCTGTTTGCCCTGCGCAAGTTCAGGCAGGCGCCGGAGCCCCTTCGCTGCGAGGTGAGCGCGGACATCGGGCGCAACCCGGAAGGCCGCTTGCGGGTTCTCGGCATCCACGCCACGCTGACCCTCGGCGTCGCGGCGAGCGCGCTGGAACACCTGGACCGCGCGCTGGCGCAATTCGAGGAGTTCTGCACGGTGACACAAAGCGTCCGCCAGGCCTTGCCGGTGCGTGTCACGGTGATCGACGCCGATGGACACACGCTGCGTGACCAGACCTGAAGGGGCCGGCCCCTGCAGCGCCAGGCGCCCGCGCGCCTGAAGCCGGTGCTTGCGGGCGATCGGGGCCGACTCAGCCCTTTCCCAGCGGCGGCCGGCCGAACAGCGTGGAGGCGTTGCTGATCGGTCCGAGCTGTGCCGCGGCCTCGAGCAGCGCAGGAGCGAGTTCGTGCATGCGCGCGCTGTCCAGCCGCGAGCGCGGGCCTGCAATGCTGATGACGCCGATGACTTCCCGGCGCCGAAACACCGGGGCCGCCATGGCCGCCATGCCGGGCGCGAAAACCTCCTCGATCATGGCGTAACCGCGCACACGTCCGGCATGAAGAAATCCCAGCAAAGCCTTCAGGGTGGTCGGCGCTTTCGGGCCAAACTCGGCGGGCAGCCCGAATCCCTGACGCGACACCAGTTCCAGCGCCCGCTCGTCGCTCAGGCTCATCAGCCACGCGTGCCCCGATGCGGTACAGGACAGCCGCGCATCCATGCCCATGTCCGGGTCGTAACGCAGCCCGGTTTGCCGCATCCCCTGCGACTTGGCGACCCAAGTCAGGCGGTCGTCATCCACAATGGACAGGCGCACCAGCTCGCCGGAGCTTTGGGCCAGCCGCTCCAGCAGCGGCTCGGCGACGTCCACAATGCCCGCGCTGCTCAAAAACCCCAGTCCCAGTGACACCATCTTGAGGGTCAGCACATAGTCGCCCTGTTTGCGCGCCTGGCGCACATAACCCCGCTGCTGCAGATCCGCGAGCAGGCGGTGGCAGGCGCTCAGAGGAATGTCCAGTTCCGCCGCAATCAGCGACAAGGGCAAACCTTCCGGATAACGTGTCAGGTGTTCAAGAACGGCCAGGCCGCGTTCGAGGGCGATGTTCATTTTTGTATTATGGAATGAGTTTCCAGTTTAGAAACATTTTCCCATCGGGCCAGCAAAATTGCCAGCAAATCAAGACGCGCCCTGATGGCGCATCCCGGAGACAAGCCTTGACCTGTAATTTCCTTCATTGGGCGCGCGCCGCATGAGCCGCACTTTTTACGTCCTGAACGGCCCCAACCTGAACCTGCTGGGTGTGCGTGAGCCGCAGCTGTATGGCAGCACCACACTGGCCGAGGTGGAGCAACTGTGTCAGCGTGTGGCGCAGGAGCTGGGTTATGTCTGCGAGTTCCGCCAGAGCAATCACGAAGGGGTTCTGGTCGACTGGGTGCAGGAAGCGCGCGAGAAGGCTGCCGCCGTCGTCATCAACCCGGCCGGCCTGTCGTTTCGCTCCATCCCGTTGCTGGACGCGCTCAAGACGCTGGACCAGCCGATCGCCGAGGTTCATATCACCAACATCCACCGGCGCGACGCGCTGTACCAGCATTCGCTGGTGTCGCTGGCCGCCACCGGCGTTATCTGCGGCTTCGGCCCGTTCGGTTACGAGATGGCCTTGCGGGCGCTGGCGCAGCGCCTGGGCCCCGCGTAGCGCCCGATGGCATCACACAGGATTTCCGCGTCATTTCATTTCAGCCAACACCTCAAAAGGAGACAACCATGAACCATTCCATCCAGCGTCGCACGCTTCTCGGTACCGGTGCCGCCCTGGCCGCCACGGCCGCGCTGCCCGCCTGGGCCCAGGCCCCGGCCACCATCCGTTTTGCCGCGGTGTTCTCCGACAAGGACATCCGCGCGGAGATGATGAACCAGTTCGCCAAAGAGGTCGCTGCCGACTTCAAGGTCGAGATGCACCTGAACTCCACGCTGTTCCGCCAGGGTACCGAGCTGGTGGCGCTGCAGCGCGACAACCTCGAGATGGGCAACATTTCGCCGCAGGACATTTCCAAGCAGATACCCGCCTGGTCCCTGTTGACCTCTGCCTACCTGTTCCGCGACGCCAATCACCTGAACCAGTTCTTCGCCAGCGAGCAGGGCGCGCAGATGAAGAAGATGGTGGAAGACCAGCTGAAGGTGAAAATCCTCGGCCCCACGTTTTTCGGAACGCGCCACGTCGGCCTCAAAGGCAAAAAGAAGATCAACACACCGGCTGACATGGCCGGCGTGAAGCTGCGCATGCCTCCTGGCGACGCCTGGCAACTGCTGGGCCGGTCCCTGGGCGCCAATCCCACACCCATGGCCTATGCCGAAACCTACACCGGCCTGCAAAGCGGTGCCATCGACGGCCAGGACAACCCGCTGCCCAACGTGCAGAACATGAAGTTCAACGAGGTGATGGGCCAACTGGTGCTGACCTCCCACCTGGTCGGTTTCGACCTGCTGACGGTGAACATGAAAACCTGGAACAGCCTGTCGCCCGCAAAGCAGCGCGCCTTCCAGGCCGCCGCCGACAAGGCCATTGCCTGGAGCACGGCCGAGCACCAGAAGCGCGAGGCCGAACTGGCCGAAAGCTTCCGCAAGGGCGGGCTCGATGTCTATGTGCCCAACATCAACGCCTTCCGCGACTACGCGCAGAAGGTGTACCTGGCGTCCGACGAAGCCAAGGCCTGGCCCAGCGGCATGCTGGCGCAAATCAATGCGATGAAGTAGGCCCACCCCCGCAGCGGCCGGTGGCCGTGTTCCCGTCGAGGGGCGCCAGCCGCGGGCCGGCAATGCCGGTTCCGCGATGGCACTGGAATTAACATATGTGCTTGCAAGGCGTGCCGGGTGGCGCGTGAGCAGAAAGGGGACAATGATCGATCACATTCTCAAGCCGCTGCACCGCTTCGCCGAAGCGGTGGCGGCCGGGCTGCTGGCGATTATTTTTGTCGCCTTCCTGGTGCAGATCGTGATGCGTTATGTCTTCAACGCGCCGGTCGGCTGGACCACCGAGCTGTCGCTCGCGGCCTGGCTCTGGCTGGTGCTGTGGGGGGCGGCCTTTGTGCT
This sequence comes from Polaromonas sp., assembly GCA_013824015.1. Taxonomy (GTDB): domain Bacteria; phylum Pseudomonadota; class Gammaproteobacteria; order Burkholderiales; family Burkholderiaceae_C; genus Polaromonas. Next base: position 18,083 of record PNNC01000091.1, read on the forward strand.
CAAGGACGACGAGGAGATCCGCATCGACATGATCAGCGCCCGTGGCAGCTACCGCACGCGCCGGGTCGTGGCCAGCGTCGTGGCGCTGGCCATCATCGTGTTGTTCGGCCTGTCTCTGCCGGGTGCGTGGAGTTATGTCACCTTCATGAAGGTCGAGAAAAGTTCCTACCTGGGCGTCCGCATGGACATCACTTATTCCATCTACATTGTTTTTGTGGTGGCGGTCATCCTCCGTGCCGTGCGCCAGCTGGTACGCGGGCCTGACAAGGCCACCAGCGACATGCCGTCCTCCGCCTCCGCCCTATGAACTTCACCAGTCCGTTTTCACTGGCGATCGTCGCCATCGTCGCCCTGAGCCTGCTGGGCGCGCCGATCGGCCTGGCCATGATCGCCGGTTCCGTGCTCTACCTGTACATGAAGGGCATGGACGTGGGCGCCGCTGCCGAGCAACTGCTCAACGGCACCTACTCCAGCTTTCTGTTGCTGGCCATCCCCCTGTTCATCCTGGCCGCCACCTTCATGAGCACCGGCAGCGTGATGGACCGGCTGCTGCGTTTTTGCAATGCCATCGTCGGCCGCTTCCCGGGCGGCCTGGCGCAGGTGAACGTGTTGCAGAGTGTGGTGTTTGCCAGCATGTCGGGTTCGGCGCTGGCAGACGCCGCCGGCTCCGGCAAGATCATGCAAACGATGATGACGCGCGGGGGCAAGTACACGCCGCCTTTTGCCGCGGCATTAAGCGCCGTGTCCTCGGTGATCGGTCCCATCCTTCCTCCCTCGATACCGATGGTGCTGTACGCGCTGGTGTCGGGCACGTCCATCGGCTACCTGTTCATCGGCGGGGTGTTGCCCGGCCTGCTGCTGGGTGTGGTGCAGATGGTGCTGATTTACTTCCAGGCCAAACGGCGCGGCTTTCCGGTGGAGGAAAAGGTGCCGCTGCGTGACATGCCGCGTATCACCAAAGAAGCCTTTCCGGCCCTGATGCTGCCGGTGATCCTGCTGGGCTGCCTGTACAGCGGCATCACCACGCCCACCGAGGCGGCAGGCGTGGCTGCGGCCTATGCGCTGCTGCTTTCTGCGGGTCTGTACCGCAGCATGCGCTGGAGCGACGTTTACGACTCGCTGCTGTCCAGCGCGAAGATGAGCATCTCCATCGGCATGCTGATCGCCGGCGCGCTGGTCTTCAACTACGTCATCACCTCGGAAAACATCCCCACACACCTGAGCGGCCTGCTCAAGGGCATGGAGATGACACCCATGGTTTTCCTGCTGCTGGTCAACGCCATCCTGCTGGTGCTGGGCGCGTTTCTCGAGGGATCGACCATCATCCTGATCATCCTGCCGGTGTTGCTGCCCACCGCGGTGGCGCTGGGCATCGACCCGGTGCATTTCGGTGTGATGGCGGTGCTGAACATCATGATCGGCCTGGTCACGCCGCCCTACGGCCTGCTGCTGTTCATGATGATGAAGATCGCCAACGTCTCCTTCTCCGAACTGATGGCGGAGGTCTGGCCCTACCTGCTGGTGATGCTGGCTGCGCTGGGCCTGGTGACCTTCTGGCCCGGCATGGTGCTGTGGCTGCCGCGACTCGCTGGCTACACCGGATGACAGCTGCCACGGGCAAGTTGCTGGTCGGCCTGATCGGCGCCGGCATCCAGCGCTCGCTGACGCCGGCGATGCAGGAAGAGGAGGCGCGGCACCACGGCCTGCGCCTGCACTACCAGCTGATCGACCTGGACCGCACGCCGGGTGCAGAGCACCAATTGCCGGCCCTGCTGGCCTCGGCACGCACCATGGGTTTTGCCGGCCTGAACATCACCTATCCCTGCAAGCAGGCGGTGCTGCCGCTGCTGGACGCCTTGTCGCCCGAGGCCGAAGCCATGGGCGCGGTGAACACCGTGGTCATCCGCGATGGCCGGATGGTGGGCCACAACACCGACGGCTCGGGCTGGGCCTGGGGCCTGCAACGCTCGCTTCCGCAGGCCGATCTGGGCTGCGTGGTGCTGCTGGGTGCCGGCGGCGCCGGATCGGCAATTGCGGACGCGGTGCTGCGGCTGGGCGCCGCGCAACTGCGTGTGGTGGATACCGACATGACGCGGGCAGGCTCGCTCGCTGATGCGCTGAGCACCCGTTTCGGGGGCCGCGTGAGCGCGCATGCCGATGTCGCGCCAGCCCTCAAGGGTGCGACCGGCCTGATCCACGCCACGCCCACCGGCATGGACAAGTTGCCCGGCATGCCGATCCCGGCCAAACTGCTGCGGCCCACGCTGTGGGTGTCGGAGATTGTCTATTTCCCGATAGCGACCGCCCTGCTGCAGGCGGCGCGCGCGGCCGGTTGCGCCACCATGGACGGTGGTGCGATGGCGGTCGGGCAGGCCGTGGGGGCGTTCGAGCTGTTCACCGGGCTCAAGGCCGACCCCGAGCGCATGGGGCGGCACTTCAGGACCTTGCTGGCCGCGCGCGCATAAGCGCGTGGCCGCCGGCCGCTTCAGGCGAGGGCCGGCAATTTATCCAGCAGCTTGTCCAGCGTGATCGGGTAGTCACGCACCCGCGCGCCGGTGGCGTTGTAGATGGCGTTGGCCACGGCCGCGCCGACGCCGCACATGCCGAGCTCGCCGACGCCCTTGGCTTTCATCGGCGATGACATCGGATCGGTCTCGTCCAGGAAAATCACGTCCTGGTGCGGAATGTCGGCATGCACCGGCACTTCATAAGCCGCCAGGTCATGGTTGACGAAAAAGCCGTGGCGTTTGTCCACCGCGAGGTCTTCCATCAGCGCCGCGCCGGCACCCATGGTCATCGCGCCGATGACCTGGCTGCGTGCGCTTTTGGGGTTCAGGATGCGGCCGGCGGCGCAGACGGCGAGCATGCGCCGGATGCGGATCTCGCCGGTGAAGGCGTCCACACCCACTTCCACGAAGTGGGCGCCAAAGGTCGACTGCTGGTACTTTTTCCCCAGATCGCCGAATTCGATGCTGTCCTCCGCCACCAGCCCTTTGGCGCCGGCAGCCTCGGCCAATGCCACGCTGCGGCCGCCGGCGCTGACCTGGCCGTTCGCGAACGCCACATCACCCGTCATGCCCAGCTTCTTCACCACCGACGCGCGCAGTTTCATGCAGGCCGCATACACGCCCGCCGTGGAACTGTTGGCGCCCCACTGGCCGCCGGAGCCGGCAGACGCCGGGAAGGCCGAGTCGCCCAGACGCACAAACACCTGCTGCAGCGGCACACCCATCACTTCCGCCGCGGTCTGGGCGATCACGGTGTAGCTGCCGGTGCCGATGTCGGTCATGTCGGTCTCGACCGTCACCAGGCCCTTGTTGTCCAGCCGCACACGCGCGCCGGATGTCATGGTGATGTTGTTGCGGAAGGCCACCGCCACGCCCATGCCGACCAGCCAGCGGCCATCGCGCACCTGCGCAGGCTGCGCATGGCGCTGTTTCCACCCAAAGCTCTCGGCACCGGTCTGCAGGCACTTGATCAGCTGGCGCTGCGAAAACGGCCGCTCCGGCTTCTCGGGGTCGACCTGGGTGTCGTTGAGAACACGGAACTCGATGGGGTCGATGCCCAGCTTCTCCGCCATCTCGTCCATCGCGATCTCCAGCGCCATCATGCCGGGCGCCTCGCCGGGCGCGCGCATGGCATTGCCTTCGGGCAGGTCGAGCACGGCCAGGCGGGTCGCCGTCATCCGGTGGGCGCCTGCATAGAGCAAACGTGTCTGGTTGACCGCCGTTTCAGGCCCGCCGCCCGGCAGGTCGCCGGACCAGCTTTCATGGGCGACAGCGGTGATGCGGCCGTCCCGGTTGGCGCCCAAACGGATGCGCTGCAGGGTGGCCGGCCGGTGCGTGGTGTTGTTGGCGATCAGCGGCCGCTGCAGCGCCACCTTGACCGGCCGCCGCGCGGCGCGGGCGCCGAGCGCAGCGAGCAAGGCATCGGCGCGCACAAACAGCTTGCCGCCAAAACCGCCGCCGATGAAGGGTGACACCAGCCGGACATGGGCCTTCGAAATGCCCAGGGTCTTGGCCACGTCGCCGACGCCCCAGGCGATCATCTGGTTCGATGTCCAGAGGGTCAGCTTGTTGCCGGTCCAGGACGCCGTCGAGGCATGCGGCTCCATCATCGCGTGCGACTGGTCCGGGGTGGTGTAGCTGGCGTCCAGCTGCACCGGTGCTGCGGCGAAGGCGGCTGCGAAATCGCCCACTTTGGTTTCAGACGGGCCCTGGTCCGAGGGTTTGGCCAGCGGTGCGCCGTCCTTTTCCGCCGCGAGATCGAATTTCCCCGGCGTGCGTTCGTAATCGATCACCACCAGATTCGCCGCCGCACGCGCCTGCTCGAAAGTGGTGGCCACCACCAGCGCAACCGCCTGGTGGTAGTGATCGATGGCCGGCCCGCCCAGCAATTTGGCGGTGTTCATGTTGCCCTTGCCGAGCTTGCCGGCATTGCGGGCCGTCACGATGGCCAGCACGCCCGGTGCGGCGCGGGCGGCGCTCAAATTCATGGACGCAATGCGTCCCTTGGCAATGCCGGCGCCGACGACATAACCATAGGCTGCATCCGGCGCCGCGTCATGGCGTTCGTAGGCATAAGGCGCGCTGCCTGTGGTCTTGAGCGGCCCGTCGATGCGGTCTGTGGGTTTGCCGATGACCTTGAGCTGGTCAATCGGGTTGGTGGTGGCGGGTGTGTCGAATTTCATGATGTTGTCCTTGCCTGGGCCAGTACGGCGGCGAGCGTGCGCTCGACCAGTGGCAGTTTGAAGGCGTTGTGATCGGTCGGCGCGGCGCCGGCCAGCAAAGCCGCGGCGACGGCTTTGGCGCCTTGCGGCATCGCGGCCTCGGCGGCTTCGACACGCCAGGGCTTGTGGGCGACGCCGCCGACGGCGACCCGGCCGCTGCCGTCTTTCTGCACGATGGCCGCCACCGAGACCAGCGCAAAAGCATAAGACGCGCGGTCCCTGACCTTGCGGTAGATATGGGTGCCGCCCACCGGTTTGGGAAGCGTCACCGCGGTGATCAACTCGCCCGGCTCCAGCACGGTGTCGACATGCGGCGTGGTTCCCGGCAGACGGTGAAAATCGGCGATAGCAATCACCCGCGCGCGGCCGTCGGCCCGCACGGTTTCGACGCTGGCATCGAGCACGCGCATGGCCACCGCCATGTCGCTCGGATGGGTGGCGATGCAGGCTGAACTGGCGCCTATCACCGCATGCTGACGTGTCACCCCGCCGATGGCGCTGCAGCCGGCGCCGGGCTGGCGCTTGTTGCAGGGCTGGTCGGTGTCGTAGAAATAGGCGCAGCGCGTGCGCTGCAGAAGATTGCCGGCGGTGGTTGCCTTGTTGCGCAACTGGCCGGAAGCACCGGACAGCAGGGCGCGCGACAACACGCCGTAGTCGCGCCGCACGCGTTCGTCGGAGGCCAGGTCGCTGTTGCGCACCAGCGCGCCCAGCCGCAGCCCACCGTCTGCCGTGGCTTCGATGGTGTCGAGCTTCAGGCCGTTCACGTCAACCAGGTGCGTCGGCGTCTCGATCTGCAGTTTCATCAGGTCCAGCAGGTTGGTGCCGCCTGCGATGAATCGCGCGCCGGGGTTGCGCGCCACAGCGGCAGCCGCCTGTGCCGGCGTTGACACACGTTCGTAGCTGAAGGGCTTCATGACCGGACTCCCGCGACTTCGGTGATGGCGTCGGCGATGTTCGAGTAGGCGCCGCAGCGGCAGATGTTGCCACTCATGCGTTCCCTCAGTTCCTCCGGCGACAGCAAGGGCTGCACGGTGAGGTCGGCGCTGACATGGCTGGGAACACCGCGCCGGATTTCTTCGAGCATGCCGACAGCCGAGCAGATCTGGCCCGGCGTGCAGTAGCCACACTGGTAACCGTCGTGTTTGACGAAAGCGGCCTGCATCGGATGCAAACGCTGCAGCGTGCCCAGCCCTTCGATGGTGGTGACTTTGGCGCCTTCGTGCATGACGGCCAGGGTCAGGCAGGCGTTGATGCGCCGGCCGTCCACGATGACGGTGCAGGCGCCGCACTGGCCGTGGTCGCAGCCTTTTTTGGTCCCACTCAGGTGCAGTTCCTCGCGCAGCGCGTCGAGCAGGGTGGTGCGGGTGTCGAGTTCCAGGGTCTTCGCCAGTCCGTTGACTTCGAACGAGACCCTGGCAACGGGGATCGAGGCAGTGGAGGGCGCGGGCGCGGGCGCCGCTTCGGCATACGACGGCGCGGCGACCGCTGCGGCCGTGCCGGTAGCCGCACCGGCGATCAACAAGTCACGCCGGCTCAGGGGGAGGCTGTTGCTGGTTTGCATTTTTTCTTTCGTGGGGTCGTTGTGTGTGAAGCCGCCGGGCCGTTTGAAGCGGACGCGACGCTGCCGCCGCGGCTGTCACGAAGCCCAGCTTCAAGGGGTGAGGAGGGGGGCGATGTAGGCCAAGAGCCTGAGCGCCTGGCGGTCAAGGCCCGGTCAAGCCCCTGCCGGGCGCGACGCGCGAATCCGTGGCGGCGCAAGGTCTGCGCGCCTGTCCGGAGCCGTTGGCGCAAGTGGGGGCAGCGCCAGCCAGGCTGGATTTGCTATCAAAAAAATAGCTGTTTGCCCATGTCTGACGTGGGCAGGAGCCCCTTTTTGCTGATCAATTGCGGTGCCTGCCCGGGGCCGCCGCAAACGCCGGCTCAGTGGTGGTGCCCGTGCTCGCCATGCACATGGCGGTGCGCGATTTCCTCGGGGCTGGCGGCACGCACATCGGTCACGGCCAGCGTGAAACGCAGCGCCTTGCCGGCCAGCGGGTGGTTGCCGTCGAGCAGCACGGTGTCGCCCTTGATCTTCACCACGGTGAACACAATCGTTTTGCCGTCCTCGCCGCGGCCTTCGAGCTGGCCGCCGATCTTGACGCCGGGCGGGAACTGCTTTTTGGGAATGGTCTGGACCAGGCCTTCGTCGCGCAGGCCGAAGGCATCCTCGGGCTGCAGCTCCAGCGTGGTCTGGTAACCGGTGGTTTTGCCATCGAGTGCCTCCTCGATTTTCGGCAGCGTGTTGCCGTAGCCGCCATGCAGGTAAACCATGGGGGTCTTGCTGTCCTCGATCAGTTTGCCCTGCAGGTCGGCGACCTTGAAGCGCAGGCTGACGGCGGTGTCTTTGGTGATGTTCATGGATGTGTTCGCAAAAGAGGGAGGTGGCGGGAGTTCGGCATTTTCGCCCAAAGACGGGAAGCCCGCCTACTGCGCGGGTCGATGGCAAATCGTATGCTGGTCGGGTTTTTTAACTTTCACCGGCGCGCCCCCATGAAATCTCCCGCTTGCCATCCGCCGACGCTGGCCGCCGTTCTGGCGCTGGCCTGTGTGCCGGGCAGCCTGCTGGCGCAAAGCCTGGCGCCCATCACCGTGACGGCCACCCGCACCGAGCTGCCGCCCTTCGAGGTTCCCGCGTCGGTGGACGTGCTGGACGGCGAGCGCCTGCGCGGCGACGGCCGGGCCCAGCTCAACCTGTCGGAAAGCCTGTCGCTGCTACCCGGCCTGCTGGCGCGCGACCGGCAGAACCAGGCGCAGGACCTGCAGCTGTCGATGCGTGGCTTCGGCGCGCGCTCGACCTTTGGCGTGCGCGGCGTGCGCCTGTATGTCGATGGCATCCCGGCGACCATGCCGGACGGCCAGGGCCAGCTCTCGCACATCGACATCGCCTCGGTCGGGCGGCTGGAGGTCTTGCGCGGCCCGTTCTCGGTGCTGTACGGCAATTCCTCGGGCGGTGTGATGCAGGTGTTCACCGAGGAAGGCCAGGGGCGACCGGTGCTGGGCGGCAGTGTGGCGGCCGGCTCCTACGGCTTGCGGCGGGCTGATGTCAAGGCCAGCGGTGCCGCTGGTCCGATGGGCTATGTGCTGAGCGCCGGGCGGCTGAGCACCAACGGCTTTCGCGCACACAGCGCGGCCGAACGCGAAGGCGCGAACATGCGGCTGGACTGGGCGCTGGACGGCGACAGCCGCCTGACCCTGCTGGCCAACAGCGTGAAGGTCGAAGCCCAGGACCCGCTGGGCCTGAGCCGCGCGCAGTTCGATGCCGCGCCGCGCAGCGCCGACCCGGCGGCCACCACCTTCAACACGCGCAAAACCGTCAGCCAGCGGCAGATCGGCGCGGTCTATGAACGCAAGGTCGACGCCGACAACCAGTTGCGCCTGATGGTGTACGGCGGTGAACGCGCGACCACGCAGTTCCAGTCGATCCCTGTTTTTGTCCAGAACAGCAGTGCGCAGCACCCCGGCGGCGTGATCGGGCTGGACCGCAACTACGGCGGGCTCGATGCGCGCTGGACCACACGGACACAGATGGCACAGCGCCCGCTGGAGATTGTCGGCGGCCTGGCCTGGGACAACATGAGCGAGCAGCGGCGCGGCTGGCAGAATTTTCAGGGCGCGACGCTGGGCGTGCTGGGCGCGCTGCGCCGCGACGAGGACAACCGCGTCAGCAGCCTGGACCCGTATCTCCAGGCGACCTGGAAGCCGGACCCGCGCTGGACCCTCAACGCCGGCGTGCGCCACAGCCGGGTGAATTTCGATTCAGCCGACAACTACGTCGTTCCAGGCAACGGCAACGACAGCGGCGGCGTGTCCTACAGCGCGACCCTGCCGGCGGCCGGCGTGAGTTTTGCGCCCTCGGCGCAGTGGCGGGTGTATGCGGCGGCCGGACGCGGTTTCGAGACGCCGACCTTCAACGAGCTGGCCTATCGCGCCGCCGGCAGCGGCCTCAACTTTGCGTTGCGGCCTTCGCGCAGCGACAACCTTGAAGCCGGCGTGAAATGGCGCACTGCAGAAGGCGCGGCCACGCGCGCCGAGTGGACCGCGGCCGTGTTCCACACCGCGACGCAGGATGAAATCGTCACGCAAAGCAACAGCGGCGGGCGCAGCACTTTCCAGAACGCCGGCGCGACGCGGCGGCGCGGCCTCGAACTGGCGGCCAGCATCACGCCGGCGCGCCACTGGCTGGCCCAGCTCTCTTACACCCTGCTCGACGCGCGGTACCGCGACGGTTTTGCCTGTGTCGGCGCGGCCAGCCTGTGCCCCGCGCCGCAGGTGCCGGCGGGCAATCGCATCCCGGGCACGGCGCGCAAGGCGCTGGCGATGGAGCTGGGTTGGCGACCGCCCACTGGCTGGCGCAGTGGTGTCGATGCGCGTTACCTGAGCAGCGTTGCCGTCAATGACTTCAACACCGACGCCGCCGCATCGTTTGCCACGCTGGGCGCACATCTGGGCTATGTGTTCGACCTGGCGCGCTGGAACATCGCCGCGACCGCGCGCGTGGACAACCTGACCGACCGCCAATACGCCGGTTCGGTCATCGTCAATGAGGGCAATGGCCGCTACTTCGAACCGGCGGCCAGCCGCAACTACGTGCTCTCGCTGTCGGCCAGTTACCGCTTCTAGCGCTGCGGGCGGGCACAATAAGCGCTTTGCCGCTGCCTGATTGTTCCGCCATGCACACCACCGCCCTCGTCCTGTTTTCCGGAGGCCAGGACTCCACCACCTGCCTGGCCCAGGCGCTGTCCAGGTACCAGCGCGTGGAGACCGTGGGTTTCGACTACGGCCAGCGCCACAGTGTCGAACTGCAGGCGCGGCTGGTGGTGCTGCAGCAGCTGCGCGCGCAGTTCCCGCAGTGGGCCGGCAAACTGGGTGAGGACCATGTGCTGGACCTCGCGGTGCTGGGCCAGGTCAGCGAAACCTCGCTGACGCGCGACACGGCGTTCAAAATGGAAAGCTCCGGCCTGCCGAATACCTTTGTGCCCGGCCGCAACCTGCTGTTTCTGACGCTGGCCGCCGCGCTGGCCTACCGCCGCGACCTGCAGGTGCTGGTCACCGGCGTGTGCGAGACCGATTTTTCAGGCTACCCGGACTGCCGCGACGACACCATCAAAGCCATGCAGCTGGCGCTGTCGCTGGGCATGGACAAACGTTTCCTGATCGACACGCCGCTGATGTGGATAGACAAGGCCGCCACCTGGTCCATGGCCGAGGCGCTGGGCGGCCCGGCCCTGGTCGAGCTGGTCATCGAACACACCCACACCTGTTACCTCGGCGACCGCACACATCGCCAGGACTGGGGTTATGGTTGCGGCGCCTGCCCGGCCTGCGAGTTGCGGTCGCGCGGTTATGCCGCCTACGCGGCAGGCTTGCCGGCCCGCTGATCAGCTGCGGGTCTCGCGCAGCGCGTAAAGCGCCGGCGCGCCTTCCGGCAATTTCTCCAGCGTCCACTGCTTGTTGTGAAATGCCGCCACCGCCGGCCGGTGGGCAATCGACACCAGCGCGCCGCCGGCCTGGCGGACCTGCGCCGTCAGGCGTTCGTACAGGGTTTTTTCAGCGGTTTCGTCGAGCGCGCTGGTGGCCTCGTCGGCAAACACCCAGGACGGCTGTTTCAGCAGCACACGGGCAATCGCCAGGCGTTGCTGTTCACCGCCCGACAGCTTCTGGCTCCAGGCGTCTTCGTCGTCGAGCCGGCCTGCCAGTTGCGGCAGCAGCGCGTCGTCCAGCGCCTGGCGCAGGGCCTGGTCGCTGTAGCTGTCGGCCGGCTGCGGGTAGGCCAGTGCGTCGCGCAGGCGGCCGTTGGGAAAGTAGGGGCGTTGCGGGATGAACATGGTGTTGGCCGGCAATGTGGTGCGGCCGCGGCTGAACGGCCAGATTCCCGCAAAAGAGCGGAACAGCGTGGATTTCCCGCTGCCCGACGGGCCCTTGATCAGGACCTGGTCACCGGCTTCGGCATGGAGCGACACACCGGCCAGCAAGACCGTCCCGCCAGGCAGCGACACCGTCAGGTCCTGCGCGTCCAGGGTTCGCGCCGTCCCGTCATTTGCTACTGAATTGATAGCTGCTTGCGCTTTCTGGGCATGGGCCAGCGCCCTGAAACTGTCTTCAAAACTGGTCAGGCGGTCGGTCGTCGCGCGCCAGGCCGCCAGGCTGCTGTAGTTATCGACAAACCAGCTCAGCGAGTCCTGCACCCGGCCGAAGGCCGAGGCAATCTGCATCAGCTGACCGAGCTGGATCGCGCCGCTGAAAAAGCGCGGCGCGGCCACGATGAAGGGGAAGACCACCGCCGCCTGGCCGAAGAAGTTGGTGAACCAGATCAGGTTTTTCTGCTTCTTGATCAGTGTCAGGTAGTTGCCCAGCACCGTCGTAAAACGGCCGTCCAGCTGCACCCGTTCGACGGCTTCGCCCTTGTCCAGCGCAATCGATTCGCTGTATTCGCGCACCCGCACCATGTGGTGGCGGAAGTCGGCCTCGTAACGTTGCTGCAGGAAGTTGAGCCGGATCTGCGGCCGGCCGATGTAGTGGGTGATGATGCTGCCCGCCGTGCAGTACAGCACCGCCATCCAGACCATGAAGCCCGGGATGTTGAAACTGGTGCCGCCCAGGCTGAAGGCAAACGGCCCCGACAGGCTCCACAGGATGCCGACAAAACTCAGCAGCGTGACCACGGCATTGAGCAGGCCCATGCTCAGGGAGATGGTGTAGCTGGTGAACAGGTTCAGGTCTTCCTGGATGCGCTGGTCCGGGTTGTCCGGCGTGGCGGGCTGCGCGCCGGTGGGTGCGTAGCGGGCCAGCTCCATCTGGTAGAAGGCCTTGTTGGCGAGCCAGCGCTCGAGGTAATGCCCCGTCATCCAGGCGCGCCAGCGGATCTCCAGCAGCTGGGTCAGGTAAAAGCGGTAAACCGCGATGATGATGAAGGCAAACGCCAGGTAGGTGAAGCGGCCCAGCTGCTCCCAGAACACCGGCTGGTTTTTTTCCTGCACCGCGTCGTAAAACACCCGGTTCCAGTCGTTCAGCAGCACCAGCATGTAGACCGCCGCCAGATTCAGCAGCACGATGGCCAGCAGCAGGCCGCGCGCCTTCCATTTCTCCTCCGACTGGAAGTAGGGCCGCGTCAGCGCCCAGGTCTTGCGGCAGAAATCCTGGAAGGCGGCGAGTTTGCCGGACACGGTGGAAGCCGGGGAGGTCGTGACCATGGGATGTTGTCCTTCTTGCGTGGGAGGCGCCAGTTTAAGGCTGTCGCGCCGGCGAAGCGCCTGGCGGCACGGCCGCGCTAGCATGGTCGCATGAACACACCTTCCTTCCTTCCGCCGCCCGAGGGCAGCATCGATTGCACGGTGCAGGGGCCG
>PNNC01000152.1 GCA_013824015.1 Polaromonas sp.
AGCGCGGTCCGGCACGGTCTTGATGTTGCCCAGGCCATCGGCAAACTTGCCGGTCAGCACCTGGTTCAGCACGGCTTCGGGCTGGTTCAAGTACTGCGCCGGGGCAATCACCTTGGCGATCAGCTCGCGGTTTTTCGGGTCGCGCGCCATCGCGGCGGCGGTCAGCACCGAGCGGTACAGCGCCGCAAAGGTGTTGGGGTTCTTCTGGATGAACTCGGTCGAGGTGCCGAACGCGCAGCAGGGGTGGCCGTTCCAGATGTCCTTGGTCAGCAGGTGGATGAAACCGACTTCCTCGTACACCGCGCGCTGGTTGAAGGGATCGGGGCCGAGGAAGCCGTCGATGTTGCCGGCGCGCAGATTCGCCACCATCTCGGCCGGCGGCACCACGCGCAGCTGCACGTCGGTGTCAGGGTTCAGGCCGGCTTCGGCCAGGTAGTAGCGCAACAGGAAGTTGTGCATCGAGTACTCGAAGGGAATCGCAAACTTGAACCCCTTCCAGTTTTTCGGGTCGCGGTTGTCCTTGTGCTTGAGCGCCATCGTGATGGCCTGGCCGTTGATGTTCTGGATGGTCGCCACGTTCATCGGTGTGGCGTTGGAACCCAGGCCCATGGAGATCGCCAGCGGCATCGGCGACAGGAAGTGGGTCGCGTCGTATTCCTTGTTGATCATCTTGTCGCGGATCAGCGCCCAGCCGGCGGTTTTGGTCACTTCGACAGACAGGCCCTGCTGTTTGTAAAAGCCCAGCGGGTGCGCCATGATCAGCGGCGTGGCGCAGGTGATCGGGATGAAGCCGATTTTCAGATTGGTTTTTTCCAGCGTGCCGGGTTTTTTGCCGGCGTCCTGGGCCATGGCCTGCATGGTGCCGACCGGCAGCACGCTGGCGATCGCGGCCATCGCCGTGCCCTTGCCGACGGCGCGCAGGAAGCGGCGGCGTACTTCGTCCTGCGGAAACAGGGCTTTCACCAGCGTGGCTTCAATGAATTCGTTGGAGTAGGCCTCGAACTCGCTGGTCTGGCTGCGGCGGCGCAACTCGATGGCGGCGCTGTCGGCAGCCACGGCGGCGTGGTGGTCGGCCACGCTGTGGTCCTTGCCGCAGCTGCACTTGAGCATCAGCGGCTGGTCGGCGTCGTAAGGCGAGAAGTAGTCGGACATGGCACGCACCTTTCAGTTGAAGATGCGGCTGTCTTGCAAGCAGCGGGCCACTTTGGCCGGTCCTGCGGCATGCGCCGTATTTCGCTGTTGCTGCCATGACGCCGTGTAGGGCGGGCACTACAAAAAGCGGCGCAACCAGCACGCGTCCCGGCTTTGGCGGCTGGGCGCGGCGGTTTGTGCGGCGGCAGGTCAGCCGTCAAGCGCGTGCCGCTGCCCGGTGCATAGAAGCCAGGTGATGCTGACGCACCAAGTCGGCGCACTGCCAGTGGTTGATGACCGGCACGCGGGGTGCGGGGCAGGGATGGCGGGTCAGGCCCGCAATGACAACCTGGTGCCGGTCGCTCAGGCTGGCGCGGAAATCTCACCCAGCGACTGGCCGACGTCTTCCTCGTCCTGGCCCTTGAGGGCGATGTCGCCGATCGAAATGATGCCGATCAGGCGCTCTTCGCCGTCGAGCACCGGCAGGCGGCGGATCTGGCTCGAAGCCATGTCGGCGAGCACGGTGTCGAGGTCGTCGCTTTCACGCGCGGTGCGGATGTCGGTGCTCATCACCTTGCCCAGCAGCGTCTCCCCGCCCAGGCCTTGCGCGACGGCGCGCACCACGATGTCGCGGTCGGTCACCACGCCCAGCAGCTTGTCGCCGTCACAGACGGGGATCACGCCCACGTCGAGTTCGTCCATGGCCCTGGCGGCGGCGGCCACGGTGTCAGTGGGGGCTAGCGATCGCACATGGCGGGTCATCACGTCGGATACGGTGGTCATGGAGGTCTCCTTTGGGGGGTTCTGGCATTCAGGCGGCGACGCCGGCTGCAGCCAGCATGGCCCATCGAGGCCGGCTTGTTAAGCAGCCGCCACCCAAGCGGCCGTAGGACAGCGCCGCGCGAAATCCGCTGTCAGGCGCCGGCCGGCGTCCTGGCGTGGCGCTCGGCGTACAGCGCCAGTTCCACGTCGTTTTTGGTGCCGGTTTTTTCGAGGATGCGCAGTCGGTAGGTGCTGACGGTGTTGGACGCCAGCCCCAGCTGCGTGCCAATCTCGCCGACCGACTTGCCGGCCGTCAGCAGGCGGAACACCTGGTGCTCGCGATGCGACAGCGCTTCGGCGCCGCTGCGTCCGGCGCTGCCGCCGACCGCGCTGGCCAGTGCCTCCGCGGTCAGGGCGGACACATACATGCCGCCGCCGGCGACCTTGCGCACCGCGGCGATCATGTCGTCGGGGTTGGCGCTTTTGTTGAGGTAGCCGGCCGCCCCCAGCTTGATGCAGCGCACCGCGTACTGTTTTTCAGGGTAGGTGCTGAGCATCAGCACCGGCAGTTGCGGCCAGGCTTTTTTGAGGGCCTGCAACACGTCCATGCCGTCGCGGCCGGGCAGCGCGATGTCGAGCAGCACGGCGGCCAGCCCGGCGGGGCCGCCCAGCGCCTCGACCTGGGCCAGGATGTCGGGGCCGGTCTCGGCCTCGGCGACCACCGCGATGTCGGGGGCGTCGGCCAGCACCTGCTTGAGGCCCTCGCGCACGATGCGGTGGTCGTCGCCGATCAGGATGTTGAGTGGGGCCATGATTGCTATGGTTTTGGTAGCTGAATATGCAGATGGAACATGGCCCCAAGGCCAATTTCGCTGGTGATGTCGAGGCTGCCCCCGAGGTGACGCGCGCGTTCGCGCATGCCCATCACGCCGTAGGCATTGGTCGCCTCGAAAGCTTCGGGCGCAGCGCCGCAGCCGTTGTCCTGCACCCGGATGCTGATCTCGCCGGCCGTCGCCACGATGGTGATGGCGAGGTGGCTGGCCTGCGCATGGCGACCGACATTGCTGAGCATTTCCTGGAAGATGCGGAAGATCGCCATGGCCGAGGGCTCGGGCAACGCCACTGCCTGCTCCACATCCATCTGCCAGTCCAGTGTCAGTTCGGCCGATTGCACAAACTCGTGCGCCTGCCAGTCCAGCGCGGCCCACAGGCCCTGGTGGTCCAGAATGCTGGGTCGCAGGTCGGTGATGATGCGACCGACGTTGTCCACCGCGGCTTCGATCAGCCGACCCATGTTCTGGCACTTGTGGCGCATGGTGTCGCGCATGGCCTGCGCCTGCACCGGTTCGCGTTGCTGCTGCTCACCCAGGCGTTTGTCCAGCCAGCCGACGTCCATCTTCAGCGCCACCAGCAGGCTGCCGAGCTCGTCGTGGACCTCGCGCGCGATGCGGGTGCGCTCTTCCTCGCGCACCGTGTGGGTGTAGGCCGAGAGTTCGCGCAGTTGCTGCAGCGCGCCTGCCAGCGCCTGTGTGCGCTCACTGACACGCTGTTCCAGCACATCATTGGCGTGGCGGAGCGCTTCCTCGGCCCGCTTGCGCGCCGAGATGTCGACAAAGGTGACCACCGCGCCCTGCACCACGCCGCCGTCGACGATGGGATAGGACGAGTATTCGACCGCAAAGGCGCTGCCGTCGCGACGCCAGAACAGCTCGGTGTCGATGCGGCAGGGCAGCGCCATGCGGAAGGCGTTGAAGATGGGGCACAGGTGCTCGGGGTAATGGGCGCCGTCGGCATGGCTGTGGTGCGCCAGCTCGTGCATGTTTTTGCCCAGCACTTCGTCCGGCGCAAAACCGAGCTGTTCGGCGCCGGCGCGGTTGATGAAGGTGCAGCAGCCGTGCATGTCGATGCCGAAAATGCCTTCGCCGGTCGATTCCAGCAGCTGCGACAGCTTGTCGCGCCAGACCGGCTGGTCGGCGCCCGGCAGGTAAGCCGCAGGCTGCAGGGCCGGCGCGGGGGAGTCGTGGCAAGGGGCGGACAACATGCCAGACACCAAGCAAGCCGCGTGCCCAGATTGGTGCAAAGGCCGGTTGCGGACGCCAAAGCGGTGCAAAGCCCTGTAAAGTGCCATGTATGCTTATCAGTTCTTTCTCGCAGGCGCTGCGGCCGGTCGGGCTGGCCGGCGCGCTGCTGGCGCTGGCTGCCTGCAGCCCGACTTTCAACTGGCGCGAGGTCCGGCCGGACAACACCGCGCTGAGCCTGCTGCTGCCGTGCAAGCCCGACAAGGCTGAAAAAACCGTGCCGCTGGGGGGTCAGCCGGTACCGCTTCGCATGCTGGGCTGCGACGCCGGCGACGCGACCTTTGCGGTGGCGGTGGCCGATATCGGCGACGCTTCCCAAGCCGAGGCGGTGCTGGCCCAGTGGCAGGCGCTGACGCTGGCCAACATGAAGGCCGGGCCGGTCGGCACCGGCGCCGGCGCCACACAGGTCGCCCCGTTCCGGCCCACCGGCATGGCCAGCGGCGCCCCGGTCTTGCTGGTCAGGGCCCAGGGGCAACGCGCCGACGGGCGGGCCGTGGCCGGCCAGGCGGCCTATTTTTCGCGGGGCTCGCAGTTGTTCCAGGTGGTGCTGTATGCCGGCGTGATCGATGCCGAAGTGGCCGAGACCTTTTTCTCCAGCCTCCGCTTCGAGCCCGGTTCATGACGGGCGCGCAGGCCGACAGCACCGGCTATCTGAACAAAAAAGCCGCGGTTTTTGTCTTTCTGGCGTTTGCGGCCGCCTACTTCTGCTCGGCCCTGGTGCGCGCCATCACGGCCACGCTGTCGCCGGTGCTGACGCAGGAGTTCTCGCTGCAGGCGCGTGATCTCGGCCTGCTGGCGGGCGGTTATTTCCTCGGCTTTGCGGCGATGCAGTTGCCGCTTGGCGCCTGGCTGGACCGGCATGGACCGAAACGCGTGATCCTGTGGTTCCTGGGCCTGTCGGTGGGGGGCAGCCTGGCGTTTGCGATGGCCACCAGTTTCAGCGGGCTGCTGCTGGCGCGGGTGGTGCTGGGCGCGGGTGTCAGCGCCTGCCTGATGGCGCCGCTGACCGGGTATCGGCGCTGGCTGGCGCCGGCCGCGCTGCTGCGCGCCAACTCCTGGATGCTGATGACCGCGTCGCTGGGCATGCTGGCATCCACCCTGCCGGTGCAGTGGCTGATGCCGTTGACCGGCTGGCGCGCGCTGTTCTGGATTCTGGCGGGCCTGATTGTTTTGTCGATGCTGGGCATTGCCTGGCTGGTGCCGCGCTGGACTGTGGTGACGCCGTCGCCCGCCGGAGACGTACAGCCCGCCGGCCGCTATGCCGACGTGCTGCGCAACCGCTATTTCCGGAAGATGACGCCACTGGCTTTTTTCAATTACGGCGGGCTGGTCGCGGTGCAGACCTTGTGGGCTGGCCCCTGGATGGTGCGTGTGGCGGGCTACACGCCGCTGGAGTCGGCCACCGGCCTTTTTTACATCAACGCCACCATGCTGGTGACCTTCTGGACCTGGGGCATGGTCAATCCCTGGCTGGTGCGTCATGGCTGGCACGCCACGCGGCTGGTGGCCTGGGGCGTGCCCTTAAGCATTGGGGTGCTGGCCGTCAATATCGCGATGGGTTCGGCGACCGGCTGGGTTGGCTGGGCGCTGTTCTGCATGAGTTGCAGCGCGATGAGCCTGGCGCAGCCGGCGGTCGGCATGGCGTTTCATGCCTCGCTGGCCGGGCGCGCGCTGTCGGCCTACAACCTCGTGATTTTTTCGGGCGTGTTTGTGGTGCAGTGGGGCATCGGCCTGCTGATCGATGCCTTCAGGGCCGCGGGGCTGGCCGAAGTGGCCAGCTTCCAGGCCGCCTTCGCGGTGTTTTTGTGTTGTTGTATCGCCTCATATGCCTATTTCCTCAGCGTGAGCGCTGATAATTCCCCGCAATGAACGGCATTCTCATCATCGCCCACGCACCCCTGGCTTCGGCCCTGCGGCAATGCGTGTTACACGTCTTCCCGGAAAACCCGGCGGGTGTGGTGGCGCTGGACGTTCAGCCCAACATGCCGCCCGAAGAAACCCTGGCGCAGGCCCGCATCGTGTTCAGCCAGCTCGGCACCTCGCATGTGCTGGTGCTGGCCGACGTGTTCGGCGCGACGCCCTGCAACGTGGCGCAAAAGCTGGTCGACGGGGTGCGCTCCAAGCTGATCACCGGCGTCAACCTGCCGATGCTGCTGCGCACCGTGTCCTACCGGCACGAAGCGCTGGATGCGCTGGTGGCGCGCGCGGTGATGGGGGGAACACAGGGTGTGATGCAGGTGGCGATCACCGCACCGCAGAACCAGGCTCGCAGGAATCATGATAAAGAACAGCACGACCATCAGCAATAAACTGGGCCTGCACGCCCGCGCATCGGCCAAGCTCACCAAACTCGCCGGCAGTTTTGCCTGCGAGGTCTGGATGACCAAGGGCGAACGCCGCGTCAACGCCAAAAGCATCATGGGCGTGATGATGCTGGCCGCCGGCCTGGGCAGCACGGTCGAGGTCGAAACCGATGGCGCCGACGAGCAGCAGGCGATGACGGCGATTCTTGCGCTGATAGCGGATAAATTCGGCGAAGGGGAGTGATTTGACTTTTTCGGTCCATGGTCTGGCTGTCTCGCGCGGCATCGCCATCGGGCGTGCCGTGCTGGTGGCGTCCAGCCGGGCCGACGTTGCGCATTACTTCATCGACGCGTCCAGGACGGCTGACGAAATCCAGCGGCTGCGGGTGGCGCGTGATGCGGTCTCCGAAGAGATCACACGGGTGCAGCGTGACCTGCCCAAAGACGCGCCGCACGAGTTGTCGGCGCTGCTGGATGTGCACCTGATGCTGCTGCAGGACGAGCAGCTGATCAGCGGCGTCAAGCACTGGATCACCGACCGGCTCTACAACGCCGAGTGGGCGCTGACCACCCAGTACGAAATCATCGCGCGGCAGTTCGACGACATGGAGGACGAGTACCTGCGCGAGCGCAAGGCCGACCTCGAGCAGGTGGTCGAGCGCATGCTCGGCTACATGAAAGGTGTGGCGTCGCCGGTGCTGCCCGCGGCGCCGCCGCCGACCGGCCGCGCGCCGCGCCAGCAGGACCTGCTGCTCGACGACACCATGGACGTGCCGCTGGTGCTGGTGGCGCACGACATCTCGCCGGCCGACATGCTGCAGTTCAAGCAAAGCCTGTTTGTCGGTTTTGCCACCGATGTGGGCGGCAAGACTTCCCACACCGCCATCGTGGCGCGCAGCCTGGACATCCCGGCGGTGGTCGGCGCACGCAGCGCCAGCCAGTTGATCGAGCAGGACGACTGGGTCATCATCGACGGTGATGCCGGCGTGCTGATTGTTGATCCCTCGCCCATCATCCTGGCCGAATACGGCTTCAAGCAGCGCCAGGGCGAACTCGAGCGCCAGCGCCTGAACCGGCTGATCAACACCCCGGCGGTGACGCTGGACGATCAGAAGGTCGAGCTGCTGGCCAACATCGAGATGCCCGACGACACCGCCGGCGCCGTCAGCATGGGCGCGCAGGGCGTGGGCCTGTTCCGCAGCGAGTTTTTGTTCATGGGCCGCAGCAAGCTGCCCGACGAGCAGGAGCAGTACCTGGCCTACCGCAAGGCGGTGGAGGGCATGAACGGCTTGCCGGTGACGATACGCACGGTGGACATCGGTTCGGACAAACCGATCGACAAGCTGGCCGGCCGCACCCAGGACGGCCAGCTCAATCCGGCGCTGGGTCTGCGCGCGATCCGCTGGAGCCTGGCCGACCCGCCGATGTTTCTGACGCAATTGCGCGCCATCCTGCGCGCCGCGGCGCACGGACCGGTGAACCTGCTGGTGCCGATGCTGGCGCACGGCAGCGAGATCCGCCACACGCTGTCGCTGCTGGACTTTGCGCGCGCCGAGCTCGACAACAAGGGCATCACCTACGGCCCGGTGAAGCTGGGCGCGATGATTGAAATTCCCGCCGCCGCGCTGACGCTCAAGCTGTTTCTCAAGTATTTCGACTTTTTGTCGATAGGCACCAACGACCTGATCCAGTACACGCTGGCGATCGACCGCGCCGACGAGTCGGTCGCCCACCTGTACGACCCCTGCCACCCGGCGGTGCTGCGCCTGATCGCCGACACGATTGCCGAATGTAATGCGCAGGGCAAAGGCGTCAGCGTCTGCGGCGAGATGGCCGGCGACACCAGCATGACCCGTTTGCTGCTGGGCATGGGCCTGCGCAGCTTTTCAATGCATCCCTCGCAGATCCTGGCCGTCAAGCAACAGGTGCTGCGCGCCGACGCCGGCAAGCTGCAGCGCTGGGCCCAGGAAGTGCTGGCCAGCGAGGAACCGGCAGCCCTTCTGTAGCCCGACTTGCTATCGAAGTGATAGCTGCTGAGGTCCGCCGGACATGGGCGCATTGTGTATTTGGCCCATGGTTCGGGCCGCGCGGGACCGCCGCTGCACCTCCGGGCGAGCGGTCGAACCTCTGCCCCGGACGCAGGAAAAGCCGCACAATAAGCCCATGACGCTCACCGAACTCAAATACATCGTGGCCGTGATCGCGGGAGGGACAGGGCGAGGGGCCCCGCTTGCGGGGATCGACCCCCGGACACGATCGTTCGCGACGGCTTCAGTCGTTCGCAGAAATGGTGCACCAGGATGACGCTCACCGAACTCAAATACATCGTGGCCGTCGCCCGCGAAAAGCACTTCGGCCGGGGCGCGGAAGCCTGCCATGTGTCGCAGCCGACGCTCAGCGTGGCGATCAAGAAGCTCGAGGAAGAGCTGCAGGTCAAGCTGTTTGAGCGCAATGCCAACGAAATCACGGTGACGCCGCTGGGCGAGGAAATCGTGCGCCAGGCCCAGAGCGTGCTGGAGCAGGCCGACAGCATCCGCGAGATTGCCAAGCGCGGCAAGGACCCGCTGGCGGGCGCCTTGCGCCTGGGTGTGATCTACACCATCGGCCCCTACCTGTTGCCCGACCTGGTGCGCCAGGCGATTGCCCACACGCCGCAGATGCCGCTGATGCTGCAGGAGAACTTCACCGTCAAGCTGCTCGAAGAACTGCGCACCGGCGAGATCGACTGCGCCATCCTGGCCGAACCTTTCCCCGACACCAACCTGGCGATTGCACCGCTGTACGACGAGCCCTTCATGGCGGCCGTGCCCAGCACGCATCCGCTGGCGGCGCGGAACAGCATCACCGCCGAGGAACTCAAGAAGGAAACCATGCTGCTGCTGGGCACCGGCCACTGTTTCCGCGACCATGTGCTGGAGGTCTGCCCCGAATTCGCGCGCTTCTCCAGCAACGCCGAAGGCATACGCAAGAGCTTTGAAGGCTCGTCGCTGGAAACCATCAAACACATGGTGGCGGCCGGCATGGGTGTGACGCTGGTGCCGCGCCTGAGCGTGCCCAAGGAGTCCCTGCTGCCACCGGTGGCCGCGAAGACCGCGGCCAAGGGCAAAAACAGGGATGTGCCGGAGCTGCCCTCGTACATCCGATACCTGCCGTTCGAGGGCCATGTGCCGAGCCGGCGCGTGGTGCTGGCCTGGCGCCGCAGCTTCACGCGTTATGAGGCGATCGCCGCCTTGCGCAATGCGATCTACGCCTGCGAGTTGCCAGGCGTGGCGCGGCTGTCCTGAGCCCGGGCCGGCCCGGCTTTTCATGATCTCTATCAAGGCGATACAGTTTGTCTGTTGCCTCGCCCCGCCTGATTGCCTAGAGTAATAACTGTCGTTCTTGAAAGGAACCCCATGGCCAAATCTGCCCCCAAAAAAACCGCGCCCGCCAGCCGAACCGGCGCGCCGCCGATCAACATCGGCATCAGTGAGAAAGACCGTGCGGCCATCACCCAGGGCCTGAGCCGGCTGCTGGCAGACACCTACACGCTCTACCTGACCACGCACAATTTCCACTGGAACGTGACCGGCCCGATGTTCAACACGCTGCACGTGATGTTCATGACCCAGTACACCGAGCTGTGGAACGCGGTCGACCCGGTGGCTGAACGCATCCGTTCGCTGGGCCATCCCGCGCCCGGCTCCTATGCCGAGTTCGGCCGCCTGACCTCGCTGCCGGATGTGCCGGTCAAGCCGCCGCAGGCGTTCGAGATGGTGCGCATTCTGGTCAAGGGCCACGAAGCGGTGGCCCGCACCGCGCGCGAACTGTTCCCGATTGCCGACAAGGCCAGTGACGAGCCGACCGCCGACCTGCTGACGCAGCGCCTGACGGTGCACGAGCAGACCGCCTGGATGCTGCGCTCGCTTCTGGAGGAGTGAGTCCGTGCAGCGACTAACATCGCTGCGTGGCGCATAAATTACACCTTTACCTGCAGCTGATCCGCTGGGACCGCCCGGCCGGCTGGCTGCTGCTGCTGTGGCCGACGCTGTCGGCGCTGTGGGTCGCATCGCATGGTTTCCCGGGCTGGCACCTGATCACGGTGTTCACGCTCGGGACCATCCTGATGCGCAGCGCCGGCTGCTGCCTCAATGACGTCGCCGACCGCGACTTCGACCGGCATGTCAAACGCACGGCCGGGCGGCCGGTCACGCGCGGCGCGGTCGGGGTGCGCGAGGCGCTGCTGCTGGGCGCGGTGCTGGCGCTGCTGGCCTTCGGCCTGGTGCTGACGACCAACATCACCACCATCACCTGGTCCTTCGCGGCGCTGGCCGTGGCCGTGGTCTATCCCTACGCCAAGCGTTTTGTGGCCATGCCGCAGGCGGTGCTGGGCGTGGCCTTCAGCTTTGGCATCCCGATGGCGTTTGCGGCCGTGCAGTCACGGGTGCCGGCGCTGGCGGGGTGGCTGCTGCTGGGCAACCTGTTCTGGGTGATTGCCTACGACACCGAATACGCGATGGTGGACCGCGACGATGACCTGAAGATCGGCATGAAAACCTCGGCCATCACGCTGGGCCGCTTCGATGTGGCGGCGGTGCTGGCCAGCTACCTGATTTATCTGTCGATTTGGGCCTGGGCCCTTGCCGACATTGCACAAGCTGCTATTTATTTCGTAGCAATTGGGATCGCGCTGGCGCAGGCGCTGTGGCATGTCTGGCTGATCCGCGGGCGGGCCCGCGAGGCCTGTTTCAGGGCCTTCCGGCTGAACCACTGGCTCGGCTTCACCGTGTTTGCCGGCATTGCCATGTCCTACGGGTTCGCTGGCGCCTGACGGCTGGCCTGATTTTGCTATGGAAACCATAGCTGTCTGGCCCCGTCCTGCAAGGGGCGAGCCCCGTTATCGGCAAGAATCAGGCAGCGCCAAACTCATCGCCAAGTTCTGCAGCGCGTTGTCTTGCGGCGTGGATCGCGCGCATGAACTGCTGCTTGATGTCGTCCTGTGCCATGGACGTCAGGGCGGCGTAGGTCGTGCCGCCTTTGGACGTCACGCGGGCGCGCAGGGTTTCCGGCGGGTCGTCCGACGCGCGGGCCAGTTCTGAGGCGCCGACAAACGTGCCGACCGCCAGCTTGTGCGCCTGTTCATGGCTGAGCCCCATGTCCACACCGGCCTGCACCATGGCTTCAATGAAATAAAACACATAAGCCGGACCGGAGCCCGACAGGGCGGTGACGGCGTCGAGCTGCTTTTCGTCGTCCAGCCAGAGGAAGTCGCCGGTGGTGCGTATCACCCGCTCGACGGCCAGGCGGTCGTTGGCGCTGACGGCGGCCCGCGCGAACAGCGCGGTCACCCCCTTGCCGATCAGGGCTGGCGTGTTGGGCATGGAACGCACCACACGCTCGGTGTCCAGCCAGTGGGCAATGCTGTCCGAACGGATGCCGGCCGCCACGCTCAGGTGCAGGGCGGTCCGGGTAAAAAAGCGGGTCTGCAGGGCCGCGTCCTTGAAGGTCTGCGGCTTGACGGCCCAGACCACCAGGGTGGCGCTGGCAAGGGCCTCGCCCGGGTTCCCGTGCACCTGGATGCCCGGAAACTGCGTCTGAAGCCTGGCGCGTTGTTCGTCCCAGGGCTCCACCACCTGAATCTGGCCGGCAGTCATGCCACGTTTGAGCAGGCCGCCAATGATGGCGCTGGCCATGTTGCCGCCGCCGATGAAGGCGATGACGTGGTCGGTGGTTTCTGTGCGTTGTGGTGAAGTCATGGTACTCCGTCAAAAAATTCAAACGCCAGCCATTGGGTGATCTGGCGGGAACTGAAATTGTCGTCGCTTATGAAATGCAGGCTGCGATTGCCGCTGGCAAGCCGGGGTCCCCAGCACATGCCTTCGGTATTGTCGAGACGATCGAGCCTGCGGCCGGTGCCCGCGCCGGTGAAATGTGAAAAATCTGCCAGCAGCATCTTGGTGACCGGCTGGTGGTTATCCGGTCGCAGCGTCTGCAGGCCCAGCGTGTCCGAGCCTTGCCGCGTGTCAACCAGATAAAGCCGCAGCGAATTGCCGCTGGTGGACCCGTGTCCGGCCATGTAGGCCCGCTCAAGCACCAGCATGCGCTCCGCATCCAGCATCAGGATCTCGGTCACCCCGTTGTCGGCCTGCGTGGCAGGCGGCACCGGTGCGGCTGGAATGGGATCGGGAACATAGGCGATTTGCCGCAGGGTGTTGCCGGTAACCAGGTCCAACTCGGTGAACCGGCAAGGCCCGCCGCCGGCGTGCACCGTCGGTACAGTGCCATCCTGGCGCAAGGCCGCTTCCATGGCAATCCAGGCGCGCTTGCCGTTCGGGCTCAGGGCCAGGCCTTCCAGCGTGCGGTTGCTGCGCGGACCCTGGCCCAGCTGAAAATCGAACATGGGCGGCAGCGCAAGATCGCGCACCAGCGTGCCGTCGGGGCGACTTTCGCGCAGCGCCGGCGCGGCACCCGTGAAGGCATGGCCCTCACTGGTCCAGAACAGGCTTTGACTGGCCGCGCGCCAACGCACGGCCTCCGGGTCCGGAACCTCGATGCCCCGCAGCGCAGCCGGGTAAGTGCTGCCGTTGGCCTGGCGCAAAAAAGTCACGCTGCGAAGTTCGGGTTCGCCGAGTTGGTCGGCGTCCATGGCGATGCTCGCGGTGTAAAAACGCGCCGGGTTGATGGCAGAGCCGTCGTCGCTGAGCAGGTAATACAGGCCGCTGGCGTCGTCGTAATCGATGCCTGACAGGCCGCCGACGGTGGTGCCCTGAAATTGAAGCCGGTGCGGCAGGCGCGCCTCGCCGATCAGCCGCAAGCGGGTGCGAGGTGGTGACGAGTTGGCTGGCGCCGAATAGACGCACGGCCAGCCGGCCAGGCCCAGGGCAGCGGCCGCGATGCAGCGCAGCGACTGGCGCCGGGTGCCTCCGCGGACGGGTGTGGGAAGCTCGGGGTCGCGGGGCATGGCGCCAGTCTAGCGGGCGCGCAGGGGCGCCGTGTGACAGTTCCGCGAACGCCCGCTGCTGGTCAGGAGCCCGACAGGCTGCTAAAGCGCGACCGTCTGCCGCACCGCATGTTCCCAGCGCGCCATCAGCTCGGTTGCGCGGCTGGCGTCCAGCGTCGGCAAAAAGCGGCGCTCGCTGCGCCACAGCCCTGACAACTGTTCCGTATTTTGATAAACACCGCTGGACAGGCCCGCCAGATAGGCGGCGCCCAGGGCCGTGGTTTCGGTGACCGCTGGCCGCACCACCGGAATACCGAGCAGATCGGCCTGGAACTGCATCAACAGGTCGTTGATGCAGGCGCCGCCGTCCACACGCAGTTCGGCCACCGGTGCGGCGCCCGCGGCCACGGCGTCGCGGCTCATGGCCTGCAGCAGCGCGGCGCTCTGGTAGGCGATGCTTTCCAGTGAAGCCCGTGCGATGTGGGCCAGCGTGGTCCCCCGCGTCAGGCCGGTGATGGTGCCGCGCGCATCGGGTTTCCAGTAAGGCGCGCCCAAGCCAGTAAACGCCGGCACCACCATCACCCCGCCGGAATCGGGCACGCTTTCAGCCAGTGCCTGGACCTCGCCGCTGCCCTTGATCGCGTGCAAGCCGTCGCGCAACCACTGCACCACGGCGCCGCCGACAAAGACGCTGCCTTCAAACGCGAATTCGGTTTGAGGCGTGACCTGCGCCGCGCTGGTGGTCAGCAGGCCGTTGTGCGAGGTCTGGAAGGTGTTGCCGGTGTGCATCAGCATGAAGCAGCCGGTACCGTAGGTGTTTTTCGCCATGCCTTCGCGAAAGCAGGCCTGGCCGAACAGCGCGCTTTGCTGGTCGCCGGCGACACCGGCCACCGGGATCGCAGCGCCGAGCAGCCCGGGCAGCACCTCGCCATAGTGCGCGCTGGAAGGTCGCACATCGGGCATCAGGCTCGCGGGGATGTCCAGCAGCGCCAGCAGTTCCTCGTCCCAGCGGTTGCTGCGCACATTGAACAGCAGGGTGCGGGAGGCGTTGGTCACATCGGTGGCATGCAGGGCGCCGCCGGTGAGCTGCCACATCAGCCAGCTGTCCACGGTGCCGAAGGCCAGCTCGCCGCGTTCGGCCTGCTGCCTGGCCTGCGGCACGTTGTCGAGCAGCCATTTGAGCTTGGTGCCCGAGAAATAGGCATCAATCAGCAGGCCGGTCTTTTGCTGGATCAGCCCGGCCTTGCCGTCCTCCCGCAGCTTCGCGCAGGTGGCTTCGGCGCGGCGGTCCTGCCAGACGATGGCGTGGTGCACCGGCTGGCCGGTCTTGCGGTTCCACAACACCGTGGTTTCACGCTGGTTGGTGATGCCCAGCGCACGGATGTCGCCGGCCTGGAGTTTCGCCCTGGCCAGCGCTTCGCGCGCGGTGGCCAGCTGCGTGCGCCAGATCTCCATCGGGTCATGTTCGACCCAGCCCGGCTTGGGATAGATCTGCGGCAACTCCTGCTGTGCCAGCGCCACGATATGGCCCTGTTCATCAAACACGATGCTGCGGGAGCTGGAGGTGCCCTGGTCCAGGGCGAGCAGGTAGGTCATGGCGGTAGTCAGTGAGGAGCGACATCGCAGCTGACGCCGGCTTCGGCCAGCAGGGCCGGAAAGGGGTCGGGCGGCGGCTGATCGGTGAACAGGCGGGTGATCTGTGACAGCGTGGCAAGTTCGACCATCGCGGGGCGGTTGAACTTGCTGCTGTCGGCAGCCAGCCAGACCTCGCGTGCATGCGAGATGATGGTCTGCGCCACCTTGACTTCGCGGTAGTCGAAGTCGCGCAGGGAGCCGTCGGCCTCGATGCCCGAAATGCCGATCAGCGCAATGTCCACGCGGAACTGGCGGATGAAATCGACCGCTGCCTCGCCGACGATGCCGCGGTCACGCGGGCGCACCACGCCGCCGGTCACGATCACTTCGCAATTGGAATTGCTGCTGAGGATGGCGGCGACATTGAGGTTGTTGGTGATGACGCGCAGGCCCTTGTGGTGCAGCAAGGCCTTGGCGATGGCCTCGGTGGTGGTGCCGATGTTGAGGATCAGCGAACAGTTGTCGGGCACCTCGGCAGCGACGGCGCGAGCAATCCTGGCCTTGCCATCAGCGTTGAGGCTTTCGCGTTGACGGTGGGCCAGATTCTCTATGGTCGAGCTCGGCACCCGCACGCCGCCGTGGAAGCGCGCCAGCAGGCCGGCTTCGGACAGGCGCTGCACATCGCGGCGCACGGTTTGCAAGGTGACGGCCAGGATGTCGGCGAGTTGTTCGACGGTGACGGAGCCGCGCGTGCGAACCACATCAAGAAGTTTGAGTTGCCGGGGATTGGAGTTCACACGTTATTTTGCTTCAGAGTAAAACCACTTTATATCGAAACAAAAAGAAACAAATCAGGGAAAACATGTAGCCATAGCGCGCCCAAAGGAATAAGAATAGAAAAAATACGAACTTTGCAAGGTCGCCGTGACTGCTTTTTTTGGCCCGCTTGAAACCGCTGACGGTCCCGGACGGAGGGATGCGTGATGCAGCTCGCGCTGGAGGGCATCAGCAAAAAAGTCGGCGCCGAGGCCTGGCTGTATGAGATGGCGCTGGCGCCGCGGACCGGCGAGGTCACGGTGCTGCTGGGCGCCACCCAGGCCGGCAAGACCAGCCTGATGCGCATCATGGCCGGCCTCGATGTACCCAGCACCGGCAAGGTGCGGGTGGACGGCATCGACGTGACAGGCATGCCGGTGCGCCAGCGCAATGTCGCCATGGTGTACCAGCAGTTCATCAATTACCCCTCGCTCACGGTGGCCGACAACATTGCGTCGCCGCTAAAGCTGCGCGGTGAGAAAAATGCCGGCGCGCGTGCCCGCGAAATTGCGGAGCGGCTGCATATCGGCATGTTCCTAGAGCGTTATCCCGCCGAGCTGTCGGGTGGCCAGCAGCAGCGCGTGGCGCTGGCGCGCGCGCTGGCCAAGGGCGCGCCGCTGATGCTGCTCGACGAGCCGCTGGTCAACCTCGACTACAAGCTGCGTGAGGAGCTGCGCGAGGAGTTGACCCAGCTGTTTGCAGCCGGCGATTCGACCGTGATTTATGCGACCACCGAGCCCGGCGAGGCCCTGCTGCTGGGCGGCTACACGGCCGTCCTGGATGGCGGCGAACTGCTTCAGTACGGCCCGACGGCGGAAGTTTTCCATGCGCCCCAGTCGTTGCGGGTGGCGCGCGCCTTCAGTGATCCGCCCATGAACCTGATGGCGGCCAGCCGGAGCGCGCAGGGCGTGCAACTGGCGGGCGGGCCGGAACTGGCGCTGACCTTGCCTGCCACGGCCACCGCGTCACTGACCGCCGGTGTGCGCGCCAGCGCCTTGCGCGAGACGCGGCGTGAGGGCGACATCAGGCTGAGCGGCCAGGTCGAACTCGCCGAGATCTCCGGCTCGGACACCTTTGTGCACGTGAGCACCGCCGTCGGGGAACTCGTCGCCCAGCTCACGGGCGTGCATTATTTCGAACTGGGCGCGGCGCTGTCGCTGTACGTCCATCCCTCGCAGACCTATGTGTTTGATGCGGCAGGCGCGCTGCTGCTGGCGCCGCGTCGCAACGGGGGATTTTGAGATGGCGCGCATTGACCTCGATCTGGCGCATGCCTACAAGGCCGATCCGCGTGAGGACGCGGACTACGCCTTGCTGCCGCTGCGCATGACTTTCGAGGATGGCGGCGCCTACGCGCTGCTGGGGCCGTCGGGCTGCGGCAAGACCACCATGCTCAACCTGATTTCGGGCTTGCTGGTGCCCTCACAGGGGACGGTCCGCTTCGATGGCCAGGACATGACGCGCGCGACGCCGCAGCAGCGCAACATCGCCCAGGTATTCCAGTTCCCGGTGATTTACGACACCATGACGGTGGCTGAAAACCTGGCCTTTCCGCTGCGCAACCGCAAGATGCCGGAAGCGCAGATCAGGCAGCGTGTTGGTGAAATCGCCGAGATGCTCGAGATGAGCGGCCAGCTGAACCAGCGTGCGGCCGGACTGGCCGCCGACGCCAAGCAGAAAATCTCGCTGGGACGCGGTCTGGTGCGGCCCGATGTCTCGGCTGTGCTGTTCGATGAACCGCTGACGGTCATTGATCCACACCTGAAATGGCAGCTGCGCCGCAAGCTCAAGCAGATCCACCACGAGCTCAAGCTCACGCTGATTTATGTCACCCACGACCAGGTCGAGGCGCTGACCTTTGCCCAGCAGGTGGTGGTGATGACGCGGGGCCGTGCCGTGCAGATTGGCTCGGCAGATGCGCTGTTTGAGCGCCCGCAGCACACCTTTGTGGGCCACTTCATCGGGTCGCCCGGCATGAATTTCCTGCCGGCGCGCGCTGCCGGAGACAGTCTCGACGTCGCCGGCCATGCGCTGGCCATGATGGCTGGACGCGAACTGCCCGCGGGCGACTACAAGCTCGGCATCCGTCCTGAATACGTCACCCTGGCGCCTGCCGGCTCGGCCGGTGCCCTGCCCGCGGCAGTCACGCGCGCGCAGGACGTTGGCACCCATCTGATGCTGACGGCCGGCGTGGGCGACAGCCTGGTCAAGGTGCGCCTGCACGCCAGCGCGCCGCTGCCGCAGCCGGGCGACACGGTCTGGCTGCAGGTGTTGGGCGTCCACACCTGTTTTTACAGGAACGAGGAGCTTGTCGCATGAGCACTACCACCAAACCCGTCAACCAGAAGGCCTGGCTGCTGGTGCTGCCGGTCATCATCTGCGTGGCGTTTTCGGCCATCCTGCCGCTCATGACCGTGGTCAATTACTCGGTGCAGGACATCATTTCGCCCGAGCGGCGCGTGTTTGTCGGCACGGAGTGGTTTGCCGCCGTCATGCGCGACGAGGACCTGCATGCCGCGCTCTGGCGGCAACTCACGTTTTCGTTCGCGGTGCTGGCGGTCGAGGTGCCGCTGGGCATCGCGCTGGCGCTGTCCATGCCGGCCCAGGGCTGGAAGTCGTCGGCGGTGCTGGTGCTGGTGGCGCTGTCCTTGCTGATTCCCTGGAACGTGGTTGGCACCATCTGGCAGATCTATGGCCGAGCCGACATCGGACTGATGGGCATGCTGCTGCAGAAGATGGGCTTTGACTACAGCTACACCGGCAACGCCCTGCATGCCTGGATCACGGTGCTGGTGATGGATGTCTGGCACTGGACGCCGCTGGTGGCGCTGCTGTGTTACGCCGGCCTGCGCTCCATTCCCGACGCCTACTACCAGGCAGCGCGCATCGACGGGGCCAGCAAGTTTGCGGTGTTCCGCTACATCCAGCTGCCGAAGATGCGCGGGGTGCTGATGATTGCCGTGCTTTTGCGTTTCATGGACAGTTTCATGATCTACACCGAACCCTTTGTGCTGACCGGCGGTGGGCCAGGCAACGCGACCACCTTCCTCTCGCAATACCTGACGCAAAAGGCCGTGGGCCAGTTCGATCTCGGGCCGGCGGCGGCGTTTTCGCTGATTTATTTCCTCATCATCCTGCTGCTGTGTTTCATCCTCTACAACTGGATGCAGCGCGTGGGGACGCAGACCCGGGAGCCCGGCCATGAGTAAGACTGACGCGCCGCACAAGCCGCGCTTCCAGGCGCGCACGCTGTTTCTGCTGGCCTACATCGTTTTTGCCCTGCTGCCCATCTACTGGATGGTCAACATGAGCTTCAAGACCAATGCGGAAATCCTCTCGAGTTTTTCCTTTTTCCCCCAGCAGTTCACCTGGGCCAACTACCGGACCATCTTCACCGACCCGTCCTGGTACTCGGGCTATATCAACTCGCTGATTTATGTCGCCATCAACACCGCGATCTCGATCACGGTGGCCCTTCCGGCGGCTTATGCGTTTTCCCGCTACAGCTTCATCGGCGACAAACACGTCTTTTTCTGGCTGCTGACCAACCGCATGACGCCGCCGGCCGTGTTTTTGCTGCCTTTCTTCCAGCTCTATACGACGGTGGGACTGATGGACACCCACATCGCGGTGGCGCTGGCGCACCTGCTCTTCAATGTGCCGCTGGCGGTCTGGATTCTGGAAGGTTTCATGAGCGGCATCCCCCGGGAAATCGACGAAAACGCGTACATCGATGGCTATTCCTTCCCGCGGTTTTTTGTGCGCATCTTCCTGCCCCTGATCAAGGCCGGTGTGGGCGTGGCGGCCTTTTTCTGTTTCATGTTCAGCTGGGTCGAATTGCTGCTGGCGCGCACCCTGACCAGCGTCAACGCCAAACCCATTGTGGCGACCATGACGCGCACGGTGTCGGCTTCGGGCATGGACTGGGCGACGCTGGCCGCCGCCGGGGTGCTGACCATCGTGCCGGGTGCCATCGTGATCTGGTTTGTGCGGCATTACATCGCCAAGGGGTTTGCGATGGGCAGGGTATGACGCGAGTCACGATGACCCTCAGGAGAAACAAACATGTTTGAGTGGATGGCATGGACGCTGCCGGTGGCCATATTTTTCAGCTGCATCGTGCTGATGCTGATTGGCATGACGGTGTGGGAACTCAAATCCCCGACCACCTTGCGTCGCGGCTTTCTGCCGATGGCGACCACACGCGGCGACCGGCTGTTTATCGGCCTGCTGACGGCTGCCTATGTCAACCTGATTTTTATCGGCATCAGCGGCAAGCTGGCCGGCTGGCTGGGGCTGCAGGCCGATGTGTCGATATGGATCAGTTTTATCGCGTCGATGCTGCTTTTGGGACTGATTCTCAAAAAGGGTTAGCGATACCGGGTTCTGGAGACAGGCGCGCGGTAATCCTTCCCCGCCGGCGCGCCAGGGGGACAAGCGGGAAGCCTATGAGGAGACAAACGTGAACTTCTATTCGACTGCAGCTTCGGCTGCGATGAACACCGTGGGGGTGGCCCCATGAAGCGCGCCATCCACACACTGTCCGCCGTCGGCGCTGCCGCGCTGATGTTGTCTGCCTGTGGCAAGAAGGAAGAGCCGGTCGCTGCGGCCCCTCCTGCGGCCACGGCTCCCGCGCCCGCCGCAGCGCCGGCCGTCGCGGTGTCCGACGCCGCGAAGAAATGGATAGACAGCGAGTTCCAGCCTTCAACGCTGTCAAAAGACCAGCAGGCGGCAGAGATGAAATGGTTCATCGATGCGGCGGCCAAGCTCAAGGCCAAGGGTGTCAACGAGATCTCGGTGGTGTCTGAAACCATCACCACCCATGAGTACGAGTCCAAGACGCTGGCCCGGGCCTTCGAGGAGATCACCGGCATCAAGGTCAAGCACGACCTGATCCAGGAAGGCGACGTGGTGGAGAAGCTGCAGACCTCGATGCAGTCGGGCAAGTCGATCTACGACGGCTGGATCTCGGACTCCGACCTGATCGGGACCCACTACCGTTACGGGAAGATCCTGTCGCTGTCGGACTACATGGAAGGCGCGGGCAAGGAGTACACCAATCCGGGCCTGGACCTCAAGGACTTCATTGGCACCAGCTTCACCACGGGTCCGGATAAAAAACTCTACCAGCTGCCCGACCAGCAGTTCGCCAACCTGTACTGGTTCCGCGCCGACCTGTTTGCACGCCCCGACCTGCAGGAAAAATTCAAGGCCAAGTACGGTTATGACCTGGGTGTGCCGCTCAACTGGTCGGCTTACGAGGATATCGCCGCCTTTTTCTCCAATGACGTGAAGACCATCGACGGCAAGCCGGTGTATGGCCACATGGACTACGGCAAGAAGGATCCCTCCCTCGGCTGGCGGTTCACCGATGCGTGGTTGTCGATGGCCGGTACCGCCGACATCGGCAACCCCAACGGCTTGCCGGTGGACGAATGGGGCATACGCGTGGCCGAGGACAAGTGCACGCCGGTCGGCGCATCGGTCTCGCGCGGCGGCGCCACCAACTCGCCAGCCGCCGTGTATGCGCTGACCAAGTATGTGGACTGGATGAAGAAGTTCGCTCCGAAGGAAGCCACCGGCATGACCTTTGGTGAAGCGGGCCCGGTGCCCGCCCAGGGACAGATTGCGCAGCAGATCTTCTGGTACACCGCTTTCACGGCCGACATGATCAAGCCAGGCCTGCCTGTGGTCAACGCCGACGGGACACCCAAGTGGCGCATGGCGCCCGGCCCCAACGGGCCTTACTGGAAGCAGGGCATGCAAAACGGCTACCAGGACGTGGGCTCATGGACCTTCTTCAAGGACCACGATGCCAACCGCACGGCAGCAGCCTGGTTGTACGCGCAGTTCGTGACCGCCAAGACCACCTCGCTGAAGAAGACCATCGTGGGGCTCACGCCGATCCGCGAGTCGGACATCCAGTCAAAAGCGATGACCGACATGGCGCCGAAACTGGGCGGCCTGGTCGAGTTTTACCGCAGCCCGGCGCGCGTGGCGTGGTCGCCGACAGGAACCAATGTGCCCGACTATCCCAAGCTTGCGCAGCTCTGGTGGAAAAATGTCGCGCAGGCGGTGACCGGCGAAAAAACGCCGCAGGTGGCCATGGACACGCTGGCCGAGGAAATGGACCAGGTCATGAGCCGCCTCGAGCGGGCCGGCATGGAACGGTGTGCGCCCAAGCTCAACGCCAAGGGTGACCCGGCCAAGTACCTCAGCGACACTGGCGCGCCGTGGAAGAAGTTGTCCAATGAAAAGCCCAAGGGGGAAACCATCAACTACGACAAGTTGTTGCAGGCGTGGAAGGACGGCAAGGTCCGCTAAGCCAATGGCTGGCGGGCACAGTCCGCATGTTGTCTGGCGACGAAGGTGCGTGTCAGCGGTGCTGGCACGCATCCGCCGGCAATGGCCGTGAGGCGAACTGCCCTGGGGTGTTCCTGGGAGATGGACAATGGAGCCCATGACTTTTGAATTTCCGGCATTGCCGACGCAACGCGCAGACCTGATAAAACGCCTGAAGGCGCCCCATACCTACGACGTCGCCATCATTGGCGGTGGCGCCACCGGACTCGGCGTGGCCCTCGACGCTGCCGCGCGCGGGTTCTCGGTGGTGCTGGTCGACTCCCATGACTTCGCCAAGGGGACATCCTCGCGCGCCACCAAACTGGTGCATGGGGGTGTTCGTTATCTGGCTCAAGGCAATATTTCCCTGGTCAGGGAGGCGCTGCACGAGCGCACCCGCTTGCTGGCCAACGCGCCGCATCTGGCGCAACCCCTGCCTTTTGTGATGCCTTCCTACAAGTACTGGGAGGCGCCGTTTTATGGCGTGGGTCTGAAGGTGTACGACGCGCTAGCGGGCAAGGCCGGCCTGGGGCCGACCGAGTTTTTAAACCGGGCTGAGACCTTGCGCGACCTGCCAACAGTGCGCCCGGACGGGCTCAAGGGCGGCGTCAAATACTGGGATGGACAATTCGACGACGCGCGTCTGGCGCTGGCGCTGGCGCGCAGTGCTGCCCGCGCTGGTGCCCTGCTGGTCAATTACTGTGCGGCCACCGGGCTGATCCACGAGGCTGGCAAGGTGGTCGGTTTGCACTTGGCGGATCAGGAAAGTGGGCAAGCACTTACGGTTCGTGCCAAATGTATTGTGAATGCTGCCGGTGTGTGGGTTGATCAGCTGCGTGTTCTTGATGGCCAGGCGATTGGGCGCGAGGCGCGGCCCATGGTGGCGCCCAGCCAGGGGGTGCATATCGTGGTGGACCGATCGTTTTTGCCGACGGACCATGCCTTGCTGGTTCCCAAAACGGCCGACGGCCGGGTGCTTTTTGCCGTGCCCTGGCTGGGCAAGACCATTCTGGGTACCACCGATACGCCACGCAATGACCTGGCGCGGGAGCCGATGGCCTTCCGGGAGGAGGTGGATTTCATTCTGGGCGAGGCGGGACGCTACCTGAGCACGGCGCCCGCGCCAGCCGATATCCGGAGTATCTGGGTAGGTTTGCGGCCGCTGGTCAAGCCGCCCGAGGACGATGGGGACCGCACCCAGGCGCTCTCGCGTGAACACACGGTGCTGGTCAGCAAAAGCGGCCTGGTCACCGTGACCGGCGGCAAATGGACAACTTACCGCGCCATGGCCGAGGACGTGCTGGACAACTGTTTTGCCCGGGGCTTGCTGGCCCCGCGGCCGGGTGGCGTGACCGACGACCTGCTGCTGGTCGGCGCCCGGTCGTCCGCCCACCGGATCAGTGACGCACCGGGACTGCACCTTTACGGCAGCGACGCTGCGGCGGTTTTGGCGCTACCGGGCAGCGAACGCGAATTGGGAGGTGGGTTGACGGAAGCAATGGTCAGGTTCGCCGTGCGCCACGAATACGCCCGGACCGTCGAGGACGTGCTGGCCCGGCGGTCGCGGCTGCTGTTCCTGGACGCCGCGCTCGCCAAGTCCCTGGCCGCGGCGGTGGCGGACCTGCTTGGGCAGGAGGGCCAGGTGGCGCCACGGCTGGCTGAATTTTTGGCCCTCGCGAACCAGTATCTGACCCTGCCAGACTGATCTGGCCCGGCTTTTGCGGGTTGCGGAGCCTCCCTCCGTGCTGATTTGCTTCAAAAATCATAGCAAACAAGCATTGTCTGACATGGGCTGGCGCCTGAATTGAAGGGTCGTTGGGAAATGGCCACTGCGCGCGCTGGTTCCGGGTGCGGGGGTGTTGACAATGTTTCAGAATTTACCCATAATTGTGGGCTTCGCTGTAAAAAGCTGAGAATTCTGCCTAACGGAAGCATTGCAAGTGGTTTGCGGTGTGGACGACGGGCCCAAGACTGACTGGCAAGTCTTCCTGCAAGGGAAAAGGCGCTGGTGCAAGTTGGGACTAATTTAAATGATTCAAACGCAATCCAAACTCGATGTTGCTGACAACACGGGTGCCAAATCCGTGATGTGCATCAAGGTGCTGGGCGGATCCAAGCGCCGGTACGCCAGCGTTGGTGATGTCATCAAGGTGAGTATCAAAGAAGCCGCTCCACGTGGCCGCGTCAAAAAAGGCGAGGTTTATAGTGCTGTGGTTGTTCGTACCGCCAAGGGTATCCGCCGCGGCGATGGCTCCCTCGTCAAATTCGATGGCAACGCAGCTGTGTTGCTTAACGCCAAGCTGGAGCCTATCGGCACCCGCATCTTCGGACCGGTCACGCGCGAATTGCGCACCGAGAAGTTCATGAAGATCGTGTCCCTGGCTCCTGAAGTTCTGTAAGGACACGCCATGAACAAGATTCGCAAAGGCGACGAAATCATCGTGATCGCGGGCCGTGACAAGGGCAAGCGCGGCACGATCACGCTCCGCAAGGACGACAGCTACGTGCTGGTTGAGGGTATCAATCTGGTGAAAAAACACACCAAGCCAAATCCCCTCAAAGGTACCACCGGCGGCATCGTTGAAAAAAGCATGCCGATTCACCAGTCCAATGTGGCCATCTTCAATGCTGCAACCGGCAAGGCGGATCGCGTGGGCATCAAGCTTCTGGATGACGGCAAAAAAGTGCGCGTCTTCAAGTCCAGCGGCGACGAAATCAAGGCTGCATAAACATGGCAAAGACCGCACCTACACAAGCTGCACCTGCCCAGGCTCGCCTGCAGGCCCAGTTCCGCGAAAAAATCGCGCCGGCGCTGATGGAAAAATTCGGCTACAAGTCGCCGATGCAGGTACCCCGCATCACCAAGATCACGCTCAACATGGGCGTGAGTGAGGCGGTTGCCGACAAGAAGGTCATGGACAATGCTGTCAGTGACATGACCAAGATCGCTGGCCAGAAGCCTGTGGTCACCAAGGCCAAGAAGGCTATCGCCGGATTCAAGATCCGCGAAGACCTGCCAATCGGCTGCATGGTGACGCTGCGCGGCGTGCAGATGTATGAATTCCTGGACCGTTTCGTGACCGTGGCTCTGCCGCGCGTTCGTGACTTCCGCGGCATTTCCGGCCGTGCGTTTGACGGTCGTGGCAACTACAACATCGGCGTGAAAGAGCAGATCATTTTCCCTGAAATTGAATACGACAAGGTTGATGCCTTGCGCGGTCTCAATATCAGCATCACCACCACGGCTAAGACCGACGAAGAGTGCAAGGCGCTCCTCACCGGCTTCCGTTTTCCGTTCAAGAACTGAGGCGGACATGGCAAAACAGGCTTTATTGCAACGTGAACTGAAGCGCGAGAAACTCGCGGCCAAGTTCGCCAAGAAATACGCAGAACTCAAGGCAACGTCCAACGACGCCAAGCGCTCCGATGAAGAGCGTCAACTGGCCCGGCTGGAGTTGCAAAAGTTGCCCCGCAACGCGAACCCGACCCGTCAGCGCAACCGCTGCGCGATCACCGGTCGTCCGCGTGGCACATTCCGTCAATTCGGTCTGGCTCGCGCCAAGATCCGCGAGTTGGCTTTTGCTGGTGATATCCCTGGTATCACCAAGGCAAGCTGGTAAGCATAGGAGAACTACAAATGAGCATGAGTGATCCTATTGCCGACATGCTGACGCGCATCCGCAATGCACAAATGGTTGAAAAAGCCGTTGTGATGGTGCCATCGTCAAAAGTCAAAGTCGCCATCGCGCAGGTGTTGAAGGATGAGGGCTACATCGATGGCTTCTCCGTCAAGACTGACGACGGCAAGCCCCAGTTGGAAATCGCCCTGAAGTATTACGCAGGCAAGCCCGTGATTGAGCGCATCGAGCGCGTCAGCCGCCCTGGCCTTCGCGTTTACAAAGGCCACGGCGCCATTCCCCAGGTCATGAATGGCCTGGGTGTCGCCATCGTCACGACCCCCAAGGGTGTGATGACTGATCGCAAGGCGCGCGCTACCGGTACCGGTGGTGAAGTGCTTTGCTATGTGGCTTAACGGCGGCATTGAGGAGTAACTGAAATGTCTCGTGTAGGAAAAATGCCAGTCGTCGTGCCTCAGGGTGTCGACGTGGCGATGAAGGACGACCAGATCAATGTCAAGGGCGGCCTTGGCACTCTGGCGCTGACGCAGAATGCGCTGGTAACGATCAAGAATGACGCGGGCAAGCTGACATTTGTGCCGGCCAATGATTCGCGTGAGGCCAATGCCATGAGCGGCACGATGCGCCAGCTGGTCAACAACATGGTCACCGGTGTCACCAAGGGCTTTGAGAAAAAGCTGAGCCTGGTGGGTGTGGGTTACAAAGCCCAGGCTCAAGGCGCCAAGCTGAATCTGACCGTCGGTTATTCGCATCCCGTCATCATGGATATGCCTGCGGGCATTACCGCGACGACGCCGACTCCCACTGAGGTGGTGATCAAGGGATCCGATCGCCAGCGCGTTGGCCAGATCGCTGCTGAAGTTCGTGCTGTTCGTCCCCCTGAGCCCTACAAGGGCAAGGGCATCCGTTATGCGGATGAGAAGATCACGATCAAAGAAACCAAGAAGAAATAAGGAGCTGCATCATGTTGACCAAAAAAGAGCAGCGCCTTCGTCGTTCACGCCAGACCCGCATCCGCATTGCAACGCAAGGTGTTGCGCGTCTGACCGTCAACCGGACCAATTTGCATATTTACGCCAGTGTGATTTCTGGCGACGGCGCCAAAATCCTCGCATCCGCCTCGACCGCGGAAGCTGAAGTCCGCAAGGAACTCGGTGCTTCGGGCAAGGGTGCAAACGTAGCTGCTGCGCAGGCCATTGGCAAGCGTATCGCCGAAAAGGCAAAAGCGGCAGGTGTGGAAAAAGTAGCGTTTGACCGCGCTGGCTTTGCGTACCATGGCCGCGTCAAAGCGCTGGCTGAGGCTGCCCGCGAAGCTGGCTTGCAGTTCTAAGCAGACTGGAATTAAGTATGGCTAAGTTTCAAGCAAAATCGAACAACGACGCTCCAGACGATGGTCTGAAGGAAAAGATGATCGCGGTCAACCGCGTGACCAAAGTCGTCAAGGGTGGCCGTATTCTCGGCTTCGCTGCACTGACGGTTGTTGGTGACGGTGATGGCCGCGTCGGCATGGGCAAGGGCAAATCGAAAGAAGTGCCTGCAGCTGTGCAGAAGGCCATGGAAGAAGCCCGCCGCAACATGACCAAGGTCTCGTTGAAAAACGGCACGATTCACCACAACGTATTCGGTCATTGGGGCGCTGCCAGCGTCATGATGATGCCGGCTGCCAAGGGTACCGGCATCATTGCTGGCGGCCCGATGCGCGCGGTGTTTGAAGTGATGGGCATCACTGATATCGTGGCGAAGAGCCACGGCTCCAGCAATCCCTACAACATGGTGCGTGCAACGATGGACGCGCTGAATAATTCCACGACCGCCTCGGACATCGCGGCCAAGCGTGGCAAATCAGTCGAAGAGATCTTCGGCTAAGGCGGTACCCAATGACAACAGAGAAAAAACTCACTGTGACCCTGGTTCGCAGCCCGATTGGCACCAAGGAGTCCCATCGCGCCACCGTGCGTGGCCTGGGCCTTCGCGGTATCAACAGCAAGAGCGAACTTCAGGACACGCCTGCTGTGCGCGGCATGATCAACAAGATCAGCTACCTCGTCAAGGTGCTGTAAGCGGAGCTTATGATGGAATTAAATGGAATCAAGCCTGCCGAAGGCGCAAAACACGCCAAACGTCGCGTTGGCCGTGGCATCGGCTCGGGCCTGGGCAAAACGGCTGGTCGTGGTCACAAGGGGCAGAAGTCTCGTGCTGGCGGCTATCACAAGGTCGGTTTCGAGGGCGGTCAAATGCCCTTGCAGCGCCGCCTGCCAAAGCGCGGTTTCAAGTCGCAACTGCTCAAGTTCAATGCCGAGGTGACTCTGGCTGCTCTTGAGCAGCTCGGCCTGGCCGAAGTGGATGTGCTGGCTCTCAAAACGGCTGGCCTGGTTGGCCAGATCGCAAAAAACGTCAAAGTCATCAAGTCGGGCGCCCTGACCAAGGCCGTCAAGCTCAATGGCATTGGTGCGACGGCGGGTGCAAAAGCTGCGATTGAAGCTGCCGGCGGCACGCTCGCCTAATCAGACGGACACCGACCAGTGGCGACCAGCTCCGCACAAATTGCAAAGACCGGCAAGTTCGGTGATCTGCGCAATCGGCTAATATTTTTGCTGCTTGCGCTGGTGGTTTACCGTGTGGGCGCTCATATTCCGGTTCCAGGCATTGACCCGGCTCAGTTGCAGCAGCTTTTCAAGGGGCAGCAGGGCGGCATATTGAGTTTGTTCAATATGTTCTCCGGTGGCGCCTTGTCCCGGTTTACGGTGTTTGCGTTGGGAATCATGCCGTACATCTCGGCATCGATCATCATGCAATTGCTCACCTATGTCGTACCGACATTCGAGCAGATGAAGAAGGAAGGTGAAGCTGGTCGCAGGAAGATCACCCAGTACACCCGATACGGTACGCTGGGTTTGGCACTGTTCCAGTCGATGGGGATTGCGATTGCTCTGGAAAGCTCGCCGGGCCTGGTGCTGGCTCCAGGCTTTGGTTTCCGGATGACTGCAGTGGTCAGCCTGACTGCTGGAACGATGTTCCTGATGTGGCTGGGCGAGCAGATCACCGAGCGGGGTCTGGGAAACGGAATTTCCATCATCATCTTTGCGGGTATCGCGGCAGGTCTGCCGAGTGCGATGGGCGGCTTGCTTGAGCTGGTACGTACAGGTGCCATGAGCATTCTGGTTGCGATCGTGATCGTGATCGTGGTTGCGCTGGTGACTTATTTTGTGGTGTTTGTGGAGAGGGGTCAGCGAAAGATCCTCGTCAACTACGCCAGACGGCAAGTGGGCAACAAGGTGTACGGCGGGCAGTCTTCCCACCTTCCCCTGAAGCTGAACATGGCGGGTGTGATTCCTCCGATTTTTGCGTCATCGATCATTCTGCTGCCTGCGACGGTTGTCGGCTGGTTCAGTGCCGGTGACGGAATGCGGTGGTTGAAAGACATAGCAGGCACATTGACGCCGGGGCAGCCCATCTATGTGTTGCTGTATACCATTGCCATTGTATTTTTCTGTTTCTTCTACACGGCGCTGGTTTTCAACAGCCGTGAGACAGCAGACAATCTGAAGAAAAGCGGAGCATTTATTCCTGGCATCCGACCGGGCGACCAGACGGCGCGCTATATCGACAAGATTCTGGTGCGGTTGACGCTGGCGGGCGCCATCTACATCACCTTTGTGTGCCTGCTGCCTGAGTTTTTGATTTTGAAGTACAACGTGCCGTTTTATTTCGGTGGTACTTCACTGCTTATTATTGTGGTTGTGACCATGGATTTCATGGCGCAAGTGCAGAACTACATGATGTCGCAACAGTATGAATCACTGTTGAAGAAAGCAAATTTTAAGACCTCACCTGGTGGTTGAGCCATGTCGAAAGATGATGTCATCCAGATGCAGGGGGAGGTCGTGGAGAATCTGCCCAACGCGACGTTTCGCGTGAAGCTGGAAAATGGTCATGTAGTTTTGGGTCACATTTCCGGAAAGATGCGCATGCACTACATTCGCATCCTTCCGGGTGACAAGGTGACGGTTGAGTTAACGCCCTACGATTTGTCGCGGGCACGCATCGTGTTTCGCGCCAAGTAAGCGCAGTTCAGAAGATTAGGAGAAATAAATGAGAGTTTCAGCTTCGGTTAAGAAAATTTGCCGCAACTGTAAAATCATCCGTCGCAAGGGCGTTGTACGCGTGATCTGCGCGGACCCACGTCACAAGCAGCGCCAAGGCTGATTTTCAAGAGTTTTAGAGGACGCACATGGCTCGTATAGCTGGTATCAATATTCCGCCTCAGCAGCATGCCGAAATCGGCTTGACTGCTATTTTCGGCATCGGCCGCACTCGTGCCCGCAAGATCTGCGAAGCATGTGATATTGCGTATTCCAAGAAGGTCAAAGACCTTTCAGACGGCGACCTGGAGAAAATCCGTGATCAGATCGCGCAATTCACCATCGAAGGTGATTTGCGTCGTGAAACCACGATGAACATCAAGCGTCTGATGGATATCGGCTGCTACCGTGGTTTCCGTCACCGTCGTGGCTTGCCCATGCGCGGTCAGCGCACGCGTACCAACGCGCGCACTCGCAAGGGTCCGCGCAAGGCCGCCGCGTCCTT
>PNNC01000125.1 GCA_013824015.1 Polaromonas sp.
GCAATCGCCAGCACCAGCGCCGAATCGATGCCGCCCGACAGCCCCAGGATGGCGCCGGGAAAGCCGTTTTTGCCGAGGTAGTCGCGCACACCCAGCACCAGCGCGTCCCACAGGTCGGCTTCGGCGCTGCGTTCCGGCGCGATGTCTGCTACCAGTTTGATAGCTGACGAGGCCCGCTGGACATGGGCGACGAACAGGTTTTCCCTGAAACTGTCAGCCCGCCCGGCGAGTGTCCCGTCGGCCTGCAGCGCAAACGAATGGCCCTCGAACACAATCTCGTCCTGCCCGCCGACCAGGTGCGCATAAACCATGGGCAGGCCGGTGGCCAGCACGCGCTGGCGCATCATCTGCTCGCGTTCGCCGCCCTTGCCGACATGAAACGGCGAGGCATTGATGACGGCCAGCAGTTCGGCGCCGGCCTCCTTCGCGAGCCGCGCCGGCTCCTCGAACCAGGCGTCCTCGCAGATCAGCAGGCCAACGCGCACCGCGCCCTCGCCCTCGCCCGCTTCGAACACACACACGCCCTGGCCGGGCGTGAAATAACGCCGCTCGTCGAACACCTGGTAATTCGGCAGTTCGCGCTTGGCATAACTGGCGACCACCGCGCCTTCGCG
Organism: Polaromonas sp.; assembly: GCA_013824015.1. Taxonomy (GTDB): domain Bacteria; phylum Pseudomonadota; class Gammaproteobacteria; order Burkholderiales; family Burkholderiaceae_C; genus Polaromonas. The sequence goes on from PNNC01000125.1 coordinate 615, forward strand.
CAGCACGCGCGCGGCGTTGTGCCGCTGCTGCACCTCAACACTTCTGGTGCGCAGCGCCTTGCCGCTGTCGCCTTGCGCCGGTGTGCCCACCACCACCGTCAGGCCCTTTAACCCGGCCAGCTCCCGGGCGATGAGATTCACGGCATCATCACAGGCTTCAATGAAGGAACGGCGCAAAAACAGGTCTTCGGCGGCATAACCGCAAATCGCCATCTCGGGTGTGAGCAGCAGGCGCACACCGTCGGCATAGGCCGAACGCGCCGCAGCGATGATTTTTTGCGCATTGCCCGGCATGTCGCCAACGCAGTAGTTCAATTGGGCAACGCAGATCTTGAGAGTCATGGAAAAAGAAAAAAACGGTGGGTGCTGTGGCTGAAAACGATTATGTCATCCGTGTGCTCGACACGCCGGAACAGGTCGACGGCGCCGCCTGGAACGCCCTGCTGGCGCTGCAGGACCCGGCAGGCGGGCTCAACCCCTTCATGCGCCACGAGTACCTGAGCGCCATGCACAACAGCGGCAGCGCCACGCCGGCCACCGGCTGGACACCGCGGTTTGTCACTTTGTGGCAGGGCGATGCGCTGGCCGGCGCCTGCGCGCTCTACCTGAAGGACCACTCCTACGGCGAATACGTGTTTGACCACGCCTGGGCCAACGCCTACCACCAGCACGGCCTGGCCTATTACCCGAAAGCGCTGGTGGCGCCGCCCTTCACACCGGTGCCGGGCCCGCGCCTGCTGGCGCGTGATGCGGCCACGCGCGTGCTGCTGGTCAAGGCCCTGGTGGCCTGGTGTGGCGAAGAGGAACTCTCCTCGTTGCATCTGCTGTTCACCAGCGATGCAGACGTGGCCGCCTGCGAGGAAGCCGGCCTGATGCTGCGGCACAACGTGCAGTTTCACTGGACCGCCCCCGCAGGGGGCTACCGCGATTTCGACGAGTTCCTGATGTCGCTGAGCCAGGACAAGCGCAAAAAAATCCGCCAGGAGCGGCGCAAGGTGGCCGAGGCCGGTGTCAGCTTCCGCTGGTCACTCGGCGCCGCCATCACATCCGCCGACTGGGACTTTTTCTACAGCTGTTACGAGCGCACCTATTACGAACACGGCAACGCGCCCTACCTGAGCCGCGACTTTTTCCAGCGCATGCAGGACGAGATGCCGGAGAACTGGCTGCTGTTCGTGGCAGAACGCGGCGGCGCCCCGATCGCTACCAGTTTGATAGCAGTCAGCCCAGTCGGGACATGGGCTAGAGGCGAATTTGATGCAAAATCCGCGGAAAAAATCGCCTACGGCCGCTACTGGGGCGCCACCGAGCGCGTCGACTGCCTGCATTTCGAGGCCTGTTATTACCAGCCGCTGCAGTGGTGCATAGACCACGGCTACCAGCGCTTCGAAGGCGGCGCCCAGGGCGAACACAAGATGGCGCGCGCGCTGCTGCCGGTCAAAACCACCAGCGCGCACTGGCTGGCCCATCCGGCGTTTGCCGATGCGGTCGAGCGTTTCCTCGAACGCGAGGGAGAAGGCATCGCCGGCTACATGGACGAGCTGGAGCGGCGCAATCCCTTTCGCCAGGCCGAGCGTCCGGGCGACTGACCATTGCTTCACTTTTGATAGCATGACATGACCGACGATCATGGGCTGGCAGCCTGTTTGGCTTATGAAGCCGGGTGTTTTAAGCTGGCGGCCTGAACCCGACTTTTTCCAGCATGTTTGATCCGTCCACCGCCCTTCCCGAGGCCACACCCCTGGCCGATGCGCCTGCCCCGCTGGGCAGGATCCACGCTCGCCGCCTGCGCGAGATCTACCGCTCGGCCGGCTGGCCCTGCCAGGACCTGATCGAGATCGAGTTGCTGGCCGGCGGCCTGCTGCAGCGCGTGGCCGGTCCGGCCGGCCATGAAACCCTGCGTGTCACCGACGCCGGCGTGAGCTACCTGGCCGCCACGCTGGTGCGCAACCGCTCGGCGCTGTCGGCGCACGAAGCCCTGGTCGAGCGCATCGCCTGCGAGATGGTGCGGGCCGGCCGCATCACCTGGCGTGGCCTGGGGCTGCGCGCGCAATTGCCGCCGCTGCAGGAAGGCGGCAAGGTCCGCTGGTGCATCGCCAAACCCGATGTCTTCTCGATACGCAACACCTCGGTCGCCGACTACGTCGATCCGGTGGTGCATGAGATCAAGGTGCGCCGCTCGGACCTGCTCGGCGATTTGAAGCGCCCCGACAAACGCGCGGCCTACCTGGATCTGGGCGGCGAATGCTGGTACGTGCTGGGCTGCGATGCCAGGGGCCGCCCGATCGCCGGGCCCGACGAGGTGCCGTCCGAATGCGGCGTGATGCAGGTGGAAGGCAAAGGCCTGCGCGTGCTGCGCGCCGCACCACGGCGCAGCCGGCAATCCCTGCCTTTCGGTGTCTGGCTGGCGCTCGCGAAGGCGACACCGCTGGGCGGTTTGCGGGACGATGAACAGGGACTGCTGGGCGAGGCCGACCTGCAGGGCTGAATCTCACGCCGGCAATGTCAAAAAAGTCACAAAGAAATGAGCGCCAGGACGGCGGCCGCGCTCCGGACGCGCCAGCAAACCGCCTAAACTGGAAGCGCCGGACTCACTGTCAGAACGGCCCAGGCCGGCAACGGAGCCGGCCTTCCTTCGGTGGCCTGAATTCCACCGCCCCTGCCCACCGGCGTTCGTGCCGGAGACGCACCTGAAAATGACAACCCACCATTACACCGCCCAACAATGGCAAGCGCTTCGGGATGCCGGGGTCCAGGAGCCGCAGCCGCTGCATCTGGCCGACCTCAGCGTGCCTTTTGTCTATCACCGGGCGGTCGGGGTGTTCCACTGCGCCGCCGGCAAACACCGGCTGGCCATGTCCCTGTTGCTGGCCTTTGCCGAGGGCTGCGACAGCGGCATCGCGGTCGCCGAACACCTGGGACTGGACTTTCCCGACGAGACCGCGGACCGCTGGCTGGAGATCACGCCCGGCGCGGCATTCCGCAGTTCTGTCGGCCGGAAAGTTCAGGCCGGCAAGCGGTCCCACCTGACCCAGATCGAAAAGCGCTGGCTGGGGGACATCCAGTTTCTTTTCGACGAGTGAGGAGACAGGATCAGCCGGCGGCGCGGGCCAGGCAAAAGCGGACCGCCATTCCCCCACCGGGCAGCGATTCGGCCCAGACCCGCCCGCCGTGCCGGCTCAGGATGCGGCGCACCGCAGCCATCATGATGCCCTCCTGCGCCGCGTCACTGGCGCCCTGCCAGATCCCGAGGCGGTCCTGGGCCTTGCCGCTCAGCGCAGGCGTGAGTCCGGTGCCGTTGTCCCGCACGACATAAACCGTCGCGTCATCGGCGCCGGGCTCGGTTCCAATCGCGATCTCGGCCTCCGGGTTGCGCGCCGTGTGGGTCCAGGCGCCGTCCACCAGGTGCGACATCACCAGGGTCAGCAGCCGGGCATCTCCCGCAACCGTCATTCCTGGCTGGACCCTGGTCCTGACGCGCCTGTCGGGCTCAGCCTTCCCGCGGGACGCCAGTTCCGCCGTGGCCATTGCCGACAGGTCCAGCGGCTGGATGTTCAGCGGCGCTCGCGCCACATTGGCCAGCTCCAGCAGCGCATCAATCATGGCGGCCATGCGGCTGGCGCTGCTGCGTATCCTGCCCAGATAACGTTCCTGTTTGTCATCCAGCAGCCCGGCGGTGCTGCTCTTGAGCAGGCCGGCAAAACCCTCGATGGCCACCAGCGGTGAACGCAGGTCGTGCGCCATCACGTGCGAGAAGTGCTCGAGATCCTCGTTGGCCGACTGAAGTTCTGCCGTGCGATCATGCACACGCTGCTCCAGCGTCGCATTGAGCCGGAGAACCTCATCTTCGGCCTGCTTCTTCGCCGTGATGTCGCGGATAAAGGTACTGCTCATCTGCCGGCCCCGGCTGTCCGTGTACGTGGTGGACGACAGCTCGGCCAGAAAGGTGCTGCCGTCGCCGCGCCGCAGGATCAATTCCCCGCGGGCAAAACCGGTCCGGCTGCGCTCCTCCAGAAAGCCGGCCAGCCGGGGGTCGCTGGTGACATCACCGCGACCGATCCGCCACAGGTCCTGGCGCGCGATGCCGAACAGGGTGGAAGCTGCCGGGTTGGCCGTGTGAAAGGACCCGTCGGCATTGGCCAGCAGGTAGGCATCCGGGGCATTTTCAAACAGCAGCCGGTACTTTTCCTCGCTTTCCACCAGGTCTGCACGTGCGGTTTCCAGTTGCCGGTACGGCCCGTCCAGGAACTCGATGAAGATGGCGCGGAACACAAAGAGGTAAGCCTCGACCTTGATGATGTGGCCCACGATCGTGTACTGGTCGTGGAAAGTCGCATACAGGGTGAAGCACAGCTCCGACAGGGCCATCAGGCAGGCAGCGGCAAACAGCGGAACCAGCGGGTAGGGTTGCGGTTCACGCATGCGCAGGTAAAAGCCGGCGGCGGCGGCAAGGTTGAGAACAATCACCAGGCATTCCACCGCGATCTTGGTTGTCGTCAACCCGGAACCGGGGATAAAAAACCAGGTCTTGACGGCCGGCTCGACCAGCCCATAGGCCGAGATACCCAGCGCAAACACCAGGCTCAGGCCCAGCACCCAGCGGCGCTCCTGCCTGCCTATGCTGCGGTTCCAGGGCTGGAAGGCAATCGCCAGCAGCACGCCCGCCACCAGCAGGCGTGCCGCCAGGAAAAACGAGATCGACTTGCCGTCCTGGGTCGGAATCAAAAACCACGGCATGCCGTCGTAGGACAGCAGGTGGACAAAATCAAGAATGGCCACACCGAGGAAGATGCTGCACAGCAGCGCCACATTGCTGCGGCCCTCCCGCGAGAAGGTGAACCAGCCGGCGGCGAACACCAGCGCCGACACGATGATGGACACCGTCTCGAACAGGGTGTGCAAATTCGTGTGGACGGCGGCTGGCAGCTCAAAATGCAGCGCAGGCACCAGCACAAACGCGAGAAGCACGGCAGCGTTGACCAGCCAGATGCCGGCTACCAGCATCAAGGGTCGCTGGTAGGAAGCGTGGGGAATCATCACGAAACAGCCTCCATGCCACTGTGCCTTTTGTCGTTATGACTCAGTGTAAGCCTCGCGCAGATGGCCAGTCCCCGGCAAACCCTAGTGCCGCGCGCCGTCCGGCCCGGTTATGGTCCTTGCTGGAGACAAGACATGACATCCCTGACCGGCCTCGACGCGACTTTCCTCTACCTCGAAACCCCCGAGATGCCCATGCATGTGGGCTCGTTCAATCTGTGCGAGTTTCCGGCCGGATTCAAGGGCAGCTTCCACAAGGCGGTCAAGACGCACATCGCCAGCCGAATGCACCTGGCGCCCATCTTCAGCCGCAAGCTGGTGGCCATGCCGTTTGACCTGGGCCACCCGTTGTGGGTGGAGGCTGACGCGGTGGATGTTGATTTTCATATCCGGCGTGTGCCCTGCTCCGCGCAAAAACCCCTGACCCTGGCGCAGGCCCACATCCTGGTCGCCAAACTGCACGCCGAACTGATAGACCGCGAACACCCCTTGTGGGAGTTTTATGTGTTCGATGCCATCAAGCTGCCCTCGGGTGATCGCGTCGGCGGATTCTTTTCCAAGATCCACCATGCCGCGCTCGACGGCAAGGGCGGCGTGATGCTCGCCAACGCCATGCTGGACATCGGGCCGGTGCCGCGCGAGGTGGCGCCGCCCGATCCCGCACGCCGCCGCAAGCTGGCGTCCGACCTCAAGCTGGGCAAGATGATCGGCTCGGTGTTTTCCAGCTCGCTCGGGCAACTCGCCAAACTGGCCAAAAATCTGCCCGCCGCCGCCAGCACGCTGGCGCGGCAAAGCGCTGCAGGGGCCGCGGGCGGCGCGCGGCCCAAAATGCCGATGAAGCTGGCACCTGCGACGCCGTTCAACACCGGCATCAGCCCCGACCGCGTGTTTGTCACCGCGACGCTGCCGCTGGCCGAATGCAAGGCCATGGGCAAGGCGGCCGGCGGCTCGCTCAACGACCTGCTGCTGTGGATCTGCTCGACCGCGCTGCGCAGCTATTTGACGCAGCACCACAGCCTGCCCAAAAAATCGCTGATCGCCGCGATGCCGGTATCGCTGCGTGAAGCCGGCGCCAGCGATGCGGCGAATCTGGGCAACCAGGTCAGCATGAGCCTGGTGGAGCTGGGCACCCAGATCGCGCACCCGCTCAAACGCATGAATGCCATCATGGCGTCCACCGGCAAGGTCAAGACCTCGATGTCAAGCCTCAAGGGCCTGCTGCCCACCGACTACCCCTCGCTGCTGGCGCCCTGGCTGGTCGGCGGCGCGGCCAGGGCGGCGCTCAACGCCTATGGCAAAAGCGGCATGGCCAGCCGCCTGCCGATGGTGGCCAACCTGGCGATCTCCAACGTGCCCGGGCCACCGGTGCCGCTGTACCTGGCGGGCGCAAAATTCCTGAGCTTTCATCCGCTGTCCATCGTGATCCATGGCCTGGCGCTCAACATCACGATCCAGACCTATGCCGGCCAGGTGGATGTCGGCATCGTGGCCGGCAAAAAGGCCTTGCCACATGCGCGGGACCTGGCACGCGCGATCGAGCAGGCGTTTGTCGAGGCCCAGGGCCTGCTCGGCAGTTCCGCCCCGCCTGCCGCCGCGGCCACCCCGGTAAAAACCCGCGCGAGCCGTGTCGCCTCGGTGACGTCCTCAGGGAAGTCTCCCTCTGTGAAACGCGCCACCGGTCGCAAGATAGACCCTCTCCAGAACAGCGCCAAACCCTCCGATGTCTCCAGCCATGGCACCAGCACCCGCCCGACCGTCCGCCCAACAGCCGGCAAAACCAGGCCCCAAACAGCCGCTGCACGACGGACCGCCGCCTAACGCCTGGCTGCTGGCGCTGGAATTCCGCGCGTTCTGGGAGTTCGGTGCCTTGCTGCCGGCCTGGCCGATGCTGGCGCGGGCGCCGCGCGGCGACGGCCACGGCGTGGTGGTGTTCCCCGGCCTGTCGGCCAATGACGGCTCCACGCTGCCGCTGCGGCGCTACCTCGATTCGCTGGGCTACGCCACCAGCGGCTGGGAACAGGGCTTCAACTTCGGCCCGCGCGCCGGTGTGCTCGAAAGCGCGCGCGCCCAGGTAACGCGCGCTTTCGAAGCGCATGGGCGCAAGCTCAGCCTGATCGGCTGGAGCCTGGGCGGCGTCTACGCACGCGAACTGGCCAAGGAGCTGCCGCACATGGTGCGCGGCGTGATCACGCTGGGCACGCCGTTTGCGGGATCGCATCGCTCGACCAACGCCTGGCGGATTTACGAGCTGACCAGCGGCCGCAAGGTCGAGCGCGAAACCGCACACTACGACCTGCCGGCTGCGCCGCCAGTGCCGACCACCAGCATTTATTCGCGCAGCGACGGCATCGTGGCCTGGCAAGGCAGCGTCCAGCAGAGCGCCGCCCACCATCCCCATACGGAAAACGTCGAGGTCGTCGCCAGCCATGTCGGCCTGGGCGTCAACCCGAGCGCCTGGTGGGCGGTCGCCGACCGGCTGGCGCAGCCCGAAGGCCAGTGGCAGGCGTTCCAGCGCAAGGGCACGTTTTTGCACGGCCTGATCTACCCGGACCCGGCCCGCGCGGCCTGAAAAACCCTTGCCCATGCAAAAGCGCCTGCAGCTTTCGCTGCAGGCGCTCTATTTTTGATAGCTACCCCGCCTTGCTGGACAAGGGCTGGAGGGCTAAAACACCTGAAAATCAGGCTTCGGGATTTTCCTTGCGGTAGTTGGCGATGCCGTCCATGATTTCCTTGTGGGCCGCGTCCGTGCCTTCCCAGCCGTTGATCTTGACCCATTTGCCCTCTTCGAGGTCCTTGTAGTGCTCGAAGAAATGCGCAATGGTTTTCAGGCGCAGCGGGTTCATGTCCTCGGGCTTTTGCCACTGTGTGTACAGCGAGCACTTCTTGTCGATGGGCACGGCCAGCACCTTGCCGTCTTCGCCGGCCTCGTCGGTCATCTTCAGGATGCCGATGGCGCGGCAGGTCACCACCACACCGGGGATCAGCGGCACCGGCGTGATCACCAGCACATCGACCGGGTCGCCGTCGCCGCTCAGGGTCTTGGGCACATAACCGTAGTTGGTCGGGTAGTGCATGGACGTGCTCATGAAGCGGTCCACAAAAATCGCGCCGGACTCCTTGTCCACTTCGTATTTCACCGGGTCCGCGTTCATCGGGATTTCGATGATCACGTTGAAGGCGTCGGGTGCATTTTTGCCGGGGGTAACTTTATCGAGGGACATGGTCGCTTTGTGAAAGGGAAGTTGGAATAAGGCGAAGGACTGAATGATCTGTCGGTATTTACCCTCATTTTAAGGGTTCGAACCCGAGGCTTCGCGAACTTGTCACGTTTTGGCGTTAAATTTCGCCAGTTGGCCAATCGTCTCCACGGATGTTGAGAGCGACGAGGAAGCAACGCAGCGGGGGCACCGCTCGCGTGGCGCCCCCTCCAAGCGAAAAACAACGTAGGAGATTTTTTTATGACAGGCAACTCAGCGCTCATTCTTGCGCTCGTCTGCGGCTTCGTCGCCGTAGGCTACGGCTTCTGGGCCCGCAGCTGGATTCTTTCCCAGGACGCCGGCAACCCGCGCATGCAGGAGATCGCCGCGGCGATCCAGACCGGCGCCGCCGCCTACCTGGCGCGCCAGTACAAAACCATTGCCATCGTCGGCGTCGTGCTGGCGATCCTGATCGCCATCTTCCTGGACGTGCCCAGCGCCATCGGCTTTGTGGTCGGTGCCGTGCTGTCCGGCGCCTGCGGTTTCATCGGCATGAACGTCTCGGTGCGCGCCAATGTGCGCACCGCGCAGGCGGCCACCCGCGGCATTGGCCCCGCACTCGATGTCGCCTTCCGCGGCGGCGCCATCACCGGCATGCTGGTGGTGGGTCTGGGCCTGCTGGGTGTCACCGCCTTTTACTGGTTCCTGGTCGGCAACGGCAACTACAAACCCGACAGCAACCTGGCAGCGCTGCTGAACCCGCTGATCGGTTTTGCCTTCGGCTCCTCGCTGATTTCCATCTTCGCGCGTCTGGGCGGCGGCATCTTCACCAAGGGCGCCGACGTCGGCGCCGACCTGGTGGGCAAGGTCGAGGCCGGCATTCCGGAAGACGACCCGCGCAACCCTGCGGTGATTGCCGACAACGTCGGTGACAACGTCGGCGACTGCGCCGGCATGGCCGCCGACCTGTTCGAGACCTACGCGGTGACCCTGATCGCCACCATGGTGCTGGGCGCCCTGCTGCTCGGCGCCGCCGGCCCCGCTGCTGTGGTCTATCCGCTGGCGCTGGGCGCGGTGTCCATCATCGCCTCCATCATCGGCTGCTTCTTCGTCAAGGCCTCGCCCGGCATGACCAATGTGATGCCGGCGCTGTACAAGGGCCTGGCGGTGGCCGGTGGCCTGTCGCTGATCGCGTTTTACTTTGTGACCACCTGGCTGATCCCGGACAACGCCATCAAGGCCTCGGGCACACAGATGGCGCTGTTCGGCGCCTGCGCGGTCGGCCTGGTGCTGACCGGCGCGCTGGTCTGGGTCACCGAGTACTACACCGGCACGCAGTACGCGCCGGTCAAGCACATTGCCCAGGCCTCGACCACCGGCCACGGCACCAACATCATTGCCGGCCTCGGCGTGTCCATGCGTTCGACCGCCTGGCCGGTGATTTTTGTCTGTATCGCGATCTGGGTGTCGTTCTACCTCGCCGGCCTGTACGGCATTGCGATTGCCGCGACCTCCATGCTCAGCATGGCCGGCATCGTGGTGGCACTGGACGCCTACGGCCCGATCACCGACAACGCCGGCGGCATCGCCGAAATGGCCGACATGCCGCCCGAAGTGCGCGCGGTGACCGACCCGCTGGACGCGGTGGGCAACACCACCAAGGCCGTGACCAAGGGTTATGCCATCGGCTCGGCCGGCCTGGCGGCACTGGTGCTGTTTGCCGACTACACCCACAAGCTCGAGGCCTACGGCCGGGCCATCACCTTCGACCTGAGCAACCCGATGGTCATCATCGGCCTGTTCATCGGCGGCCTGATTCCCTACCTGTTCGGCGCGATGGCGATGGAAGCCGTCGGCCGCGCCGCCGGTGCGGTGGTGGTCGAGGTGCGGCGCCAGTTCCGCGACATCAAGGGCATCATGGACGGCACCGGCAAGCCCGAGTACGACACCGCCGTGGACATGCTGACCACCGCCGCCATCAAGGAAATGATGATCCCCTCGCTGCTGCCGGTGGTGGTGCCGATTCTGGTCGGCCTGCTGCTGGGCCCCGCCGCGCTCGGCGGCCTGCTGATGGGCACCATCGTGACCGGCCTGTTTGTGGCGATCTCGATGTGCACCGGCGGCGGCGCCTGGGACAATGCCAAGAAATACATCGAGGACGGCCACCACGGCGGCAAGGGTTCCGAGACGCACAAGGCCGCCGTGACCGGCGACACCGTCGGTGACCCCTACAAGGACACCGCCGGCCCGGCCATCAACCCGCTGATCAAGATCATCAACATCGTGGCGCTGCTGATCGTGCCGCTGATGATGAAGTTCCACGGCGGCACCGCCACGGCCGCACCGGTCACGCCGGTGGCCGCACCTGCGGCGATCAGCGCGCCGGCCCAGGCGCCCAGCACGGTGACTGCACCGGGCGGCATGCCGGCACCGGCGCCGACCCAGGCCGCCGACGCATCTGCCACACCGACCCCGGCGACCGCAGCACCTGCGGCCTCCGCCGCCAAATAAAACAAGAAGCCGCGTTTTGCTTCAGCCCGCTTCGGCGGGCTTTTTTGCGGCTGTTCAGTCTGCTGTCGTCAGCACAGCCCGCACCAGCGCGCTGCAGGGCTGCGTGAGTTCGGCCAGATCGGCCGTGCGGCCCGCTTCGATGGACTGCAGCACCAGCTCGTTGATGCCGCCGACCACGGCCATTGCCAGCGTGCGGTGGCGCGCGGCTTCCTGCGGCGTGTGGCGATGGCCGGCATGCACCACCTGCATCACGAAGTCGGCCAGCTCCTGATTCATGCGGCGGCGCACCTGCAGGCCGGGGTCGCCCAGACCGAGGATTTCAACAAACAGCGTGCGCAGCAGCGCCGGGTTGCTGGCCAGGCAGGCCAGGTAGGCGCCCAGCGCGTGTTCAACCTGGGTTTTCCAGTCGCGACCGGGATCGATGGATTCCTTCAGCACCTTGAGCGCGCCGTGGCTGGCGGCGACATACAGCGCGATCAGGCATTCGTCCTTGCTGGCAAAACACTCGTAGAAACTGCGTTTGGACACGCCGGCTTCGCGCACGATGTCGGCCACCGTGGTGTCGCCATAGGCTTTGGCCGCCACGCTGTGCGCCATGCCCTCGAGCAGACGGGTGCGGTAGGGATTGGCCGGCAAGGCGGCGGTGGCGGAGGTGTCAGCGAACATGGAACAGCATCAGAAAGCAGTGTTTTTGGTACTTGACAGTACCACAACCCGATCCTATAGTCAGCCCATTGGTACCCGAACGTACCAGTCTTTTCCTGCTGGAGAAATCATGAGTGAACTTGTTGTGCGCCGCCTGCTGATCGACCTGGAAACGCCGCTGCCGCGCCACTGGTGCGCCGGCGACGCTTTCCGCACGGCGTTTTTCAACGCCCTGTCCATGAGTTTCCCGGTCGGCGAGCAGTTTTTCATCGATGCGGTACGCAACGGGCTCAAGGCCTTGCCGGCGCCGCTGCAGGACAAATACAAGGCCGAGGTGCAGGGCTTCATCGGCCAGGAAGCCACACACCGCCGCATCCACAGCCTGTTCAATGACCACCTTGAGAAGCAGGGCCTGGTCAACGACTGGGCGCCGCGCGCGGAACGCAACATGCAATTGCTGGCCGGCACCCACCCGCTGCATGCGCTGGCGATCACCGCCGCCAACGAACACTTCACCGCGATTTTTGCCGAGTGGCTGTTGCGCAACCCGGACCTGCTGGCGCCCAGCGAGCCGCGCCTGCAAACCATGTGGCTGTGGCACAGCGCCGAGGAATCGGAGCACAAAAACACCGCCTTCGACGTGTACATGGCGCTGGGCGGCAACCACGCCTGGCGCATCAAGTGGTTCCGCCGCATCACCGTCGTCTTCCTGACCGACACCTTGCGCCAGACCGTCAACAACCTGCACCGTGACGGCACCCTCTGGAAGTGGTCGACCTGGACAAGCGCCGCGAGCTTTCTGTTCGGGCGGCGCGGCCTGGTGCGCCAGACCTTCAAACCCTGGCGCGCCTACCTGCGCCAGGACTTCCATCCCGACCAGCAGGCCACCGAGCTGTCGGCACGCTGGCTGGCCGACAATGCGCGCGCTTATACAGCCGTCGGCGCCGCAGCCTGAGGCGTTGCTGGCATGCTATTTATTTGATAGCTGTCAGCCCTTTCCGCCCGTGGGCTGAGGCCCGATTTGGCTGATTTTTGGCGGCCAGCGCGTTTTCGCCGAAAATCATATGCATGCAACTCAATTACATCGCCAACGCTTCGGTGCGCTCTGCGTCCGGCAAGACCATTCCCGTTGTTGACCCGTCCGACGGCCAGCCCTTCGACGAGATCCAGCGCAGCAATGCGCAGGACATCGCTGACGCGGTGCAGGCGGCCCACGACTGCATGGACAACGTCTGGCACAAGGTCAGCGCCGCCGAACGTGGTCGCCTGCTGATGGCGCTGTCGCGCAAGATCGCCGACCACGCCGACGAGCTGGCGGCGATCGAGCAGCGCGATTGCGGCAAGCCGACCAAGCAGGCAAAAGCCGACGCCGCCGCGCTGGTGCGTTACTTCGAGTTCTACGCCGGCGCCTGCGACAAGCTGCACGGCGAAACCCTGCCCTACCTCGACGGCTACAGCGTGATGACCTGGCGCGAGCCGCACGGCGTGACCGGCCACATCATTCCGTGGAACTACCCGATGCAGATTTTTGGCCGCAGCGTCGGCGGCGCCCTCGCCGCCGGCAATGTCTGCGTGGTCAAGCCGGCCGAGGACGCCTGCCTGTCGCTGATCCGTGTCGCGCAGCTCGCCGCGGAAGCCGGCTTTCCGGCCGGCGCGATTAACATCGTGACCGGTTACGGCCATGAGGTTGGTGACGCGCTGGCCCGCCACCCGGGCATCCAGCACATCAGCTTCACCGGCAGCCCGACCGTGGGCACCCTGATCCAGCAGGTGGCGGCCGAACGCCATTGCCCGGTCACGCTGGAGCTGGGCGGCAAAAGCCCGCAAATCGTGTTTGCCGACGCCGATCTGGACCAGGCGATTCCGGCGCTGGTCAACGCCATCGTGCAAAACGCCGGCCAGACCTGCTCGGCCGGTTCGCGCCTGCTGGTGGACGAGAAAATTTACGAGCCGCTGCTGGCCCGCCTGGGCCAGGCCTTCGAGAACTTGCGCGTTGGCCCCGCGACGATGGACCTGGACGTCGGACCGCTGATCCGCCAGACCCAGCAGCAACGCGTCTGGAACTTTCTGAGTGACGCCCAGGTCGCCGGCATCCCGATGGTCGCGCAGGGCCAGATCGTGGACGAGGCGCCCGAGACCGGCTTCTACCAGGCCCCCACCCTGCTGCGCGACGTGCCGGTGAACCACCGGCTGGCGCAGGAAGAGGTGTTTGGCCCGGTGCTGTGCGCGATGAGTTTTCGGGATGAGGATCATGCGGTGGAGCTCGCCAATGCGACGCAGTTCGGCCTGGTCGCCGGCATCTGGACCCGCGACGGCGGCCGTCAGTTCCGCATGGCCAAACGGGTGCAGAGCGGCCAGGTCTTCATCAACAACTACGGCGCCGGCGGCGGTGTCGAACTGCCGTTTGGCGGCGTCAAGTCGTCGGGCTACGGCCGCGAAAAAGGCTTCGAGGCCTTGTACGGTTTCACCACACTGAAAACCGTGGCGATCAAGCATGGGTAAAAGCGCATGGCGCGCCTTCGGTGCTGGTTTTTTGGTCTTTTTGCTTGCCGTCTGGTATTACAAATGGCAGCCCCAGCCCCCTTCGAAAATTTCAATCACCTCGCCAGTCGCCTTGTGGGCGGAACCCGGAGATGCAGTCAAGCCCGGCTGGCCACCGCGCCTGGTTCGACCACCCAAAGGTGAACTGGCTGCCGGTGAAAAAGTGACCATTCTGGAATCCCGGCGGGGTAAAAGCATTTGGGCGATTCGCATTGCAGCAGCCGATGGTCGTACCGGATGGATCGATGCCCGCGACTTCGGTGTCAAACTTTCCGACTGACTTAGCATTGAACAATATTGAAAAGGAAAACCCTCAAATGCGCGTGAGCAACAAATCCATCATCGTCACCGGCGCCGGCGGCGGCATCGGCGAAGGTATTGCCAAGCGGCTGGCCGCGGAAGGCGCCAGCGTCATCGTCAACGACATCAACAGTACGCTCGGTGAAAAAGTGGTGGCCGACATCGTCGCCGCCGGTGGCAAGGCGTCTTTCTTCAAGGCGGACGTGACAAAAACCGCCGAGATGAAGGCGCTGGTCGATGCCGCCGTGCAGCGCCACGGCAAGCTCGACGTGATGGTCAACAACGCCGGCTGGACCCATTTGAACCAGCCCGCGCTGGAAACCACCGAGGAAGAGTTCGACCGCTGCTACGCGATCAACGTCAAGAGCATTTACCTGTCGACCATCCACGCGGTGCCGGTGTTCCGTGCCGGCGGCGGCGGCAGCTTCATCAACATCGCCTCCACCGCCGGTGTGCGGCCGCGGCCCGGGCTGAGCTGGTACAACGGCTCCAAGGGCGCGGTGATCACCACCTCGAAGTCGCTGGCGGCCGAACTCGGCCCGGACAACATCCGCGTGAACTGCATCAACCCGGTGTTCAACCCCGATACCGCGCTGTCCACCCAGTTCGCCGGCGGCACCGTCACTGGCCCCGAGGGCGAGGCGCGCCGCGCGAAATTCCTCGCCAGCATTCCGCTAGGCCGCTTTTCGACGGCGCTGGACGTGGCCAACGCCGCGCTCTACCTGGCCAGCGACGAAGCCGCCTTCATCAGCGGCGTGTGTATCGAGGTGGACGGCGGAAGGTGTGTCTGAATAGAGTCCCCCACGCTCGCTCACCTGACATCCGTTCGTCCTGAGCTTGTCGAAGGAGGCCCCTGGGGGCATGCGGGCCGGCCCTTCGGCAGGCTCAGGACAGGCCAAAGCCGGACCCGCGGCGCCGGCTTGATTCGCCAACCCGGGTGCGCTCGCTGCAGCCGATCTCACGGATGAATAACGCCCGGCGCCTGGGGACAAGACCCGGGCTTTCCTGAGCGGCGGCGCCGATGGAGTAAATTCTCCCTTGGGCCTCACCAATGACCGACAAAATCATCCCCATCGCCGACATGCGTTACGCCGCGCGCGTGCCGCACATCCCTGCGCAACTGCAGGCGCCCACCGGCCTGCTGGCGGATACGCTGGCGCGGCCGCTGCACGACCTGCGCATCAGCGTGACGGATCGCTGCAATTTCCGCTGCAGCTACTGCATGCCCAGCGAGGTGTTTACCAAGGACTACGCGTTTTTGCCGCAGACCTCGCTGCTGAGTTTTGAGGAGATCACGCGGCTGGCGAAAATTTTTGTGGCGCACGGCGTCGAGAAAATCCGGCTGACCGGCGGCGAACCGCTGCTGCGCAAGCACCTGGAGGTGCTGATCGAGATGCTGGCGAAGATCACGACGCCGGGCGGCAAGCCGCTGGACATCACGCTGACCACCAATGCGTCGCTGCTGGCCAAAAAAGCCCAGGCCCTGAAGGACGCGGGCCTGCAGCGCGTCACCGTCAGCCTGGACGGGCTGGACGACGCGGTGTTCCGCCGCATGAACGATGTGGACTTCCCGGTCGCCGACGTGCTCAAGGGCATCGAGGTCGCGCACAAGGTCGGGCTGGCACCGATCAAGGTCAACATGGTGGTCAAGCGCGGCACCAACGATGCCGAGATCCTGCCGATGGCGCGCCACTTCCGGAACTCGGGTGTGGTGCTGCGTTTTATCGAATACATGGACGTCGGCGCGACCAACGGCTGGCGCATGGACGAGGTCTTGCCCTCCGCGCAGGTGATCGAACGCCTGCAGGGCGAGTTTCCGATGGAGGCCATCAGCGCCAACTACCTGGGTGAGACCGCCGAGCGCTGGCGTTACCTCGACGGCGGCGGCGAGGTCGGCGTCATCAGCAGTGTCACCCACGCCTTCTGCGGCGACTGCAACCGCGCACGGCTGTCCACC
Source organism: Polaromonas sp. (assembly GCA_013824015.1). Lineage (GTDB taxonomy): Bacteria > Pseudomonadota > Gammaproteobacteria > Burkholderiales > Burkholderiaceae_C > Polaromonas. Next base: position 16,803 of record PNNC01000125.1, read on the forward strand.
GAAGGCAAACTTTTCCTCTGCCTGTTCGCCAGCCAGGGGCATGACCTGCGCGCACTGCTGCGCAGCGGCCACTACTCGGACGAACAGATTTCCGCGGCCGTGGCCCACATCTGGCAGCGCCGCGACGACCGGTATTCGGAACTGCGCGCCGCGCTGCCACCAGACACGGCCGTGCCGGGCGCGGACGGGCAAAAACGTGTCGAGATGAGTTACATAGGCGGCTAGACCATGATTGACACGATAGACGGCGCAGAAATCACCGGGGTGATCCTCGCGGGCGGGCGCGGCTCGCGCATGGGTGGCGCCGACAAGGGCTTGCAGAATTTCAACGGCGTGCCGCTGGCGCTGCACACCCTGCTGCGCCTGTCGCCGCAGGTCGGCGAGGTGATGATCAATGCCAACCGCAACCTGGCGGCCTATGAATCCTTTGGTGTGCCGGTCTGGCCCGATGCCGGCGGCATGGGCGACTTCTCCGGCCCGCTGGCCGGCTTCCTCACCGGGCTGGAGCGCTGCGAAACGCCCTACATGGTGACGGTGCCCTGCGACAGCCCGCTGTTCAGCGAAGACATGGTGGCGCGGCTGGCCGAAGCGCTGGCACGCGAGAACGCCGATATCGCCGTGGTGGCCGCGCCCGAGGAAGACGGGCAGTTGCGGGCCCAGCCGGTGTTCTGCCTGATGCGCACGCGCCTGCTCGAAAGCCTGGCGGTATTCACCACCGGTGGTGGCCGCAAGATCGACGCCTGGACCGCGCAGCACAAGACGGTGCTGGTGCCCTTCAACCTGCCCGGCGACGACCCGCGTGCGTTTTTCAACGCGAACACGCTGGCGGAACTGCACCAGCTCGAAGCGCTGCGACCGTGACATCGGCTGTGAAGTCCATAGACCAGATCGCGGCTGAACTGCAGGGCTACGATCCGCAGGCCCTGCCCGCCGCGGACGTGGCGCGTTTTCTCTCGCTGCTGGTCACGCCGGTGACCGACCGGCTGGAATTGCCGCTGTTTGAGGCGCTGGGCCGGGTGCTGGCCGAGGATGTGGTCTCGCCCTTCGATGTGCCGCCGCACGACAACTCGGCGATGGATGGTTATGCCTTTGACGGCGCGGCGCTGGCGTCCGGGACAGCCTTGCAGCTCAGGGTGGTCGGCACGGCCCTGGCCGGCAAGGCCTGGCAAGGCACGGTCGCGCCGGGCGAATGCCTGAAGATCATGACCGGCGCCATCATGCCGGCCGGCCTGGACACCGTGGTGCCGCAGGAGTTTGTCACGGTTCAGGGCGAGCACATCAGCGTTCCGCCGAAACTGCTGCAAGCCGGCGACAACCGCCGGCTGCGCGGCGAAGACCTGATGCAGGGCCGCGCTGCGCTATCCAAAGGCGAGCTGCTCACCCCTGCCCGCCTTGGGCTGGTGGCCTCGTTGGGCATGAAAACCGTGAGCACGCTGCGGCCGCTGCGGGTGGCCTACTTTTCCACCGGCGATGAAATCCTGTCGCTGGGCGAGCCGCCACGCGAAGGCGCGGTCTACGACAGCAACCGCTACACCGTCTTCGGCATGCTCAAACGGCTGGGCTGCGAGGTCATCGACATGGGGGTGGTGCGCGACGAACCGGCGCTGCTGGAAGCGGCGTTTACGAGCGCCGCAGCGCAGGCCGACGCCATCATCACCTCGGGCGGGGTCAGCGTCGGCGAGGCCGACTACACCAAGACCATGATGAAAAAGCTCGGCGACGTGGCTTTCTGGCGCGTTGCCATGCGTCCGGGACGTCCGATGGCCGTGGGCCGGATTCTTCAAGCCAAATCGGCCCCTGGCCCACGTCCAGCGGACTCAGGTAGCTCCCAAAACAATAGCACGTCGAATGCGGCCATCCTGTTCGGCCTGCCCGGCAACCCGGTCGCGGTGATGGTGACTTTCCTGGCCTTTGTGCGCCCCGCGCTGCTGCAGATGATGGGCTGCAGCGCGCCACCAGCACCGCTGCTCAGGGCGCGCAGCCAGGAAGCCATCCGCAAGAAACCCGGCCGCACCGAGTACCAGCGCGGCACCGTCAGCAGCGCGGCCGACGGCTCGCTGCAGGTCCGCACCACCGGCAACCAGGGTTCGGGCGTGCTGTCGTCGATGGCCGAGGCCAATGGCCTGATCGTGCTGCACCATGGGCAGGGCAATGTCGCTGCCGGCGAAGACGTCGACGTGATGATGTTCGACGGCAGTATTTAAGGCCACCACGCCCGCTCGCAGCGTGCAGCCCGGCCTGCAGGATGCACGCGCGGGCTCTCGAGTGGCCCAGCCTGCCTTACTTGTTCGCGATCAGTTCGTCGTGGTGCGGAACCGGTGTTTCGACCGCGACCGCGGTTTTGGCGCCCGGCACCTTGCTGCGTGCGAACAGCGAATACATGACAGGCACCACAAACACCGTCAGCACGGTGCCCAGCGACATGCCGCCCACAATCACCCAGCCGATCTGCTGGCGGCTCTCGGCGCCAGCGCCGCTGGCCAGGGCCAGTGGCAAGGCGCCCAGCACCATGGCGCCGGTGGTCATCATGATGGGGCGCAGGCGCTGCGAGGCGGCCTTGACCAGCGCATCCACCATCCCCATGCCGTGTTCGCGCAACTGGTTGGTGAACTCGACGATCAGGATGCCGTGTTTGGTGATCAGTCCCACCAGCGTGATCAGCCCGATCTGCGAATAGACGTTGAGCGAGCCGCCCGACCACTTCAGGGCCAGCAAGGCGCCGATCATGGACAGCGGCACGGCCAGCATGATCACCAGCGGATCGACAAAACTTTCAAACTGCGCGGCCAGCACCAGGAAAATGAACACCAGTGACAGCACAAAAACAACCGCCAGCGCGCCCTGGGAGTTGCGGAACTCGCGTGAGGTGCCGTTGAGATCGGTGGTGTAGCCGGGCTTGAGCACCCTGGCGGCCGCCTCATTCATGTAGTCGAGCGCCTCGCCCAGCGAATATTCGGGCGACAGGTTGGCGGAAATCGTGACCGAGCGGCGCTGTCCGAAGTGGTTGAGTTCACGCGGACTGACGGTTTCACTGACCTTGACCAGCGCCGACAGCGGGATCACCGTGTCGTTGCGGCCGCGCACATAGATGCCGTCAATGGCGTCCGGGGTGCTGCGCCCCGAGGACTGGATCTGCACGATCACGTCATACTGCTCGGCATCACGCTTGTAACGCGTGACGTTGCGACCGCCCAGCATGGTTTCGATGGCCCGCGCCACCACATCCACCGGCACGCCCAGGTCGGCCGCGCGGGTACGGTCGATGTCGATGCGCAGTTCGGGCTTGTTCAGCCGGAGGTCCACGTCGGGCTGCAGGATGCCTGGCTGTTTGGCGATCTCGTCGAGCATCTGCCGCACCACCTGGTTCAGGTTCTGGTAGCTGTCGGAGGTCTGGATCACGAAGTTGATCGGCCGTTCGCGGAAGCCCTGTCCCAGCGAGGGCGGCGTGATCGGGAAGGCCGACACGCCAGGCAGGGCCGCCAGTTTGGGGCCCAGCTCGCGCGCCAGCTCGATGGTGCTGCGCTGTCGATCCGCCCAGTCCACGGTGCGGTAGGTGACGTTGCCCTGCGACACCGACGGGTTGCCGACGTTGGCGAAGATGCGGTCGAACTCGGGGTACTGCTGGCCCAGCTTTTCCAGCTCACGCGCGTAGCGGTTGGTGTACTCCAGCGTGGCGCCATCGGGCGCGGTGATGTTGGACGAAATCACGCCGCGGTCCTCGATCGGCGAGAGTTCGGAGCGCATGCTCGGGTAGACCAGCGCAATGCCGATCGCGCTGAGTATCATGGCGCCGATCACAATCCAGCGCGCCTGCAGGAAAAAGCGCCGCACGGCATGTCCCAGGCCACGTTCCCCGGCCGCCGGCTGGTAGCCGGTGGTGACGATCCAGCGCAGCAGCCTGCCGTAGCCGTCCGAAAAACGGTTCAGGATGTTTTCCATGCCCCGGTCAAAGCGGTTTGGCTTGGGGTTGTGGCGCAGCAGCAGCGAACACATCATCGGCGTCAGCGTCAGCGCCACCACGCCGGACACCACCACCGCACCGGCCAGCGCCAGCGCAAATTCGATGAACAGGCGGCCGGTGCGGCCCGGCGTGAAGGCCAGCGGCGCATACACCGCCACCAGCGTGGCGGTCATGGTGATCACCGCAAAACCGATCTCACGCGCACCCTTGATGGCCGCCGAAAACGGGTCCAGTCCCTCCTCGATGTGGCGAAAGATGTTCTCCAGCATCACGATGGCATCGTCCACCACCAGGCCAATGGCCAGCACCAGCGCCAGCAGGGTCAGCGTGTTGATCGAAAAGCCCGCCAGCGCCATCAGCGCAAAGGTGCCGACCAGGCTCACCGGAATGGTGACCAGCGGAATGATGGAGGCCCGGAAGGTGCGCAGGAACACGAAGATCACCAGCGCCACCAGCACCACGGCTTCGACAATCGTGGTGTAGACGTTTTTGATCGAGCGGTCGATGAACACCGAGTTGTCGTTGGCGATGTCGATCACGATGTCTTCGGGCAGATCCTGCTTGAGCTTGGGAATCATCTCCCGCACGCCAGTGGACAGATCCAGCGGGTTGGCCGTGGCCTGGCGGATCACGCCGGCAGAGATCGCGTCGCGCCCGTTCAGGCGCACGGCGCTGCGTTCATCGGCTGCGCCCTCTTCCACACGCGCCACGTCGCGGATTTTCACCGGGAAGCCGTTGACGCTCTTGATGGTGATGTCGGCAAACTGCGCCGGACGCACCAGGTCCGTCTGCGAGGTCACGCTGAACTCGCGCTGTTGCGATTCGATGCGCCCGCCGGGCAATTCGAGGTTGCTGCGGCGGATGGCATCTTCCACGTCCTGCGAGGTCAGCCGGTAGCCGGCCAGCTTCTGCGCATCGAGCCAGACCCGCATCGCGTATTTGCGCTCGCCGTAAATACGCACGTCGGCCACACCGGTCACGGTCTGCAGCCGCGGCTTGGCGATGCGGTTGACCATGTCGTTGATCTCCAGCCGCGACAGCTTGTCGCTGGAGAAGGTCAGGAAGATCACCGGAAAGGCGTCGGCCTCCACCTTGGCGATGACCGGCTCCTCGATGGCCTGCGGCAGCCGGTTGCGCACGCGCGAGGTCCGGTCGCGCACTTCGGCGGCGGCCGCGTCGGGATCTTTCTCGAGCCGGAAGCGCACGGAGATCTGGCTTTGCTCGGCCCGGCTGATGGAGGTGATGACGTCCACCGCATCGATGCCGGCAATCGAGTCTTCCAGCGGCTTGGAGATCTGTGACTCGATCACCTCGGCCGAGGCGCCCGGGTAACGCACGGTGACGGTCACCACCGGCTCGTCAATCTTGGGGTATTCGCGCACCGTGAGGCGGTCAAAACTGACCGCGCCCACCAGCAGGATCAGCAGTGAAAGCACCGTCGCAAAGACGGGACGGCGTATGGATATTTCAGCGATCTGCATGGCGTGCGGCGGTATCGGTGAAGCTCATCTCAGGCGGGATCGCGCGTGGCGGCTGGCGACGGCTTGCGCTCGGGCACGGTCTGGCGCTGCGCCGGCCCGTTTGAAGCAGGCGCTTCCGCCACCACCACGCCACAGGGGTTGGCGCCAGGCTGCGCGGCCACGATGGGCGCGGCACTGGCGGCGGGCCGGGCGGCCGGCGCCGGCGCTGCGGCCGCCACCTGCACCACCGACACCACGGTGCCGTCGCGCTGCACGCGCTGCTGGCCTGCCGCCACCACGGTGTCGCCGGGCTCCAGCCCCTGGGTGATCTCGACCTTGCCCGGGCTGCGGATGCCGACCTTGACCTCGACCCGCTGGGTGGTGCGTGTCTGGGGGGTGGGGCCGTCCAGCAATTTGATGACGAACTGACGATTGCCCTGCGGAACAATCGCTTCCTCGGGGATCACGCGCGCATCCTCACGCACGCTGAACACCGTGTTGGCGCGCGCGAACATGCCGGGGCGCAGCTGCAACTGGCGGTTGTCGATGCAGCCGCGGATGCCCACCGAGCGGCCGTTGGCATCGATCAGCGGGTCAATGGCCTGGATCTGCGCGGTGTAGCGCCGGCCCGGCAGGGCATCGATGTCCAGCACCGCCGTCTGGCCGCGCCGGACCTTGCTCTGGAAACGCTCGGGCAGCCGGAAGTCGACAAACAGCGCGTCGATGTCCTCGATGTTGACGATGTCGGCGCCGTCCTTGAGGTAGTCGCCGACATTGACCAGGCGGATGCCGGCGATGCCGTCAAACGGTGCGACGATTTTCAGGCGCGCCGCCGTGGCGCGGGCCAGCGACAGCCTGGCCTGGGCCACCTGCAGGTTGGCCGCGCTTTCATCGAGGGAACGCTGGCTGACAAAATTCTGCGCGACCAGTTCCTGGTTGCGTTTCTGGTTGGCCTGGGCAATCGACAGCTCGGCCAGGCTTTGCTGGACCTGCGCCAGCGGCAGCTGGTCGTCAAACTGCACCAGCACCTGGCCCTTGCGCACGCGCTGGCCATCGGTGAAATTGAGCTGGGTAATGCGACCGCTGACCTCGGGCCGCAACACCACGCTGCGGCGCGAACGCAGGCTGCCGACAGCCTGCGCATCATCGACCAGGCGCACCACCTCAACCCTGGCCGCTTCCACCGTGACCGGCTTGCCGGCGCCGCCGGCCGCGCCCGCTGCGGGTGCCTGGCCGGACGCCACCGGCGCGGCGCCTGCAGGCGCCGCAGCCTTTGGCTTCTGATACCACCAGGCGACGCCCGAGGCCAGCGCGATGCCGGCCACCGCGATCACTGCGTAAATTGCTTTTGATGCCATGGGGAAGAAAACTTGTAATGGAAAAGATACAAACTTCCAATGTAGCAGGACACCATGGCCTACGCATCTTTCGGGCCATGGGCGTGGGGGCTTGCGGCGCAGCTTTACAAGGCGTTTACCAATTGGCGGCGCCTCCCGGTGGCGCAATGCTACGTACGCTGATGGTGCAGTATTTTCGGGTCACCCCGCTCACGCTGACAGGGCCGTCAGCGCCTGCCGAGCGCCATCTCCACACCCTTGTTGGCCAGCACGTCGGCGCGTTCGTTGCCGGGGTCACCATCGTGGCCGCGCACCCAGATCCACTCGATCTTGTGGCCGCTGCCGGTCACCAGCGCGTCCAGCTTCTGCCAGAGGTCGACATTCTTGACCGGTTCCTTGGCCGCGGTGCGCCAGCCACGGGCTTTCCAGCCCTTGATCCATTCGGTCATGCCCTTGAGAACGTACTGGCTGTCGACATGCAGGGTCACGCGGCAGGGCCGCTTGAGCGCCGACAGGGCCTCGATCACCGCGGTCATCTCCATGCGGTTGTTGGTGGTGGCCAGCTCGCCGCCAAACAGCTCCTTGACCTGGCCACCGGTGCTCAGCATCGCCCCCCAGCCGCCGGGCCCGGGGTTGCCCTTGCAGGCGCCATCGGTATAAATCACCACATGCTGGGTGGTGGTCGGTGAAGTGTCAGTCATGTATCGGGGTCCAGAAAAGTGCGGGGAGGGTCTGAAACGGAAAAGCTGCCGGGCCGCCGGACCTGGTTGGCAATCGCCACCGGCGCGCTGGCCTTGGCTTTCTGGGCCCGCCAGGCGGGCTCCAGCAGGCGCATGCCACGCACCCGCTTGACCGCCACCAGAAAATACAGGGCGCCAAAGATGGGCCAGGAGCGCTCGCCGACCTTGTCCATCCAGGCAAAACGATCGAGCGACGCGCGGCTGCTGACGGCCGGTCGGTAGCAGCCGAACTGGCCGGACTCGACCTCGAAGCTGAGCAGCCGGAGCCAGTCGCGCAGGCGCCAGTAACCAATGAACTCGCCGGCCTCCGGCAAAAACAGTTCGCCGTAGCCGAGGCGCCGGTAAAAGTGCGCGCGGCGCTGGCGCAAGCCCCACAGGCTGGCCGGGTTCAGACCGCTGATCACCACACGGCCCTCGGGCACCAGCACCCGCTCGACCTCGCGCAGCGTGGTGTGCGGGTCTCGGCTGAGTTCCAGCGTGTGCGGCAGCAGCACCAGGTCCAGGCTGTTTTCGGGAAACGGCAGGGCTGCCGGATCGGTCAGCAGCGCCACGCGGGGGGAACTTGCAGCGCCCGCGGCGGTCGCATCGGGGCGCGGGGCCGACAAGGCGGCTGCGGCAAGGGATCCGTCATCGCCACCCTGCAGGGCCAGCCACTTGTGCGGCATGCGGTTGCTGCGCAAGGCGTCGAGTTCGGGCAGGCCCAGTTGCAGCGCATGGTAGCCAAACATGTCGGCCACCGCCTGGTCGAATCGCTCACGCTCCCACGCCAGCAAATACTCGCCGGGCGGGGTCCTGAACCAGTCGGTGAAACCTATAATTTGTGAGCCCATCAAGAACGCCGCATGTACCTCATTCCCATCCCCGCGCTGAGCGACAACTACCTCTGGCTGCTGCACGACGGCCGGCGCGCGCTGGTCGTGGACCCCGGCGATGCCGGCCCGGTACAACGCGCCCTGCAGGAAAACGGGCTTCAATTAGCATCGATTCTAGTCACGCACCACCACCCCGACCACACCGGCGGCGTGGCCGAGCTGCACCGGACCACCGGCGCGCCGGTCTACGGCCCGGCCCGTGAAGTCATTCCCGAGCCCTTCACCCGGCTGGAGGACGGCGACACGGTGCAGGCGCTGGGCCTGGACTTCCAGGTGATCGATGTGCCCGGCCACACCGCCGGCCACATCGCATTTTTCACGCCGGACATCGATGGCAGGCCGCTGCTGTTCTGCGGCGATACGCTGTTTTCGGGCGGCTGCGGACGATTGTTTGAAGGCACGCCGGCCCAGATGCTGGCGTCGCTGGACCGCCTGGCGGCCTTGCCCGGCAACACGCGTGTCTGCTGCACCCACGAATACACCCTGAGCAACCTGCGTTTTGCCCTCGCGGTGGAACCTGACAATGGCGAACTAATTGGTTACCATGCACGCTGTACCGCCTTGAGGGACCAGGGCAAGCCGACCCTGCCCTCCTCGCTGGCCCAGGAGTTGCTCATCAATCCTTTCCTGCGTACCCGACAACCCACTGTCATGGCCGCGGCCCGGCGTTTCGACCCGGCCGCCCATGACGACAACACCGTATTTGCCGCCATCAGGCAGTGGAAGAACCAATTCAAATGACCGACCTGCAGCGACCGTCCCCTCTCCCCCACCCTCCTTCCGGCAGCATTGCGCCGCGCCCCAACTCCCTCTTCAAGAACTTCCTCCTCGGCATCGCCGTGGCCGTGCTGGCCGGTTGCGCCAGCACCAGCCCGCCCGGCATGCCGGGTGACCCGGTGCTGACCACCTCCACCACGCCCGGGCCTGGGCTCAATCCGGTGTACCCCAACGGCCCGCTGTCGCCGCTGAGCCGCGCACAGGCCGGCTCCGATGCAGTCACGCAGTTGCAGCCGCCGCCGGACCTGTGGGCGCGCATACGCAGCGGATTTGCCATGCCCGACCTGCAGAACGAGCTGGTGACCGACCGCGAGCAGTGGTACGCCAGCCGGCCCGACTACATCCAGCGCATGACCGAGCGCTCGAGCAAATACCTGTTCCACATCGTCGAGGAGCTGGAACGCCGCAACATGCCGACCGAGCTGGCACTGCTGCCCTACATCGAAAGCGCCTTCAACCCGCAGGCGGTCTCCAGCGCCAAGGCGGCCGGCATGTGGCAGTTCATGCCGGCCACCGGCAAGTATTTCGATCTCAAGCAAAACGCCTTCCGTGACGACCGCCGCGACGTGCTGGCATCGACCCGGGCCGCGCTCGACTACCTGCAAAAACTGCACGGCATGTTCGGCGACTGGCACCTGGCGCTGGCCGCCTACAACTGGGGCGAAGGCAGCGTCGGCCGCGCCATCGCGAGGAACAAGAAGGACGGCCTGGGCACCGGCTACCAGGATCTGCGCATGCCCGACGAAACCCGGCTGTACGTGCCCAAGCTGCAGGCGGTCAAGAACATCGTGGCCAATCCGCAGGCTTTCCGCGCCGAGCTGCCGCTGATCGAGAACCACCCCTACTTCCAGCAGGTGCTGATCACGCGCGACATCGACGTGGCGCTGGCGGCCCGGCTGGCCGACGTGGCGCTCGCCGACTTCAAGGCGCTCAACCCGTCGGCGCACCGGCCGGTGATCATCGCGTCGGGCACCCCCCAGATCCTGCTGCCCTGGGACAACGCCAAGGTGTTCCAGCGCAACTTTGAAGCCTACACGCAAGGCCAGTACGCCAGCTGGACCGCCTGGACGGCACCGGCCACGCTCAGCGTCAGTGATGCCGCCCGGCGTGTCGGCATGAGCGAAGCCGACCTGCGCGGGGTCAACAACATTCCGCCGCGCATGCTGATCAAGGCCGGCTCCACGCTGCTGGTGCCGCGCACCGGCAAGATGGACAACGACGTGGCCAGCCATGTGGCCGACAATGCGCAGGTGAGCCTGGCCCCGGAAATCGTCACGCGCCGCACCACCATCAAGGCGCGCAAAGGCGAATCCGTGGCGACCATCGCAAAGCGCTACGGCCTGAGCGCGGACAGCGTGGCCGAGTGGAACAAGGTCAGCGCCAGCGCCGCGTTCAAGCTGGGCCAGCAGGTCGTGGTTTTCCTGCCGGTGAAGGCCGGGGGCGCGCGCAAGGCCGCGCCGGCGCGCGGCAACATCAAGGCCGTCAAGCGAACGCCCGGGAAAACCATCATCAAGAGCAAGAAGCGCTAGCCCCGTCAGGGTTTGAGAAACAACAGCCCCTGGCCCATATGCAGTCTGCGTAACCAGCTATCAAAATAATAGCAAACCAGATTGTTTGTCCCATGGCTGCCAGACCTCATCCCCCACCGGCACAAAGCGATTCACCCTATCTGCTGGTTTTCCTGATCGGGCTGATGGCCCTGGCGACAGGTGCAGGCATGCTGGTGCTGTCGGTGGACCAACGCGAGCTGCGGATTCCCGGTGCCGCCAGCCTGCTGTTCGGCGTCGTGGTGAGCGGCGCCTACCTGACCAACAAGCTCTATTCCGGCCTCTATGCCGACCCGCTCGCCTACGAGCCGCCCTGGGCCAAGCTGGCCAGGGGCGAAGGACCACCGCGCCTGCCCGCGCCAGGAAAACTGGCAGCCCCACCGCGCAGGCCGGTGGCCATGGAACAACTGATTGATTTCCCGGAGGCCGCCGCCCCCCGGCGGCCCTCGATGCCGGTCAGTCCCCCCCCGGCCAGGGCGCCGGCGGCGACCGTGTGGACGGCCGACCTGTTCGACCGCCTGTTGCCCCACCAGTTCGATGCGGTCTGCGAAACCCTGTTTGCCCAAAGTGGTCTGGCCACGCGCGTGCACTCCCATGGCAGCGCCGGCGGCGTCACCATCTGGCTGTATTCGCGCAACGCACAGCAGGACAAAAACACACCGGTCGCGGTGGCCGTGTGCAAGTTGTGGCCCACCGGCCAGCCGCTGGCCGTGCGCCAGATTCATCCCTTGCTGGCCATGATGGCGGCGCGACAACTCAAGCGCGCCACCTATGCGACCGCATCCACATTCACGGACAACGCCCGCAAGTTTGCCAAAGACAACGGCATCAATGCGCTGGATCGCTCCGGTTTGCTGGCGCTGATCGCGACGCGCACACCCGCGCAGCAACAGACCCTGCTCAGCCTTGCACTCGGCAAGCGCTGAGAAGGCAGCCGCCCTGCCTACAGGCGCAGCGAGCCGGTGCCGAACAGGCCGATCAGGCCAATCACAATCAGGTAAATGGCCACAATGTAGTTGAGCAGCCGCGGCATGATCAGGATCAGGATGCCGGCAATCAGTGAAACGATGGGGCCGATGGAGACGGAAAGATTCATGGGGTGTGCTCGCGGTGAATTCGTGAAAAAGGCGGGGCGCCGCCGTGCGGGTCCCACTGTAGCGGAGGGCCAGGGCGCGCGTCTGTAGGACGGAACGAACACATGCCAGGCGCAGGCTCAGGCGCTGTCCGCTGTCACCAGCGGCGCCAGGAAGGCCGGCAGCGGCCGGCCCACCGACAGCAGGTAACGCCCCATGGCGGCCGCGACCTGCCGCACCGCCGGCCGCGCCGACATGCGTTCGCGCCAGGCCAGCAGGCGCGGCGTACCTTCGGTGACCGGCGCGCCCATGCGCTCGCCGAACAACTGGGCCATGTAAAACGCAATGTCTGCAAACGAATAACTGCCGGCCAGCCAGTCGCGCCCGGCCAGTTGCGCTTCCATGCGCTGGTACCAAGCGGCGCACGCCGCACAAGCAGCCAGGGCGGCTGGCTCCTGCAACTGGTCCTGCAGACCCATCAGGCGGATGACCGGCGGGAAGTAGACCTCGTCCGATTGATGCTCGAGCAGGCGCGCGCGGGCCCTGTCGGCCAGGCCCGCCGGCCACAGCGGCGGCGTGGCCTGCAACTCCTCGATGTACTCGAAAATCTGCGTGGAATCAAACAGCTCCAGCGCGCCATGCACCAGCACCGGCACCTGCTGTTTGGGATTGATGCGGGCCACCTCGGGATGTTTGGGCTGGTACAGCCGCTGCATGTCGAAAGCCACCATCACCAGGTCGAAGTCCAGGCCTTTTTCGATCATGGCGATCTGCACCTTGGCGCCGAACATGCTCAGCGGCCCGGAATACAGCACCAGCGGCGCCCCATCACGCATCACAGCTTTTCCGTATCGCCAGTGCGCGGCTGCCACTTCATGAGCCGCTTCTCGACACGACCGACAATGCCGTCGAGCACCAGCGCAAAGGCGGTGAGCACCACAATGCCGGCAAACACGGTGTTGACATCAAACGTGCCTTCAGCCTGCAGGATCAGGTAACCGACGCCACGCGCCGAGCCCAGGTATTCACCGACCACCGCGCCCACAAAGGCCAGACCCACCGAGGTGTGCAGGCTGGAAAAAACCCAGCTGGTGGCGCTCGGAAGATAAACCGTGCGCAGCAACTGCCGCTGGTTGGCCCCCAGCATGCGGGCATTGGCCAGCACCACCGGGCTGACCTCTTTCACGCCCTGGTACACATTGAAGAACACGATGAAAAACACCAGCGTGACCGCCAGCGCCACCTTGCTCCAGATGCCCAGGCCAAACCACATCGCAAAGATGGG
>PNNC01000017.1 GCA_013824015.1 Polaromonas sp.
TGTCGGACTGGCTGGACTGGATGGGCCTGATAGCTGCCGGCAGCCAGGCACGGCTGGACCGCTATGTGGGGTATTACGAGCCTTATGCGACCAGCCACCAGACGCTGGACGCCGACACCGCGATGCAGGCCGAGGTGCGCAATGTCGCGGCGGCAGTGGCCCGGGCGGTCAGGCAATTGCGCGCCGGCACGCTGGCGCAGCCCGACCAGGGCCTGCGGCGGCCGCGACCTAAATAGGCGGAGCCGCGGCTTCCCTGGCGCGCATCTTGGCGGCGATGTATTCGCCGTGCGTGACATACAGCAGGCCGGCGACCTTGCTGATCAGGTGGTTTTCATGCGCGCCCAGGTGCGCGTCGGCGTAAGCCACCTCCCACATGTTTTCGATGATGTGGATCTTTTGCGGATGCGTGAAATGATCGTTCAGGCTGGAGGTGAAGCGGTGGTAGTCGTAAGCCGTTTTGGCGGTCTCGGCGGCGAGTTCCATCAGCCGGTCCAGCTCGTCGTCGGCCAGCGTGAATTTCTCGCGCAGGGTCGCAAACACGGCGTTTTTCTCCTCCACCCTGATGTCGGCGTCGGCGCGCATCACCTCGACCAGCAACACCGCGGTCGCCAGCTGCAGCGCATGGTCGCGCTGTTGCGGCGACTGCTGGCCGGTGGGGGCGGTGAAGCTGTCGAACAGGTCCTTGAGGGTTTTGAGCATCGGGTGTTCCGGGTTGCCGGGGCGGACGCCTGCCGGTGATGGCTGATGGAGCGCTTTGCCGGCGATTGGTTCCGCAGACAGGCCCGGGCAGCGGCCTGCGCGGTGACAATCGGTGCCATGAAAACCATTCTTCCCCTGTCGCTGCTGGTGGCGCCGCACAAGAACGACCCGCTGCCGCTGATCCTGTATCACGGCCGCCGCTGTCCCGACGGTTTTGCCGCGGCGCTGGCCGCCTGGCTGTATTACGGCGGCCGCGCGGAGTTCCGCGGGCTGGACCACGGCGAGATCACCGCCGTCGAACAACTGCCGGCGCTGGACGGCCGCGCCGTCTACATCCTTGATTTTTCCTTCCCGGCCGACATCCTGCGCGGCATCGAGGAGCGCGCCGCCAAACTGGTGATGCTGGACCACCATCAAAGTGCGGCGGAAAAACTCAGCGGTTTTGCCTGCCGCTGCGGTGTGGTGCATTTCGACATGGACAAGTCGGGTGCGCGGCTGGCCTGGGAGTTTTTCCATCCCGACACGCCGCTGCCCGACCTGGTGCGTTTTGTCGAAGACCGCGACATCTGGGTCTGGCAGTACCCCGAAAGCGCCGGCTTCCTGGCAGCGCTGGACATGGAAGATTTCGACTTTGCACGCTGGGCCGCCATCGCCGCCTTCAGCCCCGCGGCGCTGGCGGCCTTCACCGCGCGCGGCCAGGCCATGGACGAGAAATTCAGCAAGCTCGCTGCCGACATGGCCGAAGAGGCCCGGCCGCTGCGCTTCAACGGACAGAACGGCCTGATGGTGAATGCACCCGGCGCCTTCCACAGCCTGCTGGGCGACCTGTTGTCGCGCAGGAGCGGGACGTTTGCGCTGATGTGGACGCTGGGCAAGGACGGCGGGGTCAAGGCCGGGCTGCGTTCGCAGCGCGGCTTCAACTGCATCGCACTGGCTGAAAGCATGGGCGGCGGCGGCCATGCGCAGGCCTGCGGGTTCCGCATGGGCAGCGAGCGCCTGCCTGAGTTGCTCAGCGGCGTGTTCGATGCCGCGGGCGGCCCCGGCGCCTGAGGGGTCGCCTCAGGCCTTGCGCAACAGGCTGTCCAGCCGCTTGTCCCAGCTGGCACCGGGCAGCACCGTGGCCAGCGCGGCATCCGGCAGGGCGAAGCTGCCGCGCAGCACCTGCGCCAGCACCGCCCGGTAGTCGTGGTGCGCGGGCAGGTCGCGGCCCTCGTTGAGGTTGCCGGCCGCCATGCCGGTCCACTGGCCGTGCCAGCGTCCGCCGTGAATCGGGTTGCCGATCAGCCACATCGTGTTGCCGAAGCCGTGGTCGGTGCCGCGGCTGCCGTTTTCAGCGGCGGTGCGGCCGAACTCGCTCATCACCACGATCACGTCACCGGGCTCTGAAAAATCCTGGCGCAATTGCGAGATACCGGTGGCCAGGTTGCCCAGGCGTCCGGCGAGCTGGCCGGTGCTGTTGCCCTGGTTCGCATGGGTGTCCCAGCCGCCGGCCGAGAGGAAGCCGAGGCGCAGCCGGCGGTCGTTGCGCATCAGCGTGCCCAGGTGCTGCGCGTCGAGTTGCAGGCCAACCGGGTCGGCGGCGCCATTGCTGGCGGCCAGCATCTGCGCGTTCTGCGCCTGCGTGCCGGCCAGCGCGCCATCGACCTTGGCAGCGGCGGCTTCCGGCATCGCCGCCATGCGCCGGCTGTCGGCCGCCATCTTCTCGGTGCTGAGTTCCTGCGCGCTCTGCATGCGGCTGCCCGCGCCCAGGCGGAAGGCCTCGCCAAGCGGGTCATTGCCGGCGTACAGGTCCAGCAGCGCCTGGCGGGTTTTGTCGTTGGCCAGCACGCCGGTGCGCTGCGCGGCCTGGCCACGCGGAATCAGCTTGACCGTGGCCGCGCCCGCCAGGATGGCCGGGTTGGCTTCACCGACGCCGAGCGCGGCCGTGGCAGGGCCGCTGAGCCCGGCCACCTTGTTGAGCCAGCCCGGCGCGGCGCTGGTCTTGCCGCTTTGCGCGATCTCCATCTGGTACTGCGCGTCGAAGTGGGAACGGTTAGGCGCGGGCAGGCCGGCCGCCGGCACAAAACCGAGCACACCCTGCTGCCACAGCGGCAGCAGCGGCGCCAGCGCCGGGTGCAGCGCAAACGTGTTGTCGAGCCTGAGCGCGGTCGACGCGCTGCCGTCCGGCGCGGCGATCGCGATGTTGGGCCGCAGCCGGTAGTAGTCGGCATCGGCGTAGGGCACCAGCGCCGACAGGCCGTCACAGGCGCCGCGCAAAAACACCACGACCAGCCGGCCCTGCGCCGTGCGGCTGCCTGCGGGCGCGGCTTGTGCCCAGACCTGCGGCGTGTGGATGGCGGCCAGCGCGCTGCCGGCTGCGGCGAGCAAGTGCCGGCGTGAAAAAGTGGTGTGCTGCATGGTGTGTCCTTCGCGCCTATTTGCGCATGAAGTCGGGGCTGGCCAGCGTCAGGCCGGTGCGTAGCGCCGGCGCCTCGCGTGCAATGCGCTCGCGGCTGGCGCTGCCCAGAAACGGCTGCAGGTAGAGCGGCTCGGCCATGCGCCCGCCGAGCGTCATCGCGTAGTCGGCACGCCGCGTCAGCGCCTCGGGCGCCAGCCAGGTGGCGGCATCGGTCTTGTAGCCGTCGGGCGTCTGCCAGCCGTGCATGGGCTGGCCGGCCTGCGCCAGAAAACCCAGCGTGAGCTGGATGTCGCGCCTGTCCTTCACGCCGCCGCCAGCGGTCAACGCCGAGCAGGCGAAGTCCAGCGGCGTCTTGAACAGGGTGTTGTCCGCGCGCCAGAACTCCGGCGATTGAACCAGGGCTTGCATCACCGCGCGGATGTCGCCCCGGGTACGCGTGAAGGTCGCGGCCAGGTTGTCGGTCAGCGCCCGCGGCGGCTTGTCGGCCACAAAAGTCTCGGCCAGGCGCTGCGCGATGCGCTGTGCGGTGGCCGGATGTCGCGCCAGCATGCGGATGGCGTCCTCACCTTCGCGCTGACCGTCCGCCGTGAAGGTCCGGCCGAGCAGGACCTTGTCGCCCTGGTCGTGCAGGCGCCCGGCAAAACGGAAGGCCTCGCCCTGCTGCAGGCCGACGGTCCAGCCGGTCAGGATGCGCGCCAGCTCGCGCACGTCGGTCTGGGTGTAACCCGCGTTGACGCCCAGCGTGTGCAGCTCCATCAGTTCACGCGCGTAGTTTTCGTTGATGCCACGCGCATTGCTCTGCGCCTGGTCCAGGTAAAGCAGCATGGCCGGATGCCGCGCGCTGGCCAGCAGCATGTCCTCGAAGCGGCCCAGCGCGTTGGCGCGTATCACGTTGACCGCGTAGTGGCCGACGAAGGGGCGCACCGCGCCCTTGCCGACAAACACGTTGAGGTGGTTGAACCAGAATTCGGTCAAACGGGCCAGCAGCGGCTGCTCGAGCGCCGGGTCACTGCAGGCCATCAGGCGCCAGGCGGCTGCGCCCTGCTGCATCTCCCGGCTGAAGTTGTCGGCATTGGGGAGCGTGTCCGCAGGCGCTGTGCCGGCCACGGCGGCGCGCGCCATGCGGCGTGCCTGGCGCTCGGCATAAAAGCGGGTAGCGAGCTGGTCGGCTGGCTGGTTAAAAGCGGCCAGCTCCGGCGGGATGGCCGGCGCGCGCTGGCTCGCGGCGAAGGCATCGTTGATCTGCTGCAGCGCCCAGGCCCGGGGGTCCGCCTGCGCGGCGGCTGCAGTGGTGGCGCCGGGTCCGTAGCCCAGGCGCGAGGTGGCGCGCCAGGCCGCAGCGGCGCTGGTCTGTGCACCCTCGGTTTGGGCGAGGGCCGGGCCGGCGGCGAGCAGGGCGCCGGCCAGCAGGGCGGTGGCAGTGCAGAGGTGGGTAGACATCAGGCTCTCCTGGGGCGTATGGTCCCATGCCTGGCGCCGCAGCGGTCGCCGGGAGGGGCAGCTTTACAGAGCTTTACGGCCGCGCTGCGCCGGCGCCGGCGCACCGGCTGCCATCAACGTTTTTGCACGAAGAAGCTTCCAGCCCATGTCAATCATGGGCTTGTAGCTCCTGAAATCATAGCAAATGACGTGCTGTGGCGAGGGTTCTGGACGCCGTTTGACCTGAGTCAACACCGCGGGGCGGTGGCCCTCTTACAGTCGCGCCCTGGTCCTGCCATCACCCGGAATTTTTTTTCATGCCCATTGAGCTTTACCGCGACGCCCACCATGCCTGCCTGATGTTCACCGACCTGATCGAGGAGGACGAACAGGCGGTCCAGTCCAACCAGTTTCTGATCGTCGACAACGGCACCGGTGCCATCATCGACCCCGGCGGCAACCTGGCCTTCAATGAGCTGTTCCTCGGCATGTCCAAATACTTCAGCCCGCAAAAGCTGTCTTACCTGGTCGCCTCGCATGCCGACCCCGACATCATCGCCTCGCTGGACCGCTGGCTCACGTCCACGCCGGCCCGGCTCGTGATTTCGCGGGTGTGGCAGCGCTTCGTGCCGCATTTCACCAAGGTCGGCAAGACCGAGGGCCGTTTGATCGGCGTGCCGGACAGCGGCGGGCGGCTGCCGCTGGGACAGAGCGAGCTCTGGCTGCTGCCCGCGCATTTCCTGCACTCGGAAGGCAACTTCCATTTCTACGATCCGGTCAGCTGCATCCTGTTCACCGGTGACCTCGGTGTGTCCCTGACCTCGGGCAAGGCCGCGCAGGTGGCGGTCACCGATCTGCGCCAGCACATCCCCTTGATGGAAGGGTTTCACAAGCGCTACATGGTGTCGAACAAGGTGCTGCGGCTGTGGGCGCGCATGGCAAGGCAACTGGACATTTCCATGCTGGTGCCGCAACACGGCGCGCCGATGGCCGGCGCGGCGATTGGGCAGTTTTTCGACTGGGTGGAATCGCTCCAATGCGGCATCGACCTGTTCGATGAGCGCGATTACCAGTTGCCCAGCGCGCCGATTGCGCTGCCGCCGCTGGCGCGGGCGGCCTGAGCGCGTGACACCGCCGGGTGGTGGAGAGGAGGAGGATCGAACTCCCGACCTCCGCATTGCGAACGCGGCGCTCTCCCAGCTGAGCTACCCCCCCACTGTCACGCATGTTAAGGCGGCGGCGCAGCACAACCCCCCGGGCTTTCCCGATGCAGGTCAGGGCGCTTGCGCCGGACCTGTGAGCGTGCAATCACGAGGCCGCCGTACCCGCCATGTCCAGCCGGCCGGCCGCGCAGCTGATGCCGCCTTTCCTGGCCGTGACGCAAAAGCAGTGCCGGCCGGGGTCGCCGACGCTTTTGCTCATTCTTCTGTTTTTCAGAAGTATCGATCCATGATTCTCTGCTTTTAAAGGAGTCCAGTCGCCGCTATGGTCGAAGCTTCCCACAGCAAAGGAGTTGGACATGCAGGTTATCTTTGAATCCCGTCAGCCCTGGCTGGAGCAGCTTCGTGCGTTTGCATTGCGCCGGGTACGCCAGGCCACGCGCCCGCTCGGCTGGCTGGCCCCGCGCGCCCGGGTCAGGGTGTCGCATGTGCAAGGCGCGCACAACGGCATCGACAAGCGTTGCGAAGTCGAACTCACTGCCGAGGGCGCCGGCACCGTGGTCATCACGTCCATCGCCCGTGACTGGGGCTCGGCGCTGCAGAGTGCGCTGACCCGCGCGGTGCGTGCCCTGCTGCTCAAACTGCAGCCGCCGCGGCCACCCCGGCGAACCATTGCTCACCAGCGCTGAGGCTGCGGACAGCGTCCAACATTGAACGGAGAACCCTTGATGAAATGCCCCTATTGCCCCGATGCCACCCTGCTGATGTCTGAACGCCAGGGCGTCGAGATTGACTACTGCCCCCAGTGTCGTGGCGTCTGGCTGGACCGCGGCGAACTCGACAAGCTGATCAACCTGTCCGCGGCGCCGACCGAGCCCCAGCCGGTCCAGCCAAGACAGGCGCCTCAGTACCCGCAACCCGACTTCGTGGATTCCGACTACCGGCACCGCCAGCGCGGCTATCCGCGCAAACAGAAGTCCTGGCTCAGCGAAATTTTCGACTGAGCATCGCCTCCCTCGAAAGCTCACCGATGAGAAGTTATCCGCGCAACAGCCCGCAGGCCTGCGCACGCATTGTTGCGCTGGCCATGCTGGCTGATGGAAGCATGTGCAAAAAGGAGCTCGATACCTTTGACCGGCTGGATCTGCATGAGCGGATCGGGCTGGACAAGGCGGGGTTCCACGTGGTCGTCCAGACGTTTTGCGAGGACTTGCTGATAGCCGCACACGCGAGTGGGAGCGGCATGTGCCGGGTCGATCCGGAAGCACTGGCCGAACTGCTGGGCGAGATCGATATGCCGCAGCTTCGACGCCAGCTCCTTGGCCTGTGTGTGGCCATCGTGGAGGCGGACGGTCGTGTGGCAGACGGCGAGTCCATCGTTCTCGACGCGGCTGTTGAACACTGGGGTTTGAAGCGGGACATGCTTGAAACCTCGGACGCAGCATGACTGACTACTTCATCCCCATCGCCTTGCTGAGTGCCTTGATCCTGGGGTGTGCCTGGCGTGAGTTTCTGGCTGAAAACAGGCGGGATGCGAAGCTCATGGCGGCTGTCGGGGCGGGTGGAGTGGTTACCGCTAGCGCTGCCGCATTGTGGCTGGCCTGACCCGACCCGACCGGCTGCAGCGCATCACACGTGAAAACCGATCCGCTAAAGGAGCTATGCCATGTCAAGAATTCTTGTCCCGACCGATGGGTCACCCAATTCGCTGCACGGCGTGCGTCATGTGGTGAGGGAGTTCATGAAAAATCGCGAGCTGGAAATTCACCTCATCAATGTACAACGGCCGTTTTCCAGTGAGGTGGCACGCTTCACAAGCACGCGCGACCGGCTGGCGTTCCATCGGGAGCAGGCCGCGCTGGCGCTGGCGCCCGCGCGACAGGCGCTGGACCGCTTCGGCATCCCCTACACCGTCCACGCCGAGGCCGGAAACAAGGCCGATTGCATTGCAGAGGTGGCACGCCGGCTCCGCTGCGAGCGCATCGTGATGAGCACGGCGCGCAGGAGTTCGCTGGCCCGCCTGATCGGGGGCTCGGTGACCAACCAGGTGATAGAACGCACGACTGTGCCGGTGGAGGTGATTGCCGGGGACGCCGCATCAGGCCTGGAGCGTCTTGGTATTCCTGCAGGCGTCGGGGCGGGGCTCCTCTTTATGGGCATGGCGGCCGAGTGATGGGGCTGAACTGCACCCGACGGCGAGAGCCGTGCCACGCCAGCCCCCCTTTCACAGTTCCCCCGGTATGGGTGGTCTTCCGCTTGACGATGACCGCCAGCCTTCCTTCCTTCCAGGAGTGATCCATGACAGATGCTTCCACACCAAACGCTGTTCCCGCCCCCGTGCTCGAACAGCACGATGACATCGGGCGCCTGGTCGCCGTGACCTGGCACGGCGCTGGTGCTGCCGACCAGCCCGGCAGCCCGCGCTGGCTGGTGGCGGTCGATGGTTCGGCGTGCTCGTTGCGTGCGGTCGAGATGGTCGCGGGACTGGCAGCACTTGAAAAAGGTGCGGGGGTTGACGTCGTGCATGTCCAGTCCTGGCTGAGCAAAGAGGCGGCGGACATCGAACTGCCGCGACGGGGCTGGGCGGCCACTGCGCAGGCGCGGCAGTTGCTGGACGCGGCATCGGTTCCGTGGCGCTTGCATGTCGTCATGGGCGAAGGAGCGCCCCAAATTGCCAGCGTGGCCGATGCGCTTGGCAGTCGTGGCATTGTGATCGGCTCGCGCGGATTGACAGCCACTGAAACCCTGTTGTTGGGCTCGGTCGCCTACCGGGTCGTGCACCTGGCCAGGCAACCCGTGCTGATCGTACGGTGATGCCTGGACGTACTCGCTGACGATGCCTTCTTTCGAACCCGTCATCCTGTTCTTCGTGCTTGGCGTGGTCGCCGGCATCGTGCGCTCGGACCTCAAGATACCCGGCGTCCTGTACGAGTCGCTCAGCATCTTCCTGCTGCTGGCCATCGGCCTCAAGGGCGGCGTCGAATTGGCGCGCTATCCGCTGATTGACGTTGCGCTGCCGGCCCTGGCCGTGGTGTTGGCCGGCGCCCTGATTCCGCTGGTCGCGTTTCCCGTCCTGCGCCGCGTCGGAAAGCTGTCAGCCGCCGATGCGGGATCGATTGCGGCGCACTACGGATCCGTCAGCGTGGTGACTTTCGCCGTCGGCTCCAGCTATCTCGCCCGGGTGGGCGAAGCCGCGGAAGGCTACATGACCGTGTTCCTGGTGCTGCTCGAGTTTCCGGCCCTCATCATCGGTGTGTTGCTGGCCCGGCGCGGTGCGCAAAGCACCCCTTGGGGGCAGGTGTTGCACGAGGTCTTTGCCGGAAAGAGCATCGTGCTGCTGTTGGGCGGACTGATGATCGGCTGGATCGCCGGTCCCGACCGCATCGCGCCGCTCGACAGCCTGTTCTTCGACTTGTTCAAGGGGCTGCTGGCATTCTTTCTGCTGGAGATGGGCTTGGTGGTCGCCATGCGTTTCGGTGACCTGCGCCGGGCGGGTGCCTTTCTGGTGGTGTTTGCCGTCCTCATGCCGCTGGCAGCCGCAGGTCTGGGCCTCGTCACCGGCATGCTGCTCGAACTGTCGGTCGGTGGCGTGACGCTGCTGGCCACGCTGTACGCGAGCGCCTCCTACATTGCCGCGCCGGCGGCCATGCGCATCGCCGTGCCCCAAGCCAACCCGGCGCTGTCGATCGGCGCGGCACTTGGCATCACCTTCCCCTTCAATCTTCTGGTGGGTATTCCGCTGTACCACCGACTCGCCCAATACCTCCATCACTTCGGAGCCTGACCCCATGGAATTGACAAGCCGCAAGCTGCTGACGATCGTCACCGAGTCTGCCCTGGAGGAGATGCTCGTGCGCGAAATTGAAATCCTCGGCGCGCGCGGTTACACCATCACCGATGCACGCGGCAAGGGCGGCCGCGGCAAACGCGATGCCACCTGGGCGCCGCACGCCAATATCCGCCTGGAAGTGCTCTGCGATGCCGACACGGCCCATGCGATCTGCTCCGCATTGCGCGAACGCTACTACGACAACTACTCGATGGTGATGTACGTTGGTGAGGTCGACGTGCTGCGCCCCGAGAAGTTCTGATTCCGGAAAAACAGCCGAAAGTTCATGATGCAAGTTGTCACCAAAGGTCGCCTGGCTGTGATCGCCATGCTGGATCTGGCTCTTCGCGTTGATCTGGGGCCGGTTCCGCTGGCCACCATCGGCGCGCGCCAGAACATATCACTGACGTATCTCGAGTCGCTGTTCGCGCGCATGCGTCGGCGAGGTCTGGTGCGCAGCACGCGCGGGCCCGGCGGTGGTTATGACCTGGCGTGCAGTGCGGCCGAAATTACAGTGGCCGACATCGTGAATGCCGTCGACGAGCGGGGTCCGCGATGCGCCCGCACCGCGGCCCGCTCGTCCAGCCACGATAGTCCCCCTGGTCAACGGATTGTCAGCGACTGGTGTACCGATCTCGAAGTCGAGATGACGCAGTTCCTGGCGTCGGTTTCCCTGCAGGACCTGGTTTTGCAGCACGCGCGCTGCGGTACCGCCCCCGCGTCAGCCCTGGTGCGGCTGCGTCCGGCGTCGGCATGACGCACGAGGTGGAGGGCGCAGCGTCCATCCCGGAGCCAGCCCTTGCTGGCCTGACGCCCGTCTATTGCACCAGCAGCGAGTTGATCAGCAGCAGGTCTTCCGGCGTCAGTGTGCCATTGGCCTGGCGCAGGCGCAGGCCGCCGAGCAGCACGTTGTAGCGGGCCACCGCCAGGTCGCGTTTGGTCTGGAACAACTGGCTTTGGGCGTTGAGCACGTCGATGTTGATGCGTACGCCAACCTGGTAGCCGAGTTTGTTGGCGTCGAGCGCGCTCTGGCTCGAGGCCTCGGCGGCTTCCAGTGCCTTGACCTGGCCCTGGCCCGACAACACGCCGAAGTAGGCGGTGCGGGTGTTGAGCGCGACGCCGCGTTTGGCCACATCCAGGTCGGAGCGGGCCTTTTCTTCGAGAGACAGGGTTTCACGGATGCGGTTCTGTGTGGCAAAACCGGCAAACAGCGGCAGGTTCAGCGCCACGCCGACCGTGGTGGTGTTGGCGCGGGAGTTCAGGGTGTTCAGCGAACTGGCGCTGCCCTGGGGATTGCGCTGTGCGCCGTAGCTGGCGGTCAGGTCCACCGTCGGCTTGTGGCCGGCTTCGGCCTTGTCAATCTCGAGTTTTGCCACTTCGAGGTTGGCCTCGGCCTGCCGGATGGTCGGGTGCACGGCTTCGGACTGCTGCACCCAGGTGTTGACGTCGGCCGGCACCAGCGGCGGGAGGTTCGCCGGGGCCACCAGCGGCCGGGGCTGGGCATCGGTCCGGCCAACCAGCTGGTCGAGCGCGATCTTCTTGACCCGCAGGTCGTTCTCGGCGGCGATCTCCTGCGCAATCACCAGGTCGTATCGGGCCTGCGCTTCGCGGGAATCGGTGATGGTGGAGGTGCCGACCTCGAAATTGCGCTTGGCCGAAGCCAGTTGCTCCGCGACAGCGGCTTTTTGGGCGCGTACAAAGGCCAGCGTGTCCTGCGCTGCCAGCACGTCGAAGTAGAGCTGGCTGGTGCGCACGATCAAATCCTGCTCGGCCGCCTCCAGCTGGGCTTTGGACAGCTCCACCTGCTGCTTGCCCTGTTCGTAGGTGGCCCAGTTGCCGGGCCGGTACAGCGGCTGCGAGGCGTTCAGCGTCGCGCTTTGCTGGGGGAAATTGCGGTCTACCGCAGGGTTGTTGTTTTCATAATTGACGCGCGATACACCCACCGACAGGCCCGCTTGCGGCAGGATGCCGGCCTTCGCCTGCTCGGCCCGGTACAGGTTGGCTTCATACAGCGAACGCGAGGACTGGTAGGCGGCGTCGTAGTCGCGCGCGGAGCGGTACAGCTCCACCAGGTTCTGGGCCTGAACCGAAGGCGCCAGCGCTGCCAGCACCGCGCCGAGGGCAAGAGCGAGTGGCAGCAGGGGCGGTTTTTTCAGTAGCATGGTCATGGGTGTCCTGGTGAATGAAGAGGTCGGGCGTGCGGGACGGCAATTCAATAAAGCGGCACGGCGGTGTCACGCTGGCGCGACCAGGCATCGATGCCGCCCTGCAGGTTGACGACGGCGGAGAAGCCGCTTTGCGCGAGGAAGTTCGCCACCTGCAGGCTGCGCATGCCGTGGTGGCACAGGCAGGCCACCGGCTGGTCGGCACCCCATTGCTGCCTGAGTTCTTCGACGCGGGCCGGCAGCTCGCGCATCGGAATGCGCAGCAGCGTGAAGCCGTCCTCGGTGACCGAGGCTGTCTGTATCTCCCAGGGTTCTCGCACATCAAGCACCACCGGCGTGCGCGCGTCCGCCTTCAGGCTGTCGCGCCAGGCGCTGAAATCGGCAGGGGAAAGCTGGGCAATCATGGGTGGTGCTTCTGGCAGAACATCAGAAGCTGAACTTCGAGGGCTCGCGGAAATTGAGCAGGCGTGGCGCCACCGTGTCCCAGGCCTGCGTGGTGCGGAAGGCGGACTCACCGACGCGGGTGACCAGGGTGGCGCGCATCA
Source organism: Polaromonas sp. (assembly GCA_013824015.1). Lineage (GTDB taxonomy): Bacteria > Pseudomonadota > Gammaproteobacteria > Burkholderiales > Burkholderiaceae_C > Polaromonas. The sequence goes on from PNNC01000017.1 coordinate 12,216, forward strand.
TGGGTTCCACGCCGACGATGGCGCTGAGCCGGCCGCCGGTCTTGAGCATGGCCAGCAGGGCCGGTGGCACCTCGGCGACCGAGCCGCTGAGCACGATCACGTCGAAGGGGCCGCTCAGCGGGTCGTTGCCGGAGACCGCCTGGCCGAGGTTGGCGGCGCCGTCGCCGGTGCGCACCTCCGCGTTGTAGATGCCGGCTTTTTTCAGGTTGTCGCGCGCGAGCTGCGCCAGGTCGGCGTCGATCTCCAGCGTGATCACCTGTTGCGCCCGATGCGCCAGCAGCGCCGCCATGTAACCGGAGCCGGCGCCGATCTCCAGCACCTTTTCATGCTTTTGCACCGCCAGGTCCTGCAGGATGCGGGCCTCGACCTTGGGGGCCAGCATGCACTGGCCGGGTTTGGACGTCAGCGGGATTTCCATGTCGGCAAAGGCCAGTGCCCTTTTGGCGGGCGGCACAAAGTCCTCGCGCTTGACCACGGCCAGCAGCGAAAGCACCTGGCTGTCCAGCACTTCCCAGGGGCGGATTTGCTGCTCGATCATGTTGAAGCGGGCTTGTTCGTAGTTCATGGGGGTGCCTGTGAAATATCGGGTGGGAGGAGGGGTCAACCGGCAATTTTAACGGGGGCCACCGCGGTGGCGGGAAGGGCGCGGCGGGCATGGAAGCGCCGTTTGAACCACTGCGCCAGGTCATCGAGGTAGCAGTAGGTGACGGGCACCACCACCAGCGTCAGCAGCGAGGAGGTGATCACGCCGCCGATCACGGCCTGGCCCATGGGCGCGCGCTGCTCCGAGCCCTCGGTCAGCGCAAAAGCCAGCGGCACCATGCCGAAAATCATGGCCAGCGTGGTCATCAGGATGGGGCGCAGCCGGACGCGGGCGGCCATCAGCAGGGCTTCCGAGCGTTCCATGCCTTCGTCGCGCATCCGGATCGCAAAGTCCACCAGCAGGATCGCGTTTTTGGTGACCAGGCCCATCAGCATCACGACGCCGATGATGGAGAACATCGACAGTGTCGAGCGGAACAGCAGCAGCGCCAGCACCACGCCGATCAATGTCAGCGGCAGCGAAGTCATCAGTGCCAGCGGCTGCAGGAAACTCCTGAACTGGCTGGCGAGGATCATGTAGATGAACAGGATGGCCAGCACCAGCGCCGAAATCGCATAACCGAAGGACTCGGCCATGTTTTTGGTCGAGCCGCCGAACTGGTAGCGGTAGCCGGGCGGGAAGCTGATGCCGTCGAGCGCAGTGCGGATGTCGGTGGACACCTCGCCGGCCGAGCGGTTGTAGACATTGGCGTTGATCGCCACTTCCCGGGTCAGGTCGCGCCGGTTGATCTGGTTCGGACCGGTCGCCTCCCGGATGCTGGCCAGCTGGCCCAGGCGCACCGTGCGCGCCGAGCCGTCCGCATTGCTGCCGATGGCGCTGCTTAAAAAGGGCAGGCGTTCCAGGTCCTGCGCCGCGTTGCGGGCGTCGGGCGAGAGCCGCACGTTCACGTCATAAGTCTGGTCGTCCGGTGCGCGCCAGTTGCCGACGGTCTGCCCGGCCACCAGCGTGCGCAGAGAGGCGGCGATCTGCGACACGCTCAGACCCAGGTCCGAGGCGGCGTCGCGCTTGACGTCGATTTCGATGGTTGGCTTGTCCGGCTTGAGGCTGGAGTCCAGGTCCACCAGGCCGGGGATGGCCACAATACGTTCCATGGCCAGCCGCGTCAGCCGTTCCAGTTCCTTGAGGTCGGGGCCTTGCAGTGAAAACTCCACCTGCTTGTTGCCGCCGACGGAATCGAGCAGGCCGATGTGGGTGACGGTGATGCCGGCCACCTGCTTGAGCCGCTCGCGCAGCACGCCGGAGAGCTCGTCCACACTGCGGCTGCGCGCCTTGCGGTCCACCAGCCGTATATACATGCTGGCGTACATCTTGCCCTGGGCGCTGCCGCTGTTGATGGTCGACAGGGTGTATTTCACTTCCGGAAACTCGCGCACGATGGATTCCACCTGGGCGGCCTTGGCCTCGGTTGCCTCGAGGGACGAACCGACGGGCGTGTAAAAGGTCAGCGAGGTTTCCGAGAAGTCGGCCTTGGGCACAAACTCCGTGCCCAGCAGCGGCACCATGAAGATGCTGGTGATGAAGATGGCCAGCGCCAGCCCCAGCGTGGCCAGCTTGTGCAGCAGCGACCAGCGCAGGATGCGCTGGTAAGTCTCGGCCAGCGAATCGGTGGCGCGTTCAAACCAGGCGGTGACCCGGCCGATGGTCTTGTCGTAAAACGTCACCGGTGCGTGGTGTTTGCCATGCGCCTCAATGCTGGGGTCATGCCAGATGCTCGACAGCATCGGGTCCAGCGTGAAGCTGACAAACATCGAGATCAGCACCGCCGCCACGATGGTGATGCCGAATTCGTGGAAGAACTTGCCGATGATGCCGCCCATGAAACCGATGGGCAGGAACACCGCGACGATCGAAAAGGTGGTGGCCAGCACCGCCAGGCCGATTTCCTGCGTGCCGTCCAGCGAAGCCTGGAAGGGCAGCTTGCCCATTTGCACATGGCGCACGATGTTCTCGCGCACCACGATCGCATCGTCGATGAGCAGGCCCACACACAGGCTCAGCGCCATCAGCGTGATCATGTTGATGGTGAAGCCGAAGATGTTCATGAACAGGAAGGTGCCGATGATGGAGATCGGCAGGGTCAGGCCGGTGATCACCGTCGAGCGCCAGGAGTTCAGGAACAGGAACACGATCAGCACGGTCAGCAGCGCGCCTTCGATCAGGGTGCGGCGCACGTTTTCGACGGCGACGCGGATCGGGCGGGAACCGTCGGAGATCAGCTCCAGCCGCGTGCCCGCGGGAAGCTGTGCCTGGATGTCCTTGATGGCCTGGTTCAGGCCGTCCACCACCGCAATGGTGTTTTCGTCCTGGGCCTTTTGCACCGTCAGCAGCAGCGTGCGCTGGCCGTTGTACAGCGCCAGGCTCTCGACTTCCTGCGAGCCGTCGCGCACCGTCGCGACCTGGCCGACCGTGATGGCGGTGGCCGCCCCGGTGCCCGACGCCTTGCGTGCCACGATGATGCCGGCGAAGTCCTCGGGCCGTTTCATGCGGGCGTCGATCTTGACGACGCGCTCCTGCGCCAGCGAGCGGATGGCGCCCACCGGCAAGTCCTGGTTTTCGCTGCGCACCGCATTGGCGACCTGCTCGGCGGTGATGCCCAGCGCCTCCATGGCTTGCGGGTTCAGATAGATGTTGATCTCGCGCTTGCTGCCACCGACCAGGCTGACGGCGCCGACACCGCGCACGTTTTCCAGTCGTTTTTTGAGCACCTGGTCGGCCCAGTTGGTCAGCTCGACAGCCGTGGGCACGGCCGTGGCGGTGCTGGCGCCCGCACTCACGGGTAAAACCGCGACCGACCAGATGGCCCGGCTGGCCGGGTCAAACCGCAGCACGCGCGGTTCCTTGACTTCATCGCGCAGCAGCGGGCGCAGCGAGGCGATTTTTTCACGCACGTCTTCAGCCGCCTTGCGCCCGTCGATGTGCAACTGGAACTCGATGATGACCACCGACATGCCTTCATAACTGCGCGAGGTCAGGGCATTGATGCCGGCAATCGAGTTGACGCCTTCCTCGATTTTCTTGGTGACCTCGCTCTCGACGATTTCGGGCGAGGCGCCCGGGTATTCGGTGGTGACCACGACCACCGGAAAGTCGATGTTCGGGAACTGGTCGACCTGCAGCCGTTGATAGGAAAACAGGCCCAGCACCACGATGGCCAGCATGACCATGGTGGCAAACACCGGGTTTTGCAGGCTGACGCGGGTGAACCACATGGTGATGCCGGACGGTTACAGGGCTTTGGGCGATGAGGCCGCGGGCGCAGCCGGCGCGGCCCAGGCCGGCGCCTGCGTGAACTTCACCGCCGTGCCTTCGCGCAGGCTGCCGACGGCGCCTTGCAGCACCACCGCGTTGTCGGCCAGGCCCTTGACCGCCACCAGCGGCTCGCCGCTGGCCGCGTCGTTGCCGCGCACGCCGGGCTCGACCGGCTTGTGGACGATCTGGTTGTTTTCCACCACCTGCACATAGGGCGAGGGCTTGTCGGTGCGCACCGCGCTGACCGGCACTGCCAGCAGCGCCGCGCGCGCCGTGCCCAGCGTGCCCTGTGCAAACAGGCCCTGGCGCAGTCCGGAGTTGGCGGCGCTGTTGTCGATGGACAGGTAAACCAGCACGCTGCGGCTGCCAGCCTGTGCGCTGGGGTTGATGCGGGCCACGGTGGCATTGACGGTTTGCGCCGTGCCCTCAATCTGCAGCGTGGCGGTCTGGCCGGGGCGCACGGCCAGCGCGTCGGCTGCGCTGAGGCTGGCCTCGAGTTCGAGCCGGCTCAGGTCCACGATCTCCAGCACCCGGGCTTCGATGGCGACCCGTTCGCCGGGCTGCGCCAGCCGCTGTGCGACCTGGCCAGACAGCGGCGCGCGCAGCACCGTGTCGTCCAGCGATTTTCTGGCCACCGCCACCGCCGCCAGCGCCGCGTTGTGGTTGGCCTTGCCGGCGTTGAGGTTGGCCTGCGACGCGTCCAGCGCGGTTTTGGAGATGAAGCCCTGGTTCACCAGCGCCTGGTTGTTGTCGTACTGGCGCTGCACGATCTCGACCTGCGCCTTGGCCGAGTCGGCCTGCTGCTGCGCCTGCTGCACCCGCGACTGGTATTCGCTGGCATCCACCCGCGCCACCACCTGGCCGGCCTTGACGAAGTCGCCTTCACGCACGGTCAGGCCCTGCAACTCGCCGGCTACGCGCGCCTTGACAAAGGCCGAATTGATGGCCTTGAGCGGGCCCGAGAGCGCCAGCCCCTGGCTGAGCTCGCGGGTTGTGGCCTGCACCACATCGCTGGCGGCCAGTTCGACCACCGTCTGCGCCCTGGCGGCGGTGGCAGCCGCCAGCGCCTGCTGCTGGTTCCTGCGCGCCGACAGGGCACCCACCACCACGGCAGCCAGCAGCAGCGCGACCAGGCCGGTAAGGGTCCATTTGATCCAGGGTTTCATGCCTTGCCTTTTGCGGTTTTGCTGCCGGGCGGGGCCGACAGGCCATGCAAAATGATGTCAACCTGGGCGGCGATGTATTTTTCGGCATTGCCGGGCAGGGTGGGGTCGCCGCAAGTGCCGGCCGAGTGTTTGCTGAGCACCAGAAAAACCATGGGGGCGATCACGCTGTAAATCGCGTAGTCGAGGTCCATCGGGCGGAACTCGCCGCGGTCGATGCCGCGCTGCATGATGCGGCGGATCAGCGTCTGGCCGGGCTGTATCACTTCCTGCTGGTAGAAGGCATTGATGTCGGGGAAGTTGCCGGCTTCGCTCATCATGAGTTTGGTGATGCCCGAGGCGCGGGTTGCGCCGACCCGTTCCCACCAGGTGCTCATGCAATAACCGAGCATCTCTGCCGCTGTGCCTTCAAAGGTCTCGAACTCATCGTTCCACTCCTTGAAGCGGCCCGAAATGTTTTCGCGAATCACCGCCTTGAACAGTTCTTCCTTGCTCTGGAAGTACAGGAACAGCGTGCCCTTGGAGACGCCGGCGCGGGCGGCCACTTCCTCGGCGCGCGTGGCGGTGAAGCCTTTTTCCACAAACAGGTCCAGCGCGGCATCCAGCAACTCACCGGGACGCGCTTCCTTGCGCCGCTCGCGTTTGACGGACAGCGCGCTGGTTTTGTCGCAAAGGAATTTGGAGATGGACATAAATTACTGACTGACTGGTTAGTAATGTAGCGACTCGCCAGATGTCCGTCAAGCTGACACTATGCGGCCGCCGGCTGACGCGTAGCCGTCATGCGGGTAAAGCTCAGGTAAAGCGCTGCACCAGCAAGCCCAGCCACTCCTTGAGCACCACGCGCGAAGTGTCCAGCCCGTCGCTGGAGGGCAGCCACTCCAGCACGCCGTTGCGGCTGGGCAGGACAAAACCGGTCGGGGCCGGTGTGACGGTGAATCCTGCACGCTCGAAGGCGCTGACCGAGCGGGCCATGTGCCAGGCATGCGTGACCAGGGCAATCCGTTCGATCTTGTCCTTTTGCATCAAGGGTCGGAGAAGCCGCGCGTTTTCGCCGGTGTCCCGTGACCGGCTGTCGATCCAGCGCAGGGTCAGGCCGTAGTCCTGCAGGGCGGCGCGGCGAGCCACTTCGCCCTCGGACAGCGCCTGGGTGTCTGCCGCGCCCCAGCCCATCCCGCCGGCGAAAGCCACCGGCAAACCGGTCTGCCGTGCCAGCCAGGCGCCATATCGGAGGCGCGCCGCGGCCGGCAGTGACGCTTGCGCTTCGCCATATTCAGGCGCCACCGGATGGACGCCGCCACCCAGCACCACGATGGCCTGAACCGGACTGGCCTTGAGCGCGGCGACCGGCAGCGGCGGATAGGCGGGCAGCAGGTTCAGCGCCAGCCACACCGCCACCGCATGGCAGCTCAGCAGCCAGAGCAGGGCCGTGGCCACAAAAGCCAGCACCAGCCCGACCGCCTTTTTGCGCGCCGCCAGCAGCAGGCCCAGGCCGATCAGCAGCAGTGGCGCGGCAGGCGGCAGCACCAGCGTGGTGAGCAGCGGTTTGAGTGATCCGAATTCCATCGTGTTGCGGGGTTCCTGAAGACGACCGCCCATTGTCGCCCTGTGCGCCGTGACCAGCGCCGGGCCATTCGAAGAAATAACGTACAGGATGGCGGAAAGCTGTCAGCATCGGCTTCCAACAGCTTTCAAAGGAGAACGGCATCAACCCGTACATCTGGTGTGTGGTGGGCGGCCTCCTTGGCGGAGCCGCCGGCCTTCTTTTCAAATCCGGCGATCGCATCGTCATCATCGAAAACGTGCTGGTGGGTATCTTCGGCGCCTACATTGGCGGCGACTTCATTGCGTCCATGCTCAACGGTGGTGTCATCAACGACACCGACTTCAGCATGCGTTCGCTGGGGCTGGCCATTGGGGGTGCGGTGGTCTGCCTGGCCTTGTTGCGGCTGATGCGCCGCACGGTGGGCCCCATGCAGGCCGGCAAGAGCAAGCGACGCCCCTGAGGGCGCTGCGCCGAGCGCCGACCCCCGGTCATTTGGCCGACGGGGCGTGTCGCGGCGTAAGATAGTTGCTCCCCTTGCGACCAAGGCTTGCAGCCCCCAGTTAGCTGGAACGTGCAACCCTGCCAGTCAATTTTTAGCGGAGATTTCCCATGCCTGATTCCCCCCAAACCATCACCCTCGGTGGCGGCTGCTTCTGGTGCACCGAAGCGGTGTTTGTCCAGGTGCGCGGCATCCTGGATGTCGAGTCGGGCTACAGCAACGGCCACGTCAACCAGCCGACCTACGAGCAGGTCTGCACCGGCACCACCGGCCACAACGAGGTGGTCAAGCTGGTGTATGACCCCGGGCAGATCAGCCTGCGCGCCATCCTCGAGATTTTTTTCGTGATCCACGACCCGACCACGCTGAACCGCCAGGGCAACGACAGCGGCACCCAGTACCGCAGCGGCATCTATTACTCGACGCCTGAGCAAAAGCAGGTGGCCGAGGACATGGTTGCTGCGCTGAACCGCGACAAGCTGTTCGGCAAGCCGGTGGTGACCGAGGTGCTGCCGCTCAGCAATTACTCGGCGGCCGAGGAATACCACCAGGACTTTTTCGAGAAAAACCCGAACCAGGGTTATTGCATGGCGGTGGCCGGCCCGAAGGTGGCGAAATTCCGCAAGACGTTTTCGGAATACGCGAAGGGCTGAGGGGCCAGCGGCATCCGGCCTTTTCTGTGATCCCGGACGTGATCCGGCATCCATGTCGCATGAACCCTGCACGGCCCGAGGTGGCATGAATGGCGGGTCCAGCCCGCAACGACAGCGTTGCGCTTGCGCGCGATCTGACCTGCCTCAGGCCCGCCGCTGCGCCATGTAAAACCACTCCTGGCCCGGCTCTGCGCGCGGGTTGGGAAACACCACAAAGCCGTCATGCGGCGCCTTCACTTCGGCGCCGCTGTGGCGCGTGCCGATGATCTCGCCGGCCTTCACCGGGTCAAAACTGCGCCACTCGCGTGCAAAACTGTCGCCCGCATGGCCGCGATCCGTCACATCGACCAGGCGCAGGATCTCGCGCTCGGCCGGCATGGCCTCCACGGGCAGCGTCACCATCTTCAGCAAGGCCAGCGTCTGCTCGATTGCGCGGCGCGCCACCTGCACCGCCTGCGGATCGTCGTGCTGGCCGCATTCCAGCGTCACGCCGTAACCGCCGCGTGATCGCATGTATTCGGTGGTGCCGACGCCGTAGTTCGGATTCGTCACCAGCGTTTGTGCACGCGTCGACCCGGCGGCGACTGGCGCCGCCGCGCGGCGCGACACACCACGCGCATAGGTGTCCAGCCAGCCTTCAACGATGCGCGGCGCGCCGGTGCACAAAGCGAGCTGCATCTCGGCTTCGGCCTGGCTGAAAGGCTCCAGCGGGCCGCTGTTGTTCTGCGGGCCGATCATCACAAACGGCGCGCCGCCGGTGTGGAAGGAATGCAGGTCCAGCAAGACCTCATGCGCTTCGAGCAGCGGGCACAACACGTTCGCGATCCGGTCCTCGAAGTCCTGCGGAATCGCACTCGGCGCCATGTTGCGGTTCAGGTTGCGCTCGCCGGTGCGTTGCTTCAACTGGTGGGCCATCGGGTTGGTGATGGGGACAAACGTTACTGTGCCGCGTTCGATGCTGAGTTGACCGTTGTGGATGTCCTGCAGCAGCTGTGTGATGGCTTTGGCGCCGCAGACCTCGTTGCCGTGGACCGCGCCGAGGACCAATAACTTCGGGCCAGGGGCCAGGCCGTGGAAAGTGTGGGTGGGGAGGTGGGTGGGTCGGGTTTGGGACGCCGGGGGCGTGCCGCTCTGGAAAGGGGCTGTCATGGTGCTTTGTTTATACAGCGCTTTCTGAAACACATGCGGCTTGGGATTCGCTTGGTCTCTCCTGCATTCGCAGGATGGGCAGCGGGAAACTTCGCGCCTATGATCTGCGTGCGGTGTTTGCTGCCTTTTTATTGACCTGGCCGGAGTCTGCGATGTGCACAAATCTGTTATTCGACAAGGACTTGGCCGTGGCCGAGGCCGAGGCGCCCGAGTTATACCGCAGCCGCAAAGTTATACCGCAGGACGTGCGGTCTACATTACGTTAGCGCGCAGGAGTTCATATGACCTATTTATTGATGTTCGCGCCATATCTAATTCCATTGCTCCTGCCATTCGTCTTTGTTTTCGTCTGGCGATCTCAGATAAAGAGCAAGTTTGCGTTCGTTGGAATCTCACTTCTTGTTGCACTTGGTATCGCGTACCTAGGCTCGCTGGCGGTAGTGCTTCTGGGGTCCATATTCCACAAGTGGCAACTCTCCGGAAGCCTTTGGGTTTTCGTCAACTTTCTCGGCAATGTGAGCCTCTTGTGGCTAGTGATGCTCAAACTCAGGGGCATGGGGAAATCGAGCGATGCCCGCTAACCTGTCGGCCAACACGGAGCCTCAACTACAGGCGGCGGCTTCGCCGCAATGGTTGTGGCCCGGTTGCCTCCAACGTTAGGGCGCAACAACAGTGAGAAGGAGTTTATCGATGCTTCCTCGACTTGCCACGGCGTTTTTTATCTCGGCAGGTGTGGCCGTTCTGATGTCCAACGCTGCCGTTGCCGCCCCCTTACCCATGACTGACCCTGCGAAAAATTCTTCTTCAGGAGTCCGTGACGATGACGTCGACGCCACATGGAGACGCATGGCTGCAGAGGACATTACAGGCACCTTCGCAATTAGCGAGAACTGCCGAGAAAAGCCATTGATCGAAGTCACACCAGTCGCTTCAGTGCGCCGAGATGATGGTGTTCTGCGAGTAACGGAAAAGTGGAATCTCTCGGGATGCGGGCGGGAAAAGGCGTGGCAGGTAATTTTCAATCCGGATTCAAGTACTGGTCTTTCGTTTTTTCTTTGGGAGAACAGGAAAAAGTATGCGCCCTAATCAGTCGCTCGATCCGACTCGCCACGGCTGGTCTCATCAGGCCCTAATGTCATTCTCGGCCTCCCGCGCCGAGCCGTCGCTCGCGGCTCAGCTCGAACGTTAGGCTTTTTGCAAAAACGAACCATAGCTATTTATTAGGCCATTTTTACGGAGACTCACTTGAACACATTCAGAAGGTTAATACTACTGACTCACCTCGGAGTCATGTCGCTTCTTGCGGGCTGCATTTCAATTCCGTTGGGGCCACAGGTCGGATCGTTGAATCCAGCTTTTGAAGACCAACAAATTGTCATCTATAGGACCCCAGACAACGCCTCTCTGTATTTCGATGGACTTCTAAATGGAGCCGTAACGAAAGACTATATAAAGCGCGGAGGGGTTCTTATTGTTTCGGTCCCTCCAGGGAATCACACATTTACGGTCAAGATTCCTTCTTTTTTCCCCAGCAGCTCTATGAACGCCAATATGATTTCGGTGGAGGTGAAACCCCGCGAACGGAAGTTCATTCGAGTGCGTACCGCAAGCGGAGGAACCGAGACGCGGTGGGGAACCTCAGGCGTAGTTGCTGGCCGATATAACTATGTCGTCGAAGAGATCAGCCAGGAAATGGCCGAAATAGAAATTCGAGAATTGAAATTTGTCAAATGACGGCAAACACGGGCCTTGCCCGACTTTTGTAGACACTCCGTCCTACGAAGGGAGCATCGAACTTGCCAAGCCAAACATCTGCCAGCAGCCTAACAGGTTGGTCAAGCCGACGCCCACAAGCTGCGCTTGTGGGTGCCCTCCGTTCTTCGCACTCCGGCGCGGCTTATCGCGAACGTTAGCGCGCATCTCAAGACGCGATGAGGGACCGGTGCGCAGCTTAAAAGATCGAAAGCCCAACAGCATCCCGCCAGGGGAGCGAATCTTCAGTTCGCTGTTGGCGTTCGTCCTTGTGGCTATTGGAGTGGCTGGTCTTGTTCAGGGTCAGCTGAAGCTTGCTCCGCCCAGGTCCCGCATCGGTTTGGTGCTCTACGATGCCCCCTTGTGGCTGCTGGTCGCATCCCTGTTAACAGGCGCGGCGGTGCTGCTTTCCGTGGTCATCGATCACTATGACAGGCGAGACAACGAGCGCTGGTATCAGCTTTTCAAACGAGGAGCTGTTTTCATGGGGCTGCTTTTGCTGGGATCGTCGTTGATATCGGGTTTCCTCGCAGCGCTGGTTCATTAGACAGGAATGCGGCCTGACGCTTCATCAAGACACATACCCTGCCATCCAGAAAATGGTTCGATACTCATTAGTTGGGAGATAATGCAACCAGATTGCATTATCTGTTTCCTTCATGCCCAACCCCTCCGACCCGATCGACGCCCTGCTGACCGCCCACGGCCTGCGCCGCACGGCGGCGGCGCGCCGGGTGCTGGGCTGGCTGCTGGCGCATCCCGATACCAGCTACACGCATGCGCAGTTGCAGGCGGCGCTGACCGAGGGGGAAGAACAGCCTGGATTGCGGATCAAGTCCGCAATGACAACCGCGGCAAAGAAGGTCACAGACACGGCGCCGCTGGACCGTGTCACGCTGTATCGCCTGATCGACCGCCTGACGCAAGTTGGGCTGCTGCTGTGCCGGGTCGATGCCAGCCGGGTGCGGCGTTACCAGGCGATGCCGGCCGGCGTGCATGCGATGCCGCACTTCGAATGCCAGAGCTGCCACCGCGACAGCCCGCTGGAATCCGCCTTGCAGGCCAGCGCCGACGACCTGGACCGGGCGGCCCAATCGGCGCTGGAGGCCCTGAAAGCGCTGGGTTACCAGGGCATGAGCCTGGATTTTGCGGTGCGCGGCGTGTGCGCCGATTGCGCTACCGGAACCAAAGTCAGGGGCGTCCCCGCGTGATCAGCACACGACAACTGGCTTACCGCTATGCCGGCGGCGCGCAGCTTCGCTTCGACGACGTGGACGTGCCGCAGGGCGGCGTGTTGCTGCTGCGCGGCGCCTCGGGCTCGGGCAAATCGACCTTGCTGGCACTGGCGGCGGCGCTGCTGGCGCCGACCGACGGCGACATCACGGTGGCCGGCCAGTCCATGGCCGCGTTGGGCAAGGTCGCCGGCGACGCCTGGCGTGCGAAGACCATCGGCTTCCTGCCGCAAAAACTGCATTTGAGCCCGGCGCTGACGGTGCATGGCAACCTCGCGATGGCGCAGTGGGCGGCCGGGCAGGCGCAGGACGATGTACGCATCCGCGACGTACTCGCCGCGCTCGGCGTGGACGAGCTGGCGGCGCGCAAGCCGGCCCAGCTGTCCGGCGGCCAGGCGCAGCGCGTGGCGCTGGCGCGGGCGGTGCTGCTGCAACCCAAGGTGATCCTGGCCGACGAGCCGACCGCCAGCCTGGACGACGAGGCCGCGCGGCAGGCGCTGGTACTGCTGCAGGCAGCGGCGCAGCGCCACGGCGCGACGCTGGTGATCGCCACCCACGATGCCCGGGTGGCAGCCCATCTTGACCCTCAAATCGGCTTCCAGCCCATGTCCCTCATGGGCAAGCAGCTATGAAAACCATAGCGCTGGCGTGGCGTTTCCTGTGGTCGCGGCCGCTGTCGGCGGGGCTCAACCTGCTGCTGTTGAGCCTGGGCCTCGGGTCGCTGAGTTTTGTGCTGCTGGCCAGCCACCAGATCGACAAGGCCTTCGAACGCGACCTGGCCGGCATCGACGTGGTGGTGGGCGCCAAGGGCAGCCCGATGCAGCTGATTTTGTCGGGTGTGTTCCACATCGACGCGCCGACCGGCAATGTGCCGCTGGCGGCGGTGAAAGAACTCGAAAAACATCCGCAGGTGGCGCAGCTGATCCCGATCAGCCTGGGTGACAGCTACCGCGGCTTTCGCATCGTCGGCAGCACGCCCGACTACCTCACGCACTACAGCGCCGCCTTTGCCCAGGGCGGGGTCTGGGCGGCACCGATGCAGGCGGTGATCGGCGCGCAGGTGGCGGCGCAGACCGGCCTGAAAGTCGGCGACCGTTTCGCCGGCAGCCACGGCCTGGCCGGTGGCGGCGACAGCCACGGCCAGACCCCTTATCTGGTCAGCGGCGTGCTGGCGCCTGGCGGTTCGGTGCTGGACCGGCTGGTGTTGACGGCGCTGGATTCGGTCTGGCAGGTCCACGAGGACCACACCGCCCTCGACGCCGGCGACCGCAAGGTCATGGAAGACGAACGCGAAGTCACGCTGGCGCTGATCCGTTACCGCACGCCGCTGGCCGCCGTGACCTTTCCGCGTTTTGTGAACACGACGACCGAGATGCAGGCCGCCGCGCCGGCGCTGGAGATCACGCGCCTGCTCAAGCTGATCGGCGTCGGCACCGATGTGCTGCGTGCGCTGGCCGGCGTGCTGCTGTTGACGGCGGGCTTGAGCGTGTTCATCGCGCTGTGGAGCGCCGTGCGCGAACGCCGCGCCGATCTGGCACTGCTGCGCATGCTGGGCGCGCCGCCGCGCAAGGTGGCGGCGCTGCTGCTGTGTGAGGCGCTGTGGCTGGCCCTGCTGGCCACGCTGATCGGTGTGCTGGCCGGCCAGGAACTGATGGCGGCGCTCGCCTGGTTTCTTCAACTCGACAAATCCGTGCTGATCAGCGGCCTGGCCTGGCCGGCCGAGCTGTGGGCCGTGCCGGCACTGGCCGTGATGGTGGCGCTGTTGTCGGCGCTGCTGCCCGCCTGGGAGGCCTACCGGGCCAATGTCTCTGAACTTCTTCAATCAAGGTGAAAACATGCCAAATTTCATGAAAAAAACCCTTCCAGCCCTTGTCGCGCTTGCGCTGACAGCTCCGTTTTCGATAGCAAATGCGCAGCACAGCGACAAGCAGACCAAGGAAGACGTCCAGCGGCATCGGGCCATGGCCGCCGCGCATGAAGCCGCCGCCAAATGCCTGGAGTCGGGCAAAAAGGAAGAGGTCTGCATGAAAGACCTGCAGGCTTCCTGCAAAGGCCTGGCGGTGGGAAAATACTGCGGAATGAAACACGCGCATTGAAAAATATGACTCACCCCCGAAGCGCCTTCGGCGCCTCCCCCTCAAGGGGGCGCTACCTGCGGCTCGGCAGAGCCGGTTCCGCGGTCGCCCTGGCCTTGTCCACGCTGTTGTTTGCTGCCCCAGCGCTGGCGCAGCTCAGCTCGCCGCTGCCGCCGGGCGCCAGCCAGCCGCCCGCGCCGGGCAGTTCCATCCTGCCGGGCAGCATTGACGGCGTGGCCGGCAAGGGCGCCGGTGTGCATGGCGCCAACAGCCCGTTTGCGCCGCTGGTGCCGCGCGAGGATGTGCTGGCCTGGTCGGTGCTGACCGATGTGAAGACCAAAAACGAGAAGAACCGCATCCTGCCGGTGTTTAATGCCGGCCAGCTCGGCATGAACGGCAAGACCCAGCGTATCCAGGGTTTCATGATGCCGCTGGAGCCGGGCAAGAAACAGCGCCACTTCCTGCTGTCCTCGGTGCCGCTGAGCTGCTCCTTCTGCCTGCCGGGCGGGCCCGAGAGCATGGTCGAGGTCAAGACCAAAACCCCGGTCGCGTACAGCATGGAAGCGGTGGTGGTCGAGGGCCGGCTGCAGGTGCTCCATGACGATCCTTACGGTCTGTATTACCGCATCACTGATGCGGTCACGGTGAAGTAACACGCATGTTCAGGCGCATGACCAGGCACGCCGCCTGGGGCTTTCTGGCCCTGGCGCTGCTGCTCGCGCCGCTGCTGGGCCAGATGCACGGGGTGGTGCATGGCGCCGGTGGTTCGCTTCACACGGCGCAGACGCATGCTCATGTCCATGCTCATGTCCACGAGGCCGATGGCCACCCGCATGATCACGCCGGCGAGCATGGCTGGCTGGCCGATGTGTTTTCGGTGCACGCCGATGACGCCGACTGCCGTGTGTATGACCAGTTGTGCCACAGCGACGGACTGTCGGCACCGCCCGCGCTGGTGCTGCCCGTCGTTCTGTCGTCCTTTGTTTTCCATCTTCTCGAGGGCGAAGTCCTCGCCCGCCGGGCCGCGCTGTTCGAAGCGCGCGGCCCACCCCTGACTCGCTGAATCCCCCCGAAGCCGCCGAGCGCGCAGCCTGATGGCTGCCGTTCTGCCTGTCTTTCCCGATTCAACGAGTCCCCATGAAACAAACTTTTCCCCGCAGCGCCATTGGCGCGGCCACGCTGACCCTGCTCGCGCTCGGCGGTTCGCTGGCGCAGGCGCAGACCGCCGCGCCTTCCCTGAAAGAAATCACCGTCACCGGCAACCCGCTGGGCGCGGCCGAACTGATCGCGCCAGCCACGCAGTATTCCGGCGAGGGCCTGCTGCTGCGTTCCAAAACCACCCTCGGCGAAACGCTGGACGGCACCCCCGGCGTCAGCAGCAGCTACTTCGGTCCCAATGCCAGCCGGCCCATCATCCGCGGGCTGGACGGCGACCGCATTCGCATCCTGGCCAACGGCGGCGGCTCGCTCGACGCATCCAGCCTGAGCTACGACCATTCGGTCACCAGCGACCCGATGAGCATTGAACGCATCGAGGTGCTGCGCGGTCCCGGCGCGCTGCTTTACGGCGGCAGCGCTGTCGGCGGCGTGGTCAACGTGATCGACAACCGCATCCCGCGCGAGCCGCAGTTCGACGAAAAAGGCGGCATCAGCGGCAAGGCCGACATCCATGCTGCCACCGGCAATGCCGAACGCGGCACGGGTGTGTTGCTGGAAGGCGGCAACCATCGCTACAGCCTGCATGTGGACGCGTTCGACCGGCAGACCAGCGACGTCAAGGTGCCGCGCGCGCTGAACTGCACCAAGGCCGGCGTGACGACCACCGCGCAGCGCATCTGCAATTCGGCCAGCGACACCAGCGGCGGCGCGGTCGGCGGCTCGGTGTTTTTCGACCAGGGCTACCTGGGCGCGTCGGCCAGCAGTTACCGCAGCAGTTACGGCACGGTGGCCGAAGACGAGGTGACCATCGGCATGAAGTCCAACCGGTATGCGCTGGAGGGTGAGGTTCGCAACCTGGGCGGGCCGCTGCAAAGCATCAAGGGGCAGTACAGCCAGACCGATTACCAGCACACCGAATTCGAAGGCGCAACACCCGGCACCGTGTTCAAAAACAAGGGCAGCGATTTCCGGCTCGAGGCGCGCCACGCGAAGCTCGGCCCGCTTGACGGTGTGCTGGGCTTCCAGACCGAGTCGAACCGCTTCTCGGCCGACGGCAGCGAGGCCTTCGCGCCCTACAGCAAGACCTCCCAGTCGGCGGTGTTTGCGTACGAGGAACTGGGCACGCGCTGGGGCAAGCTGAGCCTGGGCGGGCGGCTCGAATCGGTGAAGGTCGAGTCCTTTGGCAACCCGCGGGTGGCGCGTTTCACGCCGGCCAGCCGGGACTTCAATCCCGGCAGTTATGCCCTGGGCGCCTTGTGGAACGCCGCACCCGGCTGGCAGCTCACCGGCAACCTGGCGTACACCGAACGCGCGCCGAAAGACTACGAGCTGTTCGCCGACGGCCCGCACATCGCGACCGCGGCTTATGAGGTGGGCAATGCCCATCTGGCGAAGGAGCAGTCGAACAACATGGACGTCGGCGCGGCCTGGAAGTCGGGCGGCCACAGCTTCAAGCTCAACACCTATGTCAGCCGCTTCAAAAACTACATCGCGCTGAACCAGACCACGGGCGTGAGGCGTAATGCGGAGGACGGCGAAGTCAATCCGGTGGAAGACGCCGGCAACCCCGGCTTCACCGCATCGGGTGCCGAGTTCAAGCCGCTGGCGCAATTCCGTTATGAGCAGGTCAGGGCGCGCTTTACCGGCGTCGAGGCCAGCGGCAACATCCGCCTGCTGGAAGGCGCCTCGCAGGTGGATCTGGCCTTGCGCGGCGACCTGGTACGCGCCACCAACCTGAGCAATGGCCAGCCCTTGCCGCGCATCGCACCCTGGCGCGTCGGCGCGTCCCTGCTCTGGGCCAGCGGCCCCTGGGGCGCCAGTGCCGGCTTTGACCACAACGCCGCGCAAAAACGCGTGCCTGCCGCGCCGACCGGCGAAACCGGCGCCTACACCCTGTGGAATGCAGCCGCCACCTGGCGCGTGAAAGCCGGCCCAGCCAGCCTGCTCTGGTACGCCCGGCTCGACAACCTCACCAACAAGCTGGCCTACAGTGCGACCTCGGTGCTGACGAGCACGGCGTTTCCGAAAGCGCCGTTGCCGGGGCGGAGTTTGAAGGTCGGGTTGCAGGCGAGTTTCTAACTGGGAGGCATCACGCTAGGTCTGTGGTCTGTTCTGCACAGTAGGACTGACTCCCCACTCCCAACCCCTCCCTCGCCGCGCTGGGCGATGGAGGGGGACGCCATGTGGCCGCGTGCGCTGCGCTCGCGTGCAAACATGACAGTCTGTTGGGATTCCCGCAGAAGACGCGCCTCGCGCGTCTTCTGCTCCGGATTTTGTCCCCGCATGGATTTCTCCCCACCCGTCGGGCTGGGCCGAGCAGCGCAGATGGAGGCGGGATCAGGGCCGCAGTTGTCCGAGCGAAGCGAGTTCTGCGGACCCCCGCCGCAGTCGAGCAGCGCAGGTTGCCTGGAGCGAAGCGGAAGGA
>PNNC01000036.1 GCA_013824015.1 Polaromonas sp.
GGGGAAAAGACGAACATCCAGATACCCATTCCGAATTCAATCCGGATCAGCGTGATGCAAGAGATCACGAAGAAGAATCCCCGGCCTCGACGGGTGTCGCCTCCTTGACCAGCTGGTCCAGCGCCTGCGCCACCACACCGTGCGTCTGCACCGGCCGCAGCAGGCCCTGCCGGATCAGCTTTTCGCAGCTGCGTTTGGTCATGGAATGCGGCTGGCCACCGTGGCTGACGAACATGAACAGGGTGCCGCGGGTGCTGGCCCAGATCAGCTGGGCACGCAACCAGCGGCGCTTGGAATGCAGGTCCACCCAGCTGCCTTCGCGCAGGCCGCCCAGCAGTTGTTCGGCGCTGACGGCGTCGGTTTCCGGGCCCGGCTCGCTATCGGCGTCGTCCTCCATGACCGGCAGCACGCTGATCTCCGGGTCACTGTCATCGCCAAGCTCGGCCGGCCCCGACGGCAGGGTTTCCTCGAAGCCCGCGTCGTCGAGCTCCTGCGGCGCCAGCCAGGGCTGACCGGCGGCCCTGGCCTTGCGCTGCTCGGGCGTGGCGGGCAGGATGTCGCTCATGTCCGGTGCATCGGCCAGCGCCACGTCGAGCGGCGCGGCTTCCGACTCGACGGCGTCGCGGCGGCTGCGCACACGGCGCAGCTTGAGCACCGGGCGGTGCAGTTTTTCCATGGTGTTGAAAAACGCTTCGGTCTCGCGCGGGTCCTGGCCCAGCGACGCCAGCCCTTCGTGCAGCTTGGCCAGCATGCGGGGAATCATCTCGATCAGTTGCGCCGGCCGCTTCAGGGTGACCTGCGGCTTGACGCTCCAGAGCAGGTCGCTGACCAGCGAGCCGTAACCGCCGGGGTCAATCTGGCGGCGCGTGTCGGTCAGGCGCGCATGGGCCATGACCAGCGCCCAGGGACCGAACAGGAAATCCAGCACCACGCCGGGCACATGGTCGAGGTCGGCGCGCATGCTCATGTCGAACGCGATCTGGTCGGCCTGGCTTTGCCGCTCCTCGGCCAGCTGCATGGTCTGGCGCATGTTGCTGCGCTGGGCTTTTTCCTCGCGGTCCTGCGCATCCCAGATCGCCTGCAGGTCGCCCAGGGCGTCGCCGAAGGGCCGGGCGTCGGCGATCTCCAGCGCGTTGAGCGCATTGAAGGCCTCGGTCACCGAGCTGAAAAAAGCCTGGAAGCCGGGACTGCTGTCGCTGTTGTACTTGAAGCTGCGCTGCGCCACCCGCTCCATCAGGCGGCGGCCGGGATGGTTTTCCTCGCTGAAAAAGCGCGAGTCCACCATCGCCAGGCGCAGCAGCGAAGGCTCCAGCGCCACAATCGCCTCGCGCACCGGCACCAGCAGGCGCGGGTCCTGGGCCACCTGGTTGACCAGCTTGCGCACCACCTCCATGCCCAGCACCTGGCCAACATGGGTCGCCTGTTTTTTCAGCTGCGTGCGCACCAGCGCGCGCTCGCGGGCCCGGCCGTACACGCCCCAGACCTGCGAGCTCAGCTGGCTCAGCACATCGATGATGCGCGAGGCGCTTTCAGGCGTGTCAAAGGCGGCGTCCTCGTCCAGCTCGGCCTCGCCGGCCGGCAACAGCGGCCGCGTCGGATCGCTGCGGGTGCCCTGGTAGTCATGGCCTTCATCGCTGACGCGGCCGGCGTGCCGCGCCTGGGGTGGCGCCTGCAGCGGCGCGGGCGCCGAGTCCGGCGTGGCCTTGAGCGCCCTCAGTTCTTCCTCGATGGTCGCGTAATACGACGGCGCCAGCCCGTGGCCGGCCTGGTTGCCGCCGCCGACCAGGAAATCCTGGAACAGCGCGTCCTTGACCGCATAGTTGGACAGGTCGGCATACTGCGACGGCACCCGGGCCAGCGGCTCGTCCGACACATAACCGATACCCACCGGGCTGCCGGGGGCGCCCGCGGCTTTCGTCGCGCCGGCGCCGCCCAGCGGGGCCGGGCTGCTGACCCGCACGCTGGCCGGTGTCGGCAGCACCCGGTAGCTGGCGGCGCGGACCTGGGCCAGTTCCAGCAGGTTGATCAGCTTTTCATAAACCCGTTTGAGCTCGCGCCCCATGGGCTCGGCCATGTGTTTGATCCACAGGGTGTGGATGGCCGGATCGACCGTCGCCGTGGCCATCATTTCACGCAGGATATCGGCGTAGACCTGCGGGCGCACCGGGTTGAACTCCGGGCTGACGTTGGCCAGGCCCTGGGCCGAACTCATCAGCGCATCGAGCTCGGCCAGCGCCTGGCTGACCGCGGGCAGCACCTGTTGCAGCAGCCGGGACGACTCGATGCCTTCCTCGACCTGGGCGTTGTCCACCAGCGAAAACAGGTCGGTGCCGGTGCCGGAACGCGGCGCTGAGAGCGGCCGCGGCGACAGCCGCAGGTCGGGCGCCGAGGGCCGGGCGCTGCTGAAGGCCTGGAGCAGGTCCACCGGGTAACGGGCACACCAGCCGTCCTTGTGGCTGAGCAGTTGCCGCCAGGCCAGGCCGAACTCGTCGCGCTCGGCGGCTTTCATGCTCTGGTTTTCGGCCAGCTGCAGCCCGGCCACCGCATGGGCTATGCAGTGCGCCAGCGCGGGCTGGGCGGCATCAGCGGCTTCCTGCAGGCAGCGTTCGAAGACGCTGGCCCGTGCAGCCGGGCCGGGAGGCGGATTGTGTGACAAAGCAGTAAGAAATCAGGTGTGTTTTTTCGCAAAAATCCGGATGCGACACGGCCTCCCAGTGTGGGCTGAACCGGCGCAGCACTGATGACAGGGCCGGGATGAACTTGTAACCATTTCTAACTAGCGGCCCCGCAAAAAGGCCACCGCCTGCGCCCGCAGCGCCTGCGGCGGCTCCGCGGCCGGTGCGGCGCGGCGGGCACTCGCCGGGGTTTCCGGAACCCCGGATTCAGAGGCCAAAACGACGTCGGCCCCTTGCCCGTCAAGCGCTGACAGCTACTGATTTGATAGCGCCGCGGGAGTGAGGCGGACCGCTTTTCCGGCCAGGGGGGTGCGCCTGACGGCCGGTCGCCGCCGGCGCACCAGGCGTAAAAAAGCCGCCACAAACCGTTGCAGTTTGTGGCGGCCTGGCGCTGCCGCCAGATGCGCCGGGCATCAGGGCGGGCTGGCAGCCTAGTTGGGGATCAGCACCTTGTTGACCACGTGGATCACGCCGTTGGACTGGTAGACGTTGGCAATGCTGACCATGGCGGTGCCGCCTTTTTCGTCAGTCACCATCACATTGGAGCCGCTGCTGGTCACGACCAGGGTGTCACCGCTGGCGGTGGTCAGCATCGCGCGGCCGTTGCCGGCCATCACGCGCTGGCTCAGCGCGGCGGCGTCCAGGCGGCCGGGCACCACGTGGGCGGTCAGCACCTTGGTCAGAATGGCCTTGTTCTCAGGCTTGAGCAGCGAATCCACGGCGCCCGGCGGCAAGGCCGCAAACGCGGCATTGGTCGGTGCAAACACGGTGAACGGGCCGGCGCCTTTGAGGGTGTCGACCAGGCCGGCGGCCTTGACCGCGGCGACCAGCGTGGTGTGGTCTTTCGAGTTCACAGCGTTGTCGATGATGTCGCGCGTGGGCAGCATGGCTGCGCCGCCGACCATCACGGACGGGCCGCTGGACATGCCGCTGCCGGACATACCGCCCGCACAGGCGCTCAACAGGACGGCAACGCCGGCGGCAATAAGTAGTTTTTTCATGAAATGGCTCCTTGAGGAATCGTTGTGGTGTCTGCGGAATCCGCCGCAGCGCGTCAGCGCTGTGGGCGCCTCATCACAGTACGCAGCCAGCGCCGGACTGGATGTAGGACGGCAACGGCAGTCCGGGGGTACAAGCGGCCTGAATAAAAAAACGGCACCCGAAGGTGCCGTCCGCTGCTTGCGCCATCCCTGCCACCGGTCACCAAACCGGCCTCCAGCCCATGTCGTTCACGGGCTGACAGCTATCAATTCAATAGCAATCCACGGGCACCGGGTCCAGCCCGGCGCCACCGGCGGCGGCTCAGGCCGTGCCGGCCTTGACCTTCAGGCGCCAGGCATGCAGCAGCGGCTCGGTGTAACCACTCGGCTGCTCCAGCCCCTTGAGCACCAGGTCCAGCGCTGCCTTGTAGGCTGCCGAGGTGTCGAAGTTGCCGGCCATGTTTTTGTACAGCGGGTCGCCGGCGTTCTGGGCATCCACCACGGCGGCCATGCGTTCGAAGGTCTGGACGATCTGCGCTTTGGTGACCACGCCGTGCAGCAGCCAGTTCGCCATGTGCTGGCTGGAGATGCGCAGCGTGGCGCGGTCTTCCATCAGGCCGACGTTGTGGATGTCGGGCACCTTGGAGCAGCCCACGCCCTGGTCGATCCAGCGCACCACATAACCGAGGATGCCCTGGGCGTTGTTGTCCAGCTCGGCCTGGATCTCGGCCGCGGTCCAGAACGGCACCAGCGCCACCGGAATCTGCAGGATGGCGTCGAGCAGGTTTTCCTCCATGGCCAGCGACTTCTTCTCGTTGACGAAGATCTCCATGTCCTTTTGCAGGGCCGCCACATCGACCTGGTGGTAATGCAGCGCGTGCAGCGTCGCGGCCGTCGGCGAAGGCACCCAGGCGGTGTTGGCGCCGGCCTGCGGGTGCGCGATCTTCTGCTTCATCATGTCGGCCATCAGGTCGGGCATGGCCCACATGCCCTTGCCGATCTGGGCGCGACCACGCAGCCCGCAGGCCAGGCCGATCTGCACATTGCTCATCTCGTAGGCGCGCAGCCAGTTGGTGTTTTTCATCAGCGGCTTGCGCATCATCGCGCCGGCATGCATGGCGGTATGGATCTCGTCGCCGGTGCGGTCCAGGAAGCCGGTGTTGATGAAGGCCACCCGCGCCGCGGTTTCGGCGATGCAGGCCTTGAGGTTGACGCTGGTGCGGCGCTCCTCGTCCATGATGCCGAGCTTGACGGTGTTTTCCGGCAGGCCCAGCAGGGCCTCGACGCGGCTGAACAGCTCGGAGGCGAAGGCGGCTTCGGCCGGGCCGTGCATCTTGGGCTTGACGATATAGATGGAGCCGGTGCGCGAGTTGACGATGGCTTCCTTGCCGATGCGCTGCAGGTCATGCATCGCAATCGCCACCGTGATCACCGCGTCGAGGATGCCCTCGGGGATTTCCTTGCCGCCGTCGTACAGGATGGCCGGGTTGGTCATCAGGTGGCCGACATTGCGCACAAACATCAGCGAGCGGCCGTGCAGGCTCAAGGGCTGGCCGTCGGCGGTGGTGTATTCGCGGTCCGGGTTCAGGCCGCGCGTGAAGGTCTTGCCGCCCTTTTGCACCTCTTCGGTCAGCGTGCCCTGCAGGATGCCCAGCCAGTTGGCATAGGCCAGCACCTTGTCGTCGGCATCGACCACGGCCACCGAATCTTCGAGGTCCATGATGGTGGACAGCGCCGCTTCCAGCACCAGGTCGCTGATGCCGGCGGCATCGTCCTTGCCGATGGTGGTGCTGCGGTCGATGCGGATGTCGATGTGGATGCCGTTGTGGCGCAGCAGGATGGACGATGGCTGGTCCGCCTCCCCCTGGAAGCCGACGAACAACACGTGGTCGGCCAGGCCCGTGGTGGCGCCGCCCTTGAGCGTCACCACCAGCTTGCCGTCGTTGACGCTGTACAGCGTGGCATCGCTGTGCGAGCCGGCAAGCAGCGGCGCCGCCTGGTCCAGCACCTTGCGGGCATAAGCGATGACCCTGGCGCCGCGTGCCGGGTTGTAGCCCTTGCCCTTTTCGAGACCCTCGGTTTCGGGAATCACGTCGGTGCCGTACAGCGCGTCGTAGAGCGAACCCCAGCGCGCGTTGGCGGCGTTCAGCGCGTAACGCGCGTTCAGCACCGGCACCACCAGCTGCGGGCCGGCCTGCAGCGCGAGTTCGTCGTCAACGTTGGTCGTGGTGGCCGTCACCTGGGCCGGCGCCGGCACCAGGTAGCCGATTTTTTCCAGGAAGGCGCGGTAGGCCTTCATGTCGCGGATCGGGCCGGGGTTGGCCTTGTGCCAGCCGTCCAGTTCGGACTGCAGGCGGTCGCGCTCGGCCAGCAGCGCCAGGTTTTTCGGCGCCAGGTCGGTGACGATGGCATCGAAACCCTGCCAGAAAGCCGCGCTGTCGACGCCGGTGCCGGGCAGCACCTTGTCATCAACGAAGCGTTGCAACACCGTGGCCACCTGCAGGCCGTGTCGTGAAGTGCGTGGGGTGCTTGTGGTCATGGTGCGTCCTCGGATAAAAATGAAAGTGAAAAATGAAAGGGATCAGGTGGCCGGGATGGTGTCCGGGAAAAAGCCCAGCACATCGAGCAGACTGGTGCCGGTGCGAGCAGGGAGCGTGCCCAGTTCCTCGAACGGCAGGGCATAACGGTTCACCCACAGCGTCGGATAACCGTACCAGGTCGCGCCCAGCGCGTCCCAGCTGTTGCAGCTGACAAAGGCGATCTGCCGCGCGGCCAGCCCGGTCGCCTTCGGCCCGAGCGCATAGGCGTCGGGGTGGGTTTTGTACTTGCGGACGGTATCGACGCTGAGCACATGGTCGAGCAGGCCTTCGAGCCCGGCCGAACGCACCGCGATGTCCAGCATGCCGGGGTCGCCGTTGGACAGGATGCCGGTCACGACACCGCGGTCCTTGAGCGCCTGCAGCACCTCGCGGGTTTCCGGAAAGGCCGACAAATGCCGGTACTGGTTCATCAGGCGTTCTTCGGCCGCGGCAGTCAGGGGGAGCCCGAGGCGCTTGCACGCATAACGCAGGCCGGCGCGGGTCAGGTCCCAGAAGGGCTGGTAGTGCTCACCCTCGTTGCTGCTGGTCACCAGCCGGGTGTACTCAATCTGCTTGTCGCGCCAGAGCACGCCCAGGGCCTGGCCCTGGCCCGGAAACAGCTGTTCCGCGAGCAGGCCCACGCTGTACACATCGAACAGCGTGCCGTAGGCATCAAATAGAACAGCCCGCGGCACCGCGTGCCCGGCTTTGGGTTTTTCCATGCCTTCGACTGTATTTGATACTTGTTCAAAGATTAACCAGACAAAAATCAGTTAATCAATGACTTTTTAGAACGTAGTTGACCCAATGCCAGCCCGCACAAGGCTGAGGCTCTCGCAGCCGCATAATTTGACGCCATCCGCCTGGCATTCCATCCGGCCGATTCCGACAAGGATCCTGCGTGTCCCCTTTGCCCTCCCCTGACCAGCCGCCTGAAGCCGCCGCCCTGCCGCTGGCCGGTGTTCGCGTGATCGAGTTCACCCACATGGTGATGGGTCCGACCTGCGGCATGGTGCTGGCCGACCTGGGCGCCGAGGTCATCAAGGTCGAACCGCTGGCCGGCGACAACACCCGCCGGCTGCTCGGTTCGGGCGCCGGCTTTTTCCCGCTGTTCAACCGCAACAAGAAAAGCATCGCGGTGGACCTGCAGCGGCCCGAGGGGCTGGAGCTGGTGCTCAGGCTGACCGCCAGCGCCGACATCGTCAGCGAAAACTTCAAGCCGGCCACCATGGCGCGGCTGGGACTGGACTACGCCCGCCTGTCCGGCCTGAACCCGCGCCTGATTTATGTGAGCCACAAGGGCTTTTTGCCCGGCCCCTACGACCACCGCACCGCGCTCGACGAGGTGGTGCAGATGATGGGCGGGCTGGCCTACATGACGGGACGGCCCGGCGACCCGCTGCGCGCCGGCAGCAGCGTCAACGACATCATGGGCGGCATGTTCGGCGCCATCGGCGCGATGGCGGCGCTGGCCGCGCGCGCGCGCACCGGCCGCGGCCAGCAGGTGCAGGCCGCGCTGTTTGAGAACAATGTGTTCCTGGTCGCCCAGCACATGATGCAGTTTGCAGTGACCGGCGCGCCGGCCGCGCCCATGCCCGACCGGATCTCGGCCTGGGGCATTTACGACGTGTTCACCGTGCAGGACGGCGCGCAGGTCTTCCTGGCGGTGGTCAGCGACACCCAGTGGCTGCTGTTTTGCGAGGCCTTCGGTTTTGCCGACCTGAAAGCCGACACGCGGCTGGCGACCAACAACGACCGCGTGCGCGCCCGCGGCTGGCTGCTGCCGCTGCTGCGCGAGCGCCTGGCGCCGCATGCGGCCAGTGAACTGAGCAGCCTCTTCGAGGCCCACGGCCTGCCGTTTGCGCCCATCACGCGGCCACAGGACTTGTTCGACGATCCGCACCTGCAGCAAACCGGCGGGCTGGCGCCCTTGAGGCTGCCGGACGGCCGCGACACCACCGTGCCCTTGCTGCCGCTGACGCTGGACGGCCGGCGCCCCGGCGTGCGCCTGAACCCGCCGGTGCTGGGTGAACACAGCCGCGAACTGCTGGCCAGTCTGGGCTACGGCGAGGCCGACATCAGGCGTTTGCTGGACCAGGGCGTGGTCGGCGCACCTGATTAACAACGATGTAATCAAAGCCTTGCGCCTGACAATTACCACCTTTCATGCGCATAATCGGGCGCCATGGACAAACTCAAGCAGCTCGAATCCTTCGTCTCGGTGGCCACCCGCGGCAGCCTGACGGCCGCCGCCAAGGCGGAAGGGGTGGCGCCGGCCATCATGGGCCGCCGCCTCGATGCGCTGGAAGAACGCCTGGGCGTCAAGCTGCTGGTGCGCACCACGCGGCGCATGTCGCTGACCCACGAAGGCAGCGCCTTCCTGGAAGACTGCCAGCGCCTGCTGGTGGATTTTGCCAATGCCGAGGCCAGCGTCTCGGCCGGCGGCGTCAAGGCCAGCGGGCATTTGCGCATCACCGCGCCGGCCGGTTTCGGCCGCCGCCATGTCGCGCCGCTGGTGCCGCGCTTCCGCGAACTCCATGCCGATGTCACGATTTCGCTGAACCTCAGCGACCGCGTGGTCGATGTGGCCGGTGAAGGTTTCGATTGCGCGGTGCGGGTTGGCGAGATGCCCGATTCCTCGCTGGTCAGCGTGCGTATGGCCGACAACCGGCGCCTGTGTGTCGCCGCGCCGGCCTACCTGCAGCGCCACGGCACGCCACAACACCCGACCGACCTGGCCAAATTCGCCTGCCTGACCCTGTCGAGCGATGCCTCGCAGACGCGCGGCTGGGCATTCCAGGTGGAAGGGGAAGTCATCCACCTCAAGCCCGGCGGCCCGCTCGACTGTTCCGACGGCCAGGTGCTGCACGACTGGTGCCTGGACGGCTATGGCATCGCCTGGCGCAGCACCTGGGAGGTCGAGGCGGAAATCGCCGCCGGCCGGCTGGTGACCGTGCTCAGCGATTTCGACGCGCCGCCGAACGGCATCTACGCGGTGTTTCCGCAGCGCAAACACCTGCCGCTGCGGGTGCGCCTGTGGATCGATTTCCTCAAACACAGCTACAGCCAGCCCGAGTTCTGGCGCGGTGCGCGCAAACCTTGAGGGGTCTCGCCGGCCCCACCGGCTGATCGATAAAACCGGCCTGCGGCCCTTGTCCGGCGAGCGTGATCAGCTATCAAACTCATAGCACACGCGGCCAGCCGGAGCGCTGCAGCCCGCGCCCGTAAAATCAGGCCATGCTCCTCGTCAAACAAGAATTGCTCGCCGCCCTGGCTGCCGAGCTGGACCAGCTGTCCCCCGGCGCCGGCCAGAAGGCGGCTTTCGAGTCGCCCAAGGTGGCGGCTCACGGCGACTTCGCCTCCACCGCGGCCATGCAACTGGCCAAGCCGCTCAAGCTCAATCCACGCCAGCTCGCCGACACCCTGAAGGCCGCGCTGCTGGCCACGCCGGTGTACCAGCGCTGGGTCGATGCCATCGAGATCGCCGGCCCCGGCTTCATCAACTTCCGGCTCAAACCCGAAGCCAAGCAGCAGACCGTGCGCGAGGTGCTGCAGGCCGCGGAGCGCTACGGCGTCAAGCCGCTGCAAACCGGGCAACGGGTGCTGGTCGAGTTTGTTTCGGCCAACCCGACCGGCCCGCTGCATGTGGGCCACGGCCGGCAGGCGGCGCTGGGCGACGCGATCTGCAACCTGTTCGCCAGCCAGGGCCAGGATGTGTACCGCGAGTTTTATTACAACGACGCCGGCGTGCAGATCCATACGCTGGCGACCAGCACCCAGGCGCGCGCCCAGGGCCTGAAGCCGGGGGATGCCGGCTGGCCGGAGCCGGCCTACAACGGCGACTACATCGCCGACATCGCGGCCGACTTCATCGCGAAAAAAACCGTCAAGTCCGATGACCGCGAGTTCACCGCTTCCGGCGACATCACCGACCTCGACGCGATCCGCCAGTTCGCGGTGGCTTATTTGCGCCACGAGCAGGACCTGGACCTGCAGGCCTTCGCGGTGAGGTTCAACAACTACTACCTCGAGTCCAGCCTGTACAGCTCGGGCCGGGTCGAGGACACGGTTGCGAAACTGAAGGCCGCCGGCAAGACCTACGAACTCGATGGCGCGTTGTGGCTGCGTTCGACCGATTACGGCGACGACAAGGACCGCGTGATGAAGAAAAGCGACGGCGGCTACACCTACTTTGTGCCCGACGTCGCTTACCACCTGGCCAAGTGGGAGCGCGGCTTCACCAAAGCCATCAACATCCAGGGCATGGACCACCACGGCACGATCGCCCGGGTGCGCGCCGGCCTGCAGGCGGCCGGCGCCGGCATTCCCGAGGGCTACCCCGACTACGTGCTGCACACCATGGTGCGGGTGGTCAAGGGCGGCGAAGAGGTCAAGATCAGCAAACGCGCCGGCAGTTATGTCACGCTGCGCGACCTGATCGAATGGACCAGCAAGGACGCGGTGCGTTTCTTTCTGCTCAGCCGCAAGCCGGACACCGAGTACACCTTCGACGTGGACCTGGCGGTGGCCAAAAACAACGACAACCCGGTGTATTACGTGCAGTACGCCCATGCGCGCATCTGCTCGGTGCTGGCGGCCTGGGGCGGTGACGTGGCCACGCTCAAGGATGTGGACCTGGCCGCGCTCAGCAGCCCGCAGGCGCAGGCGCTGATGCTGCTGATTGCCCGCTACCCCGAGATGCTGGCCAACGCGGCCGCCGGACTGGCGCCGCACGACGTGGCTTTTTACCTGCGCGAACTGGCCGCCTGTTACCACAGCTATTACGATGCCGAACGCATCCTGGTTGACGAGGAAGCGGTCAAGCTGGCCCGCCTCGCCTTGGTCGCGGCGACCGCGCAGGTGTTGCACAATGGCCTGGCTGTGCTGGGCGTCGACGCCCCGCGCAAAATGTAAGGAATGATGAAGACCATGGCGAGCAATTTTTCCAGGCGGCCCCCCGGGCACGGCAAAAACCCGCAGCGCGGCGGCACCCTGCTGGGCCTGATCATCGGCGCACTGATCGGCCTGGGCGCAGCGCTGGCGGTGGCGGTTTACATCACCAAGGTGCCGGTGCCCTTCATGAACAAGGGCCAGTCGCGCAGTCCCGACCATGACGCCGCCGAAGCCAAGAAGAACCAGAACTGGAACCCCAACGCCCCGCTGTACGGCAAGAACCCGGCCAAACCGGCCGCCGCGACCGGCGCGGTGACCGATGTGACGCCCCAGCCGCCGACAGCCGCGCAAAAACCGGTGGCCGATCCAACCGTCGCCAAACCGGCCAAACCGGCGGCCGACCCGATCGGCGACCTGGCCAAGGCGAAAATGTCGGCACCGGCCGCCACGCCGGCGCCCGCCGCCGCTTCGGGCGCCGACCCGTTCAGCTACTTTGTGCAGGTCGGCGCCTTCCGCACACCGGAAGACGCGGAGCAGCAACGCGCCAAGATTTCGCTGATGGGCCTGGAAGCCAAGGTGACCGAACGCGAACAGTCGGGCCGCACCGTGTTCCGGGTGCGCCTGGGCCCCTTCGACAAGAAGGAAGATGCGGACCGGGCCAAGGAACGGCTGGACGGCAGCGGCATCGAAACCGCCCTGGTGCGCGTGCAGCGCTGAACTTTCTGCCGGCAGGGTGTCCAACCTTCTCGCACCCCGCCAGCCCCAACGGAGAAATGACTGATGCAACGACGTGAATTTTCGATAGCCGCCGCTTCTGTGGCCAGCGCCGCCTCACTGGGCGCCCTGAGCACCCCGGCCAGCGCCCAGGCGCCAGCGCCGCGCGCCGGAACCGACTTCCTGGTCCTCGAAAAACCCGCCCCGGTGGAAGCGCCGGCCGGCAAGATCGAGGTGGTGGAGTTCTTCTGGTACAGCTGCCCGCATTGCAACCGCTTCGAGCCGGCGCTGGAGGAATGGATCAAGAAGGCGCCGAAAGATGTGGTGGTGCGGCGCGTGCCGGTGTCCTTCCGGCCGGACTTCGAACCGCAACAACGCCTGTATTACGTGCTCGAAACCATGAACAAGGTCGAAGAGCTGCACAAAAAGGTGTTTTACGCGATCCACGCCGAAAAGCAGATGCTCAACACCCCGGAGCTGGTGGCGGCCTGGGCCGAAAAACAGGGCTTGAACCGGGCCAAATTCAGCGAGATGTACAACTCGTTTTCCATCGCCACCAAGGCCCGCAAGGCCACGCAGTTGCAGGACGCCTACAAGGTGGAAGGGGTGCCGGCGCTCGGTGTGGCCGGGCGTTTCTACACCTCGGGCGAGCTGGCCAAGAACATGGACCGCGCGCTGCAGGTCACCGAGTATCTGGTCGGCCAGGCCAGAAAGGGCTGAGCCCGCCGCGGGTTTTTGCGTCCCACAGCGCAAAAGCCGGCTACCGAACCCCTGAACCGCCGCCAAGCCGGCGGTTTTTTGTTGCCGGCGCCATTTGGCGAGGCTGCATGGCTACAATGAGTCAACCCAACCAAAGCAGCAAGATTCGTGCCTTTTATGAACTACCCCGCCTGTCTACTGATGCTGGCCGCTGCCCTGGCGGTTTTTCCGGCCGCTGCTGAAAAGGGCGACCGGGACAAACCGATGAACGCCGAGGCCGACGCCTTGCGTTATGACGACCTCAAGCAGACCAGCGTTTTCACCGGCAATGTGGTGATCACCAAGGGCACCATCATCATCCGCGGTGCGCGGGTCGACGTGATGCAGGATGCCGAGGGTTACCAGACCGCCATCGTGATCGCGGCGCCCGACAAGCTGGCGTTTTACCGCAAGAAGCGCGACGGGGTCGACGAATACATCGAGGGTGAGGGCGAACGCATCGAGTACGACAGCCGCGCCGACACCGTCAAGTTCATCAAGCAGGCGGTGCTGCGCCGGTATGTCGGCGCCAACCTGGCCGACGAAACCACCGGCAACCTGATTGTTTACGACAACCCGACCGATGTGTTCACGGTCGACAGTGGCGGCCAGAACCGCACCGCCGCCAACCCGTCCGGCCGCATCCGCGCGCTGCTGGCGCCGCGCAACAAGCCCGGCACCCTTGTCACGCCCCCGCCCGCCGGTCCGGCGCCCACCCTGCGTCCCAGCACCACGCTGGGCGACGACAAAAAGTAAACCCGCCTCAATGAATGTGCCCCCGGACACCGCCCCCGTCAGCCGCCTTGTTGCCAGCGGCCTGCAAAAATCCTACGGCAGCCGCAAGGTGGTCAGGGATGTCTCGCTAACCGTCCAGAAAGGCGAAGTGGTCGGGCTGCTCGGCCCCAATGGCGCCGGCAAGACCACCTCGTTTTACATGATCGTCGGACTGGTGCGCGCCGACGCCGGCGAGATCACCATCGATGGCGAGTCGATCGAGCACATGCCCATCCACAGGCGCTCGCGCCTGGGCCTGAGCTACCTGCCTCAGGAAGCCTCGATTTTCCGCAAACTCACGGTCGAGCAGAATGTGCGCGCCGTGCTGGAGCTGCAGACCGATGAGGCCGGCAAGCCGCTGACTTCGGCGGTGCTCAACGAGCGCCTCGACGCGCTGCTGCAGGACCTGCGTGTGGACCACCTGCGCGACTCGCCGGCGCCCGCGCTGTCCGGCGGCGAGCGCCGCCGCGTCGAGATCGCCCGCGCGCTGGCGACACAGCCGCGTTTTATCCTGCTCGACGAACCGTTTGCCGGCATCGACCCGATCGCGGTGATCGAGATCCAGCGCATCATCGGTTTCCTGAAGTCGCGCGGCATCGGCGTGCTGATCACCGACCACAACGTGCGCGAAACACTGGGCATCTGCGACCACGCCTTCATCATCAGCGACGGCCAGGTGCTGGCCACCGGCACGCCGTCCGAAATCGTCAACAACGCCGATGTGCGCCGGGTGTATCTCGGTGAGCACTTCAAAATGTAGGCTATGGCTCCCCCCCGTCGGAGGCTCACTTCGTGTAGCCCCTTCCCCCCTCAAGGGGGCTGCGCCTGCGGCCCGGCAAAGCCGGTTCCGCGGCGCACGCTTGAAAAATACGTGTTTCGTCTGGAAGCCTTATGAAACAAGGCTTGTCCCTTCGCGTCTCGCAGCACCTGGCGCTGACGCCGCAGTTGCAGCAGTCGATCCGGCTGCTGCAACTGTCGACGCTGGAGCTGAGCCAGGAGGTCGAGCAGATGCTCGACGAAAACCCGTTTCTGGAAGTGGCCGAAGACGCCGCGCCGCGCGAGGACTTCGGCCTGGGCCAGACCGATACGCCGGTCAGCCAGGAGACGCGCGAGTTCGAGTCCACCACCGATTCGGTCAGCAGCATCCCTGACGACAGCGGCCCGTCCAGCAGCAGCGACACTGAGCCCAGCAGCGAGGCCAAACTCGAGGAAAGCTGGGAAGGTGACGGCAGCGTGGACACCGCGCCCGACGACAACGAATGGGGCGGCGACGCCACGCCGCGCAAGAACAACAACGACGAGAGTGATGTTGATGCGACCGAGCTGGCGCGCAGCCAGGAGTCGCTGCAGGACCACCTGCACCGCCAGGCGCTGTCACTGCGGCTGTCGCCCGAAGGCAAGGCGGCGCTGCACTTTTTGATCGAGTCGCTCAACGACGACGGTTACCTCGAGGACAGCCTGGCATCACTGGCCGCGGGCCTGGCCGGTGACGACCTGGAGCAGCGCGAAGCGGTGGAGCATGAGTTCGCGGTGGCGCTCAAGCTGCTGCACCACATGGAGCCGGCCGGTGTCGGCGCGCGCAACCTGGCCGAGTGTTTGAGCCTGCAACTGCTCGACTGCAAAAACAACGACGAAACCCGCGCCGCCATCGCCATGTGCCAGCAACCGATGGAGTTGCTGGCCAAACGCGACGTCAAGCGGCTGGCCCAGCTCTGCGGCTTTCCCGACGCGGTGATCAAGGGCGCCATCGCGCTGATCGGCCGGCTCGACCCGAAGCCGGGCCGGCGTTTTGTCAATGTCGAGCGCAATCTGGTCGTGCCCGATGTGCTGGTGGTCAAGTCCGGCCGCGGCTTCAAGGTCTCGCTCAACAGCGACGTGATGCCGCGCCTGCGCGTGCACGACATTTACGCCAACGCACTCAAGCAGAACAAGGGCCAGGGCGGCGCGGCGCTGCAGCAGCGGCTGCAGGAGGCGCGCTGGTTCATCAAGAACATCCAGCAGCGCTTCGACACCATCCTGCGCGTGAGCAGCGCGATTGTCGAGCGCCAGAAAAACTTCTTCACGCACGGCGAACTCGCGATGCGCCCGCTGGTGCTGCGCGAAATCGCCGACGAGCTGGGCCTGCATGAATCGACGATCTCGCGCGTGACCACGGCCAAGTACATGAGCACACCGTTCGGCACCTTCGAGCTCAAATACTTCTTCGGCTCGGCGCTGGGCACCGAAACCGGCGGCAATGCATCGAGCACCGCGGTGCGCGCGCTGATCAAGCAGTTTGTCGCGTCCGAGAGCCTGAAAAAGCCGCTCAGCGACAACCAGATCTCCGAAATGCTCAAGGAGCAGGGCATCGAGTGCGCGCGCCGCACCGTCGCCAAATACCGAGAAGCGCTGCGCATTGCGCCGGCCAACCTGCGTAAGTCTTTATGAACCAACTGCAACTGTTTTTGCCCTGCGCCGCCGGCGTCGAGGAGCTGCTGGCCGCCGAGGTCAAACACATCACCGGCAGCACCGGCAAGGCATGGCGCGCCGGCGTCCAGGTGGCCGGCTCCTGGCGCGATGCGCTGCAGCTGAACCTGCACAGCCGTCTGGCGCAACGCGTGCTGATCGAGCTGCAGCACAACAGCTACCGCAGCGAGCAGGACCTGTACAACGCGGCCGCGGCCGTGGCCTGGGAAATCTGGTTCACGCCGAAACAGACCTTCAAGGTCGAGATCACCGCGCAGCACAGCCCGCTGACCAGCCTGAACTTTGCCGCGCTCAAAATCAAGGACGCGATCGCCGACCGTTTCCGCGACAAATACGATGTGCGGCCCGACGTCGACACACGCTGGCCCGACGTGCGCATCTACGCGCACCTGACCACCGACACCGTGACGCTGTACATCGACACCTCGGGCGAGCCGCTGTTCAAGCGTGGCTGGCGCGAGGACAAGGGCGACGCGCCGCTGAAGGAAACCCTGGCCGCCGCCATGCTGGCCGCCAGCGGCTGGAGCGGCGAGAACGGCCTGTGCAAGCAGGGTGTGCCGCTGTACGACCCTTGCTGCGGGTCCGGCACCATCGTGATCGAAGCCGCGCAGGTGTCGCGCAACATCGCCGCCGGCATGGGCCGGCGTTTTGCGTTTGAAAAATTCGTGCCCTTCCAGTCACATGTCTGGGAAGGCCTGCTGGACCAGGCCGAAGCCGCGATCACCGCGCCGACCGCGCCGGTGTTCGGCAGCGACGTGTCCTTTCGCATGGTCGATTTTGCGCAGCGTAATGCCGAGCGCGCCGGCGTCGCCGACGTGGTGCAGCTGCGCGGTGGCGATGCGCTGCAGCGCATGCCGCCGGCGCCTTCGGGCGTGATGCTGGTCAACCCCCCCTACGGCGAACGTATCGATGTGGCCGGCGTCGCCGGCATCCCGTCGGTGCAGGGCCGGGACCAGCGCCGCTCTGCGCAGTTCCAGGGCGCGGCCATCGATGAGTTCGGCCAGCCGCTGGCACGCGATCCCGGTGATACAGGTGATGAAGCCGGCGACATGCCGCGACGCGACCGCGGCGCCAACCCCAGCCGTGAACAGGCCGTGAGCGACAGCGGCGAGCAGGTCGCGGACTTCTTCCCGCAACTGGCCAGCCACTGGAAGAAAAACTACGCCGGCTGGACCGCCCATGTGCTGACGCCCGACATGAAGCTGCCGCAGAAGATGCGCCTGAAGGAGTCGCGCCGCGTGCCGATGTGGAACGGCCCGATCGAATGCCGTCTGTTCCGCTTCGACATGGTGGCCGGCTCGGCGCGCGAGAAAAAACCCGCCGCCACGTCCTGAGCAGCGCCTGATGGAGATGCAACAGCCGCAGGCCGGCGACCGCATGGTGCTGGACACCAACATCGTGCTGGACCTGTTTGTGTTCAGGGATGAGGCCACTGTCCCGCTGCTGCAGGCACTCAAGGACGGCACCCTCGACTGGATCAGCACGCAGCCCATGCGGGATGAACTTCAACGTGTGCTGGCCTATCCGCAGATTGTTCCGCGCCTGGCCTTTTACCAGCTGCAGGCCGGCGACGTGCTGGCCGCCTTCGACCGCCATGCACGCCTCGTGACAGTGGCGGCCAAGGCGCCATTGACCTGCAGCGACGCCGACGACCAGGTTTTCATCGACCTCGCGGTGGCACACCAGGCCTGGCTGCTGAGCAAGGACCAGGCCGTGCTTTCCATGCAAAAAAGGCTGCTGGCCCATGGCGTACAAGCGCAGTCAGCTATCAAAACCGTAGCATCCTGAGTTTTATTCGGCCGCCGGCGCCAGCTCCCCGGTGCTCGACACCTTGTCGTCCGGCTTGCTGACCGCAAAGCTGTGCGCGCTGGCCAGCGGCCAGTAGAGCTTGAAGACCTGGTGCTGGCTGTCCAGATCCGTCAGCAGCGAGCCTTCCTTCACCCGCATCACCAGGTTCGACAGCAGGCGCACCTCGGTGTCGTTGATGCGGCGCACAATGTGGTGCGCCGTCACGTCGTCGGTGTGGTGCAGCCCGGCGGCTTCCAGCAGCTCCTTGAGTGCCTTCAGCGTGCTCTGGTGGTAGCGCCAGACACGGTCGGCCTTGTCCGGCACCACCAGCGCCTGCTGGCGAACCGGGTCCTGCGTGGTCACGCCAGTCGGGCAGTTGCCGGTGTGGCAGGTCTGCGCCTGGATGCAGCCCAGCGCAAACATGAAGGCACGGCCCGAGTTGCACCAGTCGGCGCCGAGCGCCATCATGCGGGTGATGTCGAAGGCGCTGATGACCTTGCCGGCGCAACCCACACTGATCCTGTCGCGCAGACCCACGCCCAGCAGCGTGTTGTGCACCAGCAGCAGGCCTTCCTGCACCGGCGCGCCGACGTGGTCGGTGAACTCCAGCGGCGCCGCGCCGGTGCCACCCTCGGCGCCATCAACCACGATGAAGTCCGGCGTGATGCCGGTTTCCAGCATGGCCTTGACCATGGCAAACCACTCCCAGGGGTGGCCGATGCAGAACTTGAAGCCGGTCGGTTTGCCGCCCGAGAGTTCACGCAGCCGCGCGATGAACAGCATCATCTCGACCGGCGTCGAAAACGCGCTGTGGGAGGACGGCGACACGCAGTCCTGGCCGCTGGGCACACCGCGCGCCGCGGCAATCTCGGCCGTGACCTTGGCGCCCGGCAGGATGCCGCCGTGGCCGGGCTTGGCGCCCTGGCTCAGCTTGAGTTCGATCAGTTTGACCTGCGGATCGGCGGCGCCGGCCGCAAATTTTTCGGCGCTGAAGCTGCCGTTCTCGTTGCGGCAGCCGAAGTAGCCGGAACCGATCTCCCAGATCAGGTCGCCGCCGTGCACCCGGTGGTGCTGCGAGATCGAACCTTCGCCGGTGTCGTGCGCAAAACCGCCCTTGTGCGCGCCGCCGTTGAGCGCCAGGATGGCATTGGCCGACAGCGCACCAAAACTCATGGCCGAGATGTTGAAGATGCTGGCGCTGTAGGGCTGGGCGCAGCCGGGGCCGATGGTGATGCGGAAGTCGTGCGAAGCGATGTGGCTGGGCTGCACCGAATGGTTGATCCACTCGTAGCCGTGTGCACCGACATCGATCTGCGTGCCGAAGGGCCGGTTGTCCATCTCGCCCTTGGCGCGCTGGTACACCAGCGAACGCTGCGCGCGCGAAAACGGCACGGCCTCGGAATCGCTCTCGATGAAATACTGGCGCATCTCGGGGCGGATGAATTCCAGCAAAAAGCGCAAATGGCCGATCACCGGGTAGTTGCGCAGGATGGAACTCGGTGTCTGGCGCACATCGTGGATGCCCAGGCCCAGCAGCAGCGCGCACACCCCCAGAGCTATCCAGCCGCTGCCGCCGGCGAGCAGACTCAAGCCGGCAACAAACACGCCCAGCAGGCACAGGCCCATAACGGCGTAACGGACGGGAAACAGGGTGTTGAGCTTGTGCAGCATGGGGAGCGCTTTCGGTCAGACGGAGGGCGGGCAGAGGCTGCGCCGACGGCAGATACACTTGATCATAAGAGCCCCTGTGAGCCCGAAAGTGATTTTCCATGACGACCACACCAACCAACAAGTCCACCCCTGCATCCGATTCTTCAGCACCTGCGGGCGGCTGGATGGAAATGGATGACTTCGACGCACTCGACGACATCCTCGACGATCTGCGCACGCGTTACGACGAAACGCCGCAGTGGGAGTTCTGCGAGGGTTTCATGGCCGCCGTGATCTGCTCGCGCCGGCCCATCGCCGCCGACGAGTATCTGTCGGTGCTGCTGGCAATTCCTGCGGAAGGCGAAACCCCCGACGAAGAAAGCGGCTCGTTTGCCAGCCCGGAACAGCGCGCACGTTTTCTTGAGCTGTGGGACCGGCGCTGGGCCGAGGTCGCCACCGCGCTCGATGCGCGCGTCGACACGCTGGAAGACGACGCCTGTTACCACCCCGAGGTGATGGACGTGCGCGGCGCGGTCGCCGACATGCCGCCGGAAGAGCAGGCCGGTTTCAAGGGCGAAGACCTGCCGGCCTTTGCGCAGGTCTGGGCGCTGGGCTTCATGTTCGCGGTCGAAAGCTGGCCCGAGGAATGGGCCGCGCCGCGCGACAAGGACGCCGCCCAGTGGCTGGACGACGCGCTGCAGGCCGTGGTTGCCATGACCGAGGACGACACCGGCAAGCCGGAAGTCTCACCGCTGAGCGAAGACGGCGCCCCCAGCACCAGCATCGCCCGCCTCAACGCCTTTGGCGACGCGATCTGGGCGGTGTACGACCTGCGCGAACTCTGGAAAACCATGGGCCCCAAGGTCGAGACGATCCGCAAGGAAGCCGCGCCGGGGCGCAATGACTTGTGCCCGTGTGGCAGCGGGAAGAAGTACAAGAAGTGTCATGGGGCGGGGTAAGGGCTGGACGCTATCGCCTGACTGAAACGCAAGAGGGGAAGGTCAATCGTCCGCGTCCGCGTGATGGGTTGAACGGGTAGCTCGGCCCGACAGTCCGAAGTCATCGCCCGGATCAGGCGCCTGCCGGTACTTGCGCGAAGGCACCTCAGGGCGGCGATGGACCGCAAAGACAAGAACGGCGCCAATGATGGGGACCAGCCAAACCAGAAGGACCTGGGCGATTCCCTGCTTGCGCGAAATGACTTCGTCGCGGAGGATAAGCCGGGTGGCAACCCCGTTGGCCGCGAGCAGGGGCGCAAAGAGAAAAGCGACAACTGCGTATTCCATAACGGCTACCGTTCGAGCTAAAGCGAAAGACGACGGTGTGACGCCGTGGGCTCTGCGCGTGAGCGAGGGGTCAGGCCTCCTTGCGCGCCACAGACGAGCGTGAAGGCTCGCGAAAGAAAACGTAGGCGAAGAACAGCATGAAGGCGAGATCGTTCGCGCCATAGATGCTGTAGAACACACCGGCAAAGACGTCCTCGCTGTACAGCTGGGCCAGGCTATGGTTCGAAAGCCAGTTGATCCAGACCACACCGTAAACCAGTTTCTCGATCGCAAACGCCCCGGCCAGCCACTTGATGCCTGAGTCGATGTTCGCGGCGCCCAGGTACGCCAGTCCCCAGACAGTGATCATCAATAAACCAAAGTTGCTCATGACCACCGGGTCGGCTCTATTGATCGCGGCGTTGGTAAACGCGCGCGAGAAGATGAGAACACCGCCAATGTTCATGAGTGCCGCGAGGATGAATCCCTGTCTGATTTGTTTGTGATTCACGCATGGCCTTTACAGAGAAAAGGGGACTTGATTTTCGATTGACATGTTAAGGCGCATTCGGCCGCTCCTTCGCTTTGCGCTGCCTCGCCACAGCGATAACGACAGGGACAGCGAACACGAATGTGCTCGTTAAGAAAAATCCGCGCCAAGCGAACAGGGAAACAACAGCATGAGAATCGGTGAGATCACAAACTGAGCGAACGTAGTCGAAGCTGCCTCCAAGATCAAGACACGAGTCGAGAGCCACGTAGTCGCTTGCGACTCGCCATGCGGCCGCGGCAGAAAGGAACAAGCAGACACCCAGCAGAACAACGCGAGCGACGGCTAGATATGGGGCACGACTGGAGCGTTTGTGGCGGCTCGATGCAAAGCACATTGTTGCCAAGGCGACCGCTACCAGGAAGACCGAACTCCAGATATTTGAGTTTTTCAATGCGCGCTCGCCGGTGAACAACATCACCGCCTGGAAGAAACCCATGAGCCCGTACAAAGAAGCCATCAAGAAGGCCACGCCCGCGCAAACGAGAAGAAGCCGGCGAGTGTCAATGGCGGTTGTCATGCGCTTTAACGTTGGCGGTGACCGGCGGCAGGGAAGCGAGTGCGCGCAGCGCATGCGAGCACCCTGGCGTCTGTGTCGACCAACCAGTTAGACAGCTCGCACACGGAATGCGAAAACGCTGACGGCCCGCCGGCCAGTAAAATTGGGTTCATAAGCACGCGGAGGGGAGCTTGCCATCGTAGCTGACATATCCGGTCACCCTACTAGCTCCGCCATCAGCTTCTAGGCCGAGGGTCTGATGTTGAACGCAGGGGAACCGTTCGACGCGACGGCTGCACACGAAGGCTCCTTTATTGCTGGACGTTCCCTCACAAGTAAACCCCTGGTCCCTTAATGACGCTATCGCTTCGGCGATCGGCTTCTTCGCGAGTGACCGTGTATCTATCCCTTCGTTAAAGGCATCGACACTCTCGTACCAAGGATGCCCGCCGCATCCAGTAAGAAGAGTCCCCAAGAGCAGCGCAGCCGCACGATGCTTCATGCTGTCTAACGTAATTTAGACCGCAAACCCTGCGGTATAACTTGGCGGCTGCGGTTTAACTTGGGCATTGAAATCCTCTGCAAAGTGGCTTGCTTGCTGGGTTGTACCGCAGTTTTGTACAGATTCATACAGGTATAAAAGGTATAAAAACTTTGCGAAACACCGCGCGCTGCATGGAACTCCGGGTCGAAGTGCCTCGCATCTGCAAGGCAACAATGATTCAGACCCTCCGCCCATGTCCAGCAAGCGCCAGCAGCTATCAATTCAGGAGCGTTTAGGCAGCACCGCCATCTGCCGGTCCTGCCACCTCGCCAGCAGCGTGACCGCGACCGTCGCACCGATCAGCGCCAGGAACATGTCCGACTGCGTGTCCCAGATGTCGCCCTGGGTGCCGAGGAATTCGTCGGCGCCCTGGCCCAGCGCCAGGGCCGCCCACCACTCGATCAGTTCATACACCGCGCTGATGGCCATGGCCACGCAGACCGACAGGAAGCCGGCCATGCGCCGGCTGCTCAGGTAGCCTGCGCGCAACAGAACCTCGCGCGCCACCAGGGCCGGCACCAGGCCCTGCATGAAGTGGCCGATCTTGTCGTAGGGGTTGCGGCCCAGGTGCATCAGGTCCTGCAGCCAGAAGCCCAGCGGCACACGCGCATAGGTGTAGGCACCGCCGAGGATCAGCACCAGCATGTGTATCGCGATCAGCACGTAGAGCAGCGTGGTCAATGGAAAGCGCTTGCGCGTCCAAGCCAGCACCGGCAGCGCCAGCAGCACCGGCGCGACTTCCA
Source organism: Polaromonas sp. (assembly GCA_013824015.1). Taxonomy (GTDB): domain Bacteria; phylum Pseudomonadota; class Gammaproteobacteria; order Burkholderiales; family Burkholderiaceae_C; genus Polaromonas. The sequence goes on from PNNC01000036.1 coordinate 22,859, forward strand.
GCACCCAGGTGCCACGCTCATACGGCGCGATGCCGGAAGCCACCAGCGCTGCCAGCACCACGGCGCCCAGCAGCAGCAACAAGCTGTCACGCGTCATGCGCCTTCTCCGAAAAACTGCACCAGTGCATGCGCGGTTTCCAGCGGCAGCTCTTCGGGAATGAAATGCCCGGCCGGCAGCAGCTGGCCGCTCACGATGCCGGCACACTGCGCCTGCCACAGCGCCAGCGGCTTGAACAGCTTGTTGACCACACCGCGTTCGCCCCACAACACCAACATGTCGCAGCGGATTTTTTCGCCCTGGGCGCGGCTCTCGCGGTCGTGCACCAGGTCGATGCCGGCGCTGGCGCGGTAGTCCTCGCAGGCCGCGTGAATGGCTTCGGGTGTGCAGAAGCAGCGTTCGTACTCGAGCAGCGCCTCGGCCTCGATGTAGCTGAGCCCCTGCGCGCCCCAGCCGCCGAGTTTGGCGTGCAAATAGGGCAAGGCATTGCCGCCAATCATGGTTTCAGGCAACGGATTCGGCTGGATCAAATGGAACCAGTGGTAGTAGGCGGTGGCAAAACGCATGTCGGTCGCGTTGTACATGTCCAGCGTGGGCGCGATGTCGATGACGCAGAGCTTGCGCACCCGGCCCGGGTGGTCCAGCGCCAGCCGGTGCGCCACGCGGCCGCCGCGGTCATGGCCGCAAACATCAAAGCGGCTCAGGCCCAGCACGTCCATCACGGCCAGCGCATCGGCCGCCATGTTGCGCTTGCTGTAGTTGCTGTGGTCGGGCAGGCCGGCCACCTTGGACGAGTCGCCGTAGCCGCGCAGGTCCGGCAACACCAGGAAAAACTTTGCCTTCAGCGCCTGCACCACGCGGTGCCACATCACATGGCTTTGCGGAAAACCATGCAGCAGCAGCAGGGCCGGGCCCTGCGGGTTGCCGCCAAAGCGCGCGAAGATGGAGGTGCCGTTGACCTCGAAGTCACGCGCTTCAAAACCTTCAAACCAGTTGTCGGGCAGGGTCGAGGCCATGGCGCGTCCTTGTCGTTGATCTAGGGCCGGCTGGCCAGATATTTTTTGAGATTGGCCGCGGCGGTGGCGCGCACCTTGCTGCGCAGGAAGGGCGTCCAGCCCAGCAGCAGGCCCGGCGTGCCCAGCGCCTGGCGTGACCAGGCCCAGAAGTCGAAGCGATCGCGCTGGGTCTGGATCAGGCCCTGCGGGTTGAAGGTGAAGCGGCTGTCGATGATGTTGTGCACCATGCGGCCGGTGCTGCTGAAGCGGTAGTCGGCCTCCCAGTGCGCCTGGCCGGTGCTGGCGTCGGCCGCGATGCCGCTGTAGTCCAGCTTCCAGACATCGCGCCCCCTGGCCTGGGTGGCGTCGCACAACATGTGCCACATGCCGGTGACCTCGCGGTGGCCGCGCAGTGAAAAAGCCTCGTCGTCAAAGGCCGCATCGGCCGCATAACACTGGGCCATGGTGGCCGAATCCAGCCGGGCAAAGGCGCTGTAGAGCTTTTCAAGAGTTTGCTGGTTGGCATGCATACGGGCTTTCAAAGTGGCCGGGAAATGGTACACCTGCAACAAGGCAGCGCCGCAGGACGGTTTTTTTTGTGACATAGTGCCCGTGCGCTGGCTGCTGACCTGTCGCCAGCGTATAACCGGGTGAACAGAGTTTGATGGAGTGAACATGAGGACCCAGCCACCGCACCGGGCACCGGCAGACCGCCTGCGTGTCAACGTGCTTGACCCCTGGGAAGAGCTGTACTGGGGTGAAAAACTGGGCTGCACCACCGAGCAGCTGCGCGCAGCGGTGGACGCCGTGGGGGTGCAGGTGTCTGACATCCGCGCCTGGCTGGCCAATTCCAAACCTTCGCCGCTGCGCTGAGTCCGCATCGCGCCCGCTGCAGCGCTTTCGGCCATTGATAAAGCGCCGGGGCGACCCATCTGCAATCAATGATCCCTTTTTCCGTTCTTGACCTGTCCCCCATCGTGGAGGGCAGCGACGCCGCCCAGTCCCTGCGCAACACGCTGGACCTGGCCCAGCATGCCGAGCGCTGGGGCTTCCAGCGTTACTGGCTGGCCGAACACCACGGCATGGCCGGCATCGCCAGCGCCGCCACCGCGGTCGTGATGGCGCATGTGGCTGGCGGCACCTCGCGCATCCGCGTCGGCGCCGGCGGCATCATGCTGCCGAACCATTCGCCGCTGGTGATCGCCGAGCAGTTCGGCACGCTGGAATCGCTGTTTCCCGGCCGCATCGACCTGGGCCTGGGCCGCGCGCCCGGTTCGGACCAGGCCACGGCCCGCGCGCTGCGGCGCGACCTGAATGCCAACCCCGACGAGTTTCCGCAGGACGTGGTCGAGCTGATGCATTACTTCCAGCCGGTGCAGGAAGGCCAGCGCGTGCGCGCCGTGCCGGGCGCCGGGCTCAATGTACCGGTGTGGATTCTGGGCTCCAGCCTGTTCGGCGCGCAACTGGCCGCGCAACTGGGCCTGCCGTTTGCCTTCGCCTCGCACTTTGCGCCAGCGCAGATGATGCAGGCGATCGAGGTTTACCGCAGCCGCTTCCGCCCTTCTGCGCAACTGGCCCGTTCGCACGTGATGCTGGGCTTCAATGTGTTTGCCGCCGACACCGACGACGAGGCGCGGCTGCTGTCTTCGTCGATGCAGCAGGCCTTTGTGAACCTGCGCAGCGGCCGGCCTTCGCGCCTGCAGCCGCCGGTGGCGGGCTACGAGGCGCGGCTGACGCCGCCCGAACGCGCCATCCTCGAGCAGACGCTGTCGTGTTCGGCCATCGGTTCACCCGACACCGTGCGGCGCGAGCTGCAGGCCTTTGTGGACCGTACCGGCGCCGACGAACTGATGATCACCTCGCAGATCTTCGACCACAAAGCGCGCCTGCGCTCCTACGAGATCACCGCCAGCCTCAAGGGCTAAGGCTACTTCTTCACCGCCAACAGTTCGATTTCGAACTCGAGCGTCGCGTTCGGCGGAATCACGCCGCCCGCACCCCGCGAACCGTAAGCGATGGCGGCCGGGCAGGTCAGCTTGGCCTTGCCGCCGACCTTCATTTTCTGCACGCCCTCGGTCCAGCAGGGGATCACGCGGTTCAGCGGAAACTCGGTCGGTTCGTTGCGTGAGTAGGAGCTGTCGAACTCCTTGCCGCCGGGAAAGCGGCCGCGGTAATGCACCTGCACCGTGTCGCTGGCCGCCGGCGCGGCGCCGGTGCCCTCCTTGAGCGCGCGGTAGACCAGCCCGCTGGCGGTCACCGAGGCCCCGGCCTCTTTGGCGGCAGCGGCCGCAGCCGCGTCGGACTGCGCCCAGGCAGCGGACAAGAGACACACAGACAAAACGCCGGTACAGAGAATGGATCGCACAACAACTCCTTGAAAATTCGGAAAGCCACCGGGCGGCAGCCATGCGGCCATGTTAGCGCGGCGGGCTGCAGGCAACAGGACGTGGGGACTTCCACCAGCAGGCGCAGCGCGACGGAGGACAGCTTGGCCCAGCTCAGGACGAACGGGTCAACGTGAGCGCGCGTGGGGCTGTGTTTTTCCGCCGGGCCGCCCCAAGGAAAAATGCGCCCCCCCGGGGGCAGGGAGTTACGCGAAGCGAACGACCGTGGGGGCCCTGCTACCTGGGCGCGTTTTTGAAGATGTCCCGGTTCTCGGTCCACCACGGATCGTTGACGCCCGTCAGCAGCCGGTCCAGCGCAAAGGCTTTCTGGCTGACGACGAGGCGCGCCGCGCAGCGCCGCAAGGCGTGAAAGGCCTCGTTGTTGTGCAGCAGCAGCGGGCAGTTGGTCCGCAGCTTCTCGAAGTAATAAGGCGGCCAGACACCGGTGGTGTTGACGTCTTTGTCGGTCAGCCAGTAGACACGGCCCGCACCGGCTGCCAGCACCTGTTCCACCAGCAGCGGCGGCACCCCCTGCTTCACCAGGTAGGTCCGCAGCTGGTCGGGCAAGGGGTCGTAGGGCGGGGGGGCGTCGGCAGCCACGGCTGCGCTGGCGGCGGGCACCAGCGTCGGCGGTTTCTCGATACCGATTTTCCCCTGGGGCAACACACGCCAGGCGCCGGCCAGCCAGACGATGGCGCAGGCCCCCACACATTCGCCGCTGACCACCGTGTGCGGGTACAGGCCGACCAGCGTTTCGGCCAGCAGCAGCGCTTCGCGTGTATCGCCGCCCGAGATCCTGAGCTCGACCCGGCCGAGTGCAGCCCAGGCATCCGCGGGACTGCGCTGCATGAAGGCGATCAGTCTGGCGGTGTCGCCCGGCGCCACGGCACCGCTCAGCACCATGCCGCGCGCCGCGCCGTCCGGCCGGCCGGGGAGGTGGTCGAATTCCAGCGCGTGCGCGCAGCAAGCCAGGCACAGGGTCAGCAGCGCCAGGCCTTTGCCAAGGCCGGAGACACCCCACCCGGTGTTGAACCCCTTTGCTGTTTGCATCGCCCTACTTTACAAGAGCTGCTGGTTTCTGCAGGGCCGCGCTTAAAGCGCCCTGGGCAAGGCCTGGGCAATAAAGTCATACACCGCGCGTATGCGCCGGCTGGTGCGGATCTCGCGGTGCACCGTCAGCCAGACCGGAATCGGCGGCACCTTGATCATCGGCAGCACGGCCACGACGTCCTTGTCGGAGGCGGCCAGGTAGTCGGCGATGAAGCCGATGCCGAGCCCGGCGCGCACCGCCTCCCAGTAGGCAATCAGGTCATCGCAGCGGAACGCAAAGGACGCGTGGGTCACCGGCAGCCCGAAGCCGGCCATGCCCCTGAGGATGGCCTCGTCGCGGTCGCTGCCGACCAGTTCGTGATGGAGCAGGTCAAGCGGCTGCTTCGGCGTACCGCGCCTGCGCAGGTAGTCGCGGTGGGCATAGGTGGCCAGGGTGATTTTCGCGATGCGCTTGACCACCAGGCTGGCCTGGTCGGGCTGCACCATGCGCAGCGCGATGTCGGCCTCGCGGCGCAGCAGGTTGCTGACCGCATTGCTGGCCACCAGCTCGACCTGGACGTCTGGCAGGGCCTGCCGCATCTGCGCCAGGATGGGCGGCAGCAGGTAGCAGGCGACCGGCTGGCTGGCGGTGATGCGCACCGTGCCCGACAGGTCCGGCTCCAGGCCCGACACGCTGCGCGACAGTTCGTTGGCGGCGCTGTCCATGGCGCGCGCCGCGGTGGCCAGCTGCAGCGCCGTCGGCGTGGGCAGCAGGCCACGGCCGGTGCGTTCGAACAGCAGCACGCCGAGCTGCGCTTCCAGCTCGGCGATGTGCCGGCCCAGGGTCGGCTGGGTGGACGACAGCACCCGTGCCGCGCCCAGCAGGCTGCCCTGGTCGAGCGCAGCCAGGAAGGAGCGCACCAGGCGCCAGTCGAAGTTGTTATTCATTTGTGAATACCTGATGTAAGGCGTTAGTGGATTGTCGAACAGCTTCCAGGTTTTCACAATCACCGCATCGATCTGTTCTACCCAGGAGAATTCATGACAAAGCCTTCCACCGTTCTCATCCTCGGCGCCCGCGGGCGTTTTGGCCTGGCCGCCACCCGCGCCTTTGCCGAGGCGGGCTGGCGCGTGTTCGCGCAACTGCGTCCGGGCGCCAGCGGGCCGGCGATTCCCGGTGTGTCGTGGCTGGCCGCGCAGCCGGGGGACACGGCCAGCCTGGCCGCCGCCGCGCACGACGCGACGGTGGTGGTGCAGGGCCTGAGCCCGGCATACACCCACCAGGCCTGGCGCCGCGAGCTGCCCGGCCTGACCCAGGCCGCCATCGATGTCAGCCGCGCGCTCGAAGCCACCTTGATGCTGCCGGCCAGCGTGTACAACTTCGGCCGGGCCATGCCGCCGCTGCTGCGGGAAGACACGGCGCAGGCGGCCAGCACCTTCAAGGGCCGCATGCGTATCGCCAGCGAAGCGCAGGTGCGCGCGGCGACGCTGGACGGACGCATGAAAGCCGTGGTGATACGCGGCGGCGATTTTTTCGGCAGTGGCACCGGCTCCTGGCTGGACGAGGTGATGGTCAAGGACATCCGGCGCGGCCAGCTGACCTACCCCGGGCCCATGAACGTGCCCACCGCCTGGGCCTGGCTGCCCGACATGGCGCGCAGCTTTGTCGCGGTGGCCGGTCGGCGCGAGCAGTTGCCGGCTTTCGAGACCCTGCACTTTGCCGGCTACAGCCTCACCGGACAGGACTGGGCCGATGCGCTGGGGGACATCGCCTGGGAGCACGGCTGGCTACCGGCCGGCGGCCAGTTGCACGTCCGCTCGCTGTCCTGGACCCTGATGCGGGCGCTCGGCCTGGTGCTGCCGAAAGTTGCGGCCCTGTGTGAAATGCGCTACCAGTGGCACACGCCGCACACCCTGGTCAACACCCGCATGGCCAGCCTCACTGGCGCCGAGCCGCACACGCCGTTTCCCGAGGCACTGCGTGCGGCGCTGGCACAGCTGGGCCTGTTGACCTCGCGCAAGGAGATCGCGCCGCAACAGCGTACGGTGGTGGCACACGCCCATGCACGGAGCCCCTCATGAATCGCAGAAATTTCGTTCGTCTCGCCGGTGGCGGCGTGGTGCTGGCCGCGACCGCCGGTCTGGCCGGCTGTTCTTCCGAGCTACCGCCTGAAGCGACTGCCGCCTGGAACGGCCCGGCGGCCGACACGACCGATGTGCG